>NZ_JBVJMV010000008.1:0-37682 GCF_055584025.1 Streptomyces sp. NPDC104309 | reverse complement strand
GTACCCCCTCATGACCCGGCTTGTCCGGCCCCTCATGACCCGGCTTGTCCGGCCCCTCATGACCCGGCTTGTCCGGCCCCTCATGACCCGGCTTGTCCGGCCCCTCATGACCCGGCTTGTCCGATTCCGACGGCGTGGGGGTCAGGGTCGGGGTTGACTCCTCGCCACAGGTCGGCAAATCCCCGTCGAAGGGATAAGCGTGCAGCTCCTGGCCGCCGGACTCCCCCTCGGAGGTGTGGGTCAGTGAACCCGCTGTGTAGAAACGGCCGTTGGTGCCGCTCATCGCGAGCGTCGTCACGCTCGACCGGTTGCCGACCAGTACGCTGCCCTGGAACTGGCCGGTGCCCTCCAGCCCGATCTCGGTGGCGTCGGGGAAGTTCCACATCAGGTGTTCGCGGAGCCCGGCCTGGGGCAGCGAGCCCATCAGCGTGCTGATGTTGCGGCTGCTGCCGTAGACGTTGACCAGCACGGTCGCGCCGTCCGGAATGCCGTTGAACGTGATGCCCTGCTGCCCGCCCTGGGCCGACGTCACATCGGCGTCCACGGTGAAGACCTGGAGCGCGGAGCTGCCGTCACCGGTGAAGACGGTCTCGGAGCCGTTGTTCTGCACGGTGCCCGTGGCCGGACGGCGGTGGTCCTTGTTGTCGTCGTACGCGTAGCAGTGGCTGGCCGCGGTCAACTGGTCGCGCAGCGCGGTGTACGGCGCCGTGGCCCCGGCGTCCTTGACCGCCGCCGGAATCACCGTTCCGCCGAGGTTCTGGGCGTACTTCACCACGCCGTGGTTCGGACCTTCCTCGGCGAGCAGCCGCTCACCGGTCGCCACGGTCAGGTCGCCGCCCACGGTCGGATAGTCGGAATCATTGGGCGGCGGCACCCGGGACCCCACGCCCGCGACGCCGACGTTGTAGATCTGCGAGGCGCCCGCACGTTCGGCCATGTCGAAATTGCCGAGGGTGACGATCTTCCCCTCGGCGTCGGCGGCGGCCTCCCGGACCAGGAAGTCACCGCCGACGAAGATGTTGATGTTGCTGTCGTGCTCGGTGACGGGCCGATTGCTCGGGTCGGGCCAGGTCGTCGGACAGTCGTTTCCCAGACACGGGCCGAGGCCGCCGGGCAGCGGATCGGCGACGGCGGTGGACGCGAGCGTGCCCACCATCGCCGCAGCCGCCGACACGACCACCGCCGCCCGGATACTTGTGCCGCGTCTACGCGCATGTGATGGCATAGAGGGCAATATGCAGCTTTTTTGAATAAATGATTGTCATGGCACGCCGTTCGGTGTCTGATCTACCCGGATACCCCGATACGCGAGGCGCAGTCGGAGCAGGCCGCGCGCTCGGGAGCGCAACGGCGCACGCCACATGTGCGTACGCGCGTCAGGCCGTGTCCGACAGCAGTTCGGCCTCCACCCGCGGGTCCAGGCCGACCGGGGCCCGGTCCGGCCGTCGCGGGGCCACGCCGCCCAACTCCCCCAGCCACTTCCAGGTGTCGGCGACCGTCTCCTCGACCGGCCGGCAGCGCAGACCGGCCGCATGCGCCTTGCTGACATCGCCCCGGTGCACGGTGTCGTACAACTCGCCCGGCGGCAGCCAGACCGGCAGCTCGCTCCAGGGCTCCACCCCGGCCGCCAGGATGGTCTCCGCGGGGATCCAGCGGAGTTCCGCAGCGGAGCCGGTGGCGCGTACACAGGCTTCCAGCAGCTGCCCCATGCTCGCGTGACCCGGTCGGCTGACCAGGTTGTACGGCCCGTGCAGACCGGCGCGGCCGGCGTCCAGGAGCCAGTCGGCGAGGTCGCGGGCGTCGATGTACTGAAGCATCAGGTCGGGTGTCCCGGGGGCCAGTACAGGTCCGCCGCGGGCGATCCGCAGCAGCCACCAGGGCAGCCTGCCGATGTTCTCCCCCGGCCCCAGGATCAGCCCCGCGCGGGCCAGCAGGGCGCGGTCCCCGAAGGCGTCGAGCGCGGCCAGTTCCCCGCCGCGTTTGGCCAGCGGATACGGGATGTCCCCACCGGCGTCGGGCGAGGCACCGGCCACCAGCGGGCCGTCCTCGGGCAGACCGGCCGGGGCCGGGTGGTCGTACACGGAACGGCTGGAGACGTACGCGTACCGGGCGGCCCGGCCGGCCAGCAGACGGGCCGCGTCCCGTACGGCCGAGGGGGCACCGCTCCAGGTGTCGACGACCAGGTCCCAGACATCCGCGTCCCCGCCGCGACCGGCGGCCCCGGCCAGCGCGGCGAGGCCGCCGTCGGCGGTGCGGTCGCCGAGGAGTTCCGTCACGCCCGGCGGGGGCGCGTGACGGCCCCGGTGGAACACCGTCACCTCCCAGCCGCGCGCGAGCGCCGCCTCGGTGACGGCGCGGCCGACGAATTCCGTTCCGCCCAGCATCAGAAGCCTCATGGGATCCGACTCTGCCCGCCGGACGCCCGGACCGGAACCGTTCCTCGCTCTCGGCGGAATGGGACAGCGGTCCGTCACGGTGTGCGGGCGAGCGGACTGCGGTTGCGCAGCAGCCACTGGTGGTACCCGGCCGCGCGCTGGGCCGCCTCCCGGTAGGCCGCCTCCAGTTCCGCATACACCGCCGCCATGTCGGCGCCCGGTCGGGACACCAGCAGCAGCCGTACCGCGAGGGGGTCGTCACGCAGCGGCCGGATCGCCATGTCGTCGCGTGGCCCGGAGGTGGGCTGGCAGGGGGCGACCGCTTCGCCGAGCACGACCAGGGACGCGGCGGTGAGGTAGTCGCCGTGCAGAACGGTCGGCGCGAGGCCTGCCTCTCCGAACACCCGGCGCAGCCCGTCCCATTCGCCGTCGACGGTGGGGTCGACCATCCACCGGTCGGCGGCCAGGTCCCCGAGGTCGACCACGGGCCGGGCGGCGGCCGGATGATCCCGAGCCATGGAGATGAACTGCGGTTCACGGTCCAGGAGTACGCGCTGCACCAGGCCCTCCGGGACGGTCAGCGGGCAGCCCTCGACCTCGTGCACGAAGGCGACGTCGAGCCCGCCCGCCTCGACCGTGCGCAGCAGCGCGCTGGCCGATACGTCGACCCGCAGCGAAATGTCCGTGTCGGGCAGCCGGAGCCGCAGCCTGCGCAGCCAGCCGCCGATGACCCGGCTGGCGGTGCAGCCGATGCGCAGCCGCGGGCCGGAGGAGCGGACCGCGTCGGCCTCCGCCTTCGCGTCGCTGACCAGGGCGGTCATCCCGTCGACCAGGGGGCGGGCCCGGCTGAGGACGGCACGGCCGAGCAACGTCGGCCGGCAGCCGGTCCGTTCCCGGCGGAACAACTCGGCGCCCAGAGCGTTCTCGATCCGGCGCAGCTGGGTGGTCAGGGAGGGCTGACTCACGCCCAGTGCGCGGGCCGCTCGGTGCAGGCTGCCCGTGTCGGCGATGGCGCACAGCGCCCTGAGGTGTCTCACCTCAAGCTCCATGCCGTCGAGCGTAGGGCGGCGGGCGGCTGACGCACCAGACGCCACAATCCCATCAAAACCCTTTAATTCACCGGGAGTTGTCGAATGCTTCGTCGACAGTACCGGGGGTGGCGATAGGCCGGCGCTATCGCCGGTTGACATCATCCGCCACGGCTTCCGCTCCCCGACACTCTCTCCGTACCGCCTCCCGTCCGAGTCCGATCATCGGACGGGTTCATCGGATCGGTAATCGGTAGGAGACCCCCCATGAGACACCCCAGGACCGTCCTGTCGGCCGTGGTCGGCCTCGGCTTCGGACTCGCGGCCGCGCTGGGCACCGCACCCGCCATCGCCGCCTCTCCCGCACCCGCCGCACCGCCCGCCGCCGCCTCGGCGGAACACGCGGGCTACACCGCCCACTCCGGGTCGCACGAGAGCGCCGCCGCCAACAAGGCGTTCTTCGAGGCGGTCGCCAAGTCCGTCGCCGAGAAGCGGGCGGCCAACCCCGGCGCCCAGGCGGTCACCATCGTCTACAGCACCGCCAACGCGCCGAGCTTCCGCACCCAGATAGCCAACAGCGCGCAGATCTGGAACAGCTCGGTGTCCAACGTCCGGCTGCAGGAAGGCTCGAACGCCGACTTCGCCTACTACGAGGGCAACGACCCGAGCGGCTCGTACGCCAGCACCGACGGGCACGGCAACGGCTACATCTTCCTCGACTACGCGCAGAACCAGCAGTACAACTCGACCCGCGTCACCGCCCACGAGACCGGCCATGTGCTCGGCCTGCCGGATCACTACTCCGGTCCGTGCAGCGAGCTGATGTCGGGCGGCGGTCCCGGCCCGTCCTGTACGAACCCCTACCCCAACGCGAACGAGCGCGGCCAGGTGAACTACCTGTGGCAGAACGGCTTCGCGGCCGTGCTCGCGCACAGCTCCTCCTGACACCGCCCGGCAGCTCAACGGCCCAGGCGGCCACCTCGTAGGACGGGGTGGCCCCCTGGGCCCGCGGACGAAGGAGGAAGGAGCAACCCGGCGACCTGCGGCCACGCCCGGGGCCGCCGTCACGGCCCGCCCCGGTCTACGGGCTGTTGAGCGCGGTACGGACCAGGGCCAGCAGCTCGTCCTCCGTCATTCCCAACTCACGGGCGTCCGACACCACTTCGCGTACACGCCCCAGCAGTCGGGCCCGGTGCGGGGACGCGCCTCCTGTGACGACCGCGCCGCGCCCACGGCGCAGTTCGATCAGCCCCTCCTCGCGGAGCTGCTGATAACCCCGCAGCACCGTATGGACGTTGACACCGAGGGACTCGGCGAGCACCCGCGCGGCGGGCAGGCGCTCGCCCGACTCCACCGTCCCGTCGGCGACGGCGCGGCGCACGGATGCCGCGATCTGATCGCCGAGCGGCACGGTGGAGGTGGGATCGACCCGGAACAGCATGGTCAGTGCTCCGCCCGTCGCTGGTCGATCAGGGTGTTGAGGAGTGCGGCCGCGGTCGCCGAGTCGTCGACGGTCACCGCGAACTCCCGGCCGCCGGCCAGTGTCGCCACGATGCCCTCACCGGAGCGGATCATGACACCGGTCCGCCCCGGGCGGATGCGGTAGCCCCAGCCGCCGTACTCCGTGAGGGGGTTGACGTGCCGGCTGGTAGCCGTCTCGATCCGGTCGAGCGGCACCCTCACGCGCGGCCAGGGGAGCATGCCCGAGATGGTGATGCCGCGCCGGTCCACCACGACGTACGGCCGGGCGAACACGGCCAGTAGCACACCCAGGATCAGCGGAGGCAGCGCGGCCACCCAGCCCGAGACGAACAGCACCACCACTCCGCCGACCACGAGCGCGAGCGCGATCAGCGGCAGCCACCAGCCCCCGGCGCCGCGCGCCCATCCGGCGACCTCCCCGTCGGCGAGCGTGATCCGCGCTCCGTCTCCGGCCGGCACGGCCTCGGCCGACTGCTCCGGTACGGGGGTGAGCGCGGCGATCAACAGCCCCAGCCCCCCGGCGAGCACGGCGACCCCCAGAGCGACGGCAAGCTGCCACATCGGGAACGACACCCCTTGGGCGTCGCCCCGCGCGTTCTCAGCGACATCCACGTTGGCGATCAGCACGGCGGCCATCACCCAGCCGAGGAACCCGGCGAAGGCATAACCACCGGCGGTCAGCCGACGGTGGGCGCGCCCGTAGAACTTCCCCCGCACCACCATGAGGGTCCACAGCCCCCCGATCGCGACGAACAACAAGACATTGGTCACGACGTACCCCGCCTGCCCCATGTACCCGTTCCCCCGGCCGTCGGCCTGGAAGTGGCTGGCCAGCTGCTCGGGCAACCGGTCGTGCAAGGTGGCGAACAGGACCAGGTCGGCGACGAGCGCGAGCAGGAACGGCAGGGCGACGAGCGTCGCGCGGCCCAGGTTCTTACGCATCATGAAAACCTCCATTGTTCGCATGCTAGTAGAACAATGGAGGGCCGACAAGATTGTGGCAAGCGCCGGCCAGACCTCCACCGCATCGGGCGGCCCCACGGGTGGCAACGTCCAAAGCGACGACGGGGGATCGATGTCTGCCGCGGAGAGGTCCGCGCACCACGTTCGACCCGGCGGTGGCCGGGGGCTCCCCGGGCGTGGAACAACGAAACCGTCCCGCACCGGAGCGGTTCCGGTGCGGGACGGTTTCAGCGGTGGGGCAAGGAAGATCAGGCCAGCTCCAGCGGGAAGGCGCCCCGATGGCCGGTTCCGGCACCCCGGTCCGGGCGGGGCTCGTACTCGCGGCAGCTCCAGACCTCCTGGACGAATCCGGTGCGCCGGTCCCAGAGGTCCACGACATCGCCCTCACCGGCCGCCCCGCGGTAGGCGTCCTTGGCGCCCCGGAAGCACGCGAGACCGCCGGAAAGGCCCCGGCCGGGGGCCGGGAAGTAGTCGGAGAAGGCGCAGGCTATGCAGGTCTGGAGGCGCACCCCGGGCGGCAGGGCGCGCTGGATCGTGGCGAGGGCGGACGCGAAGTCGCTCTCCGCGCGGTGGGATCCGTAGGCGGCCCCGCCGAACTGCAGCTCCAGGTGGAGGTACGGATCGGGGCGGCGCAGCGACAACAGGCAGCTGAGCGTGGCCTGGTGGACGGCTTCGTCCCAGAGGACCGGGAGCGGCAGGTCCCACTCCAGGACACAATCGCCCAAAGCGCCGTCCACCAGGGCGAACAGGCCGTCGGCGGGTGGAGTGCCGGCCACCGGGGTGAGGCCGTCGAAGCTTTCGCCCTCGAAGTCGATGCCCCTGATCCGGAGGCGGAGTTGCTGTCCGTCGGTGGTGAGGATGACCGCGTCGGAACCCTGCCGGTCCCGGTACCACCCTGCCCATGACTCATCTGTCATGGGCACGGACTGTAGCCCGTGCCCATGACAGTCGCCCGGTCGCCCTCCTCTTCACCTCACGGGCCTTGTGACCTCGGCCCCTTGCTCCGTTCTCCTTCCTCCGCCCCCTCCACCGCTCCGCGCCCTCCGCCCCCTTCGGAGCACCGCCTCCACCACCGCCGCGCGTACCGTTTCCTCCTTTCCGCCCCCGGCTCAGTGCGTCCGGCGGGTGACGAACTCCGCCAGGGTCAGGAGGTCGCCCGCCGGGGCCAGGTCGGGGACCGCCCGGGACAGGTGGTGGACCGCGCGCGCCATCCGGTCCGCCGCGCAGACCTGTGCCCAGTCCCGGCCGCCGGCCCGGTCGACGGCGTCGGCGGCGCGGCCGATCTCGCCGGGTGTGTTCATGGATCCCCGGTAGAGCTCGGCGAGTTCGGCCGCCGCGGGAGTGGCGGAGGTCAGTGCGGCGACCACGGGCAGGGATTTCTTGTGGGCGACGAGATCCGCCCCGACCGGTTTCCCGGTCTGTGCCGAATCCCCCCAGATCCCGATCAGATCGTCGATGAGCTGGAAGGCGAGACCGGCCTCCCGGCCGAATCCGTCCATCGCGCCGACCGCCCGCTCCCCCGCACCGGCGTACAGGGCTCCCAGCGCACAGGCGCAGCCGAGCAGCGCGCCCGTCTTGGCGATGGCCATGGTCAGGCACTCGTCGAGCGAGACCTCGTCCGGCCCCCGGTCCTCGAAGGCGCAGTCGGCCTGCTGGCCCGCGCACAGCTCGATGACGCAGGCCGAGAGCCTTGCCGAGGCGCGGGCCGAGGCAGGGTCGGTGTCCTCGGCCAGCAGCCGCTGGGCGAGGGCGAGCATGGCGTCGCCGGTGATGACGGCGTCCGGGATACCGAAGACCGCCCAGGCGGTGGGCCGGTGCCGACGGGTCCGGTCCTCGTCGATGATGTCGTCGTGCAGCAGGGTGAAGTTGTGGGCCAGCTCCACGGCGACGGCCGCCCGTACCGCCCGCTGCGGATCGCCGCCCAGCGCGCGGGCGGCGGCCAGGACGAGCGCGGGTCTGATCGCCTTGCCCGCCCGCGCCGTGGACGGGGTGCCGTCGGCCTCCTGCCAGCCGAAGTGGTACATCGCCACCCGGCGGAGCGATCCGGGCAAGGATTCGACGGCGGCGCGCAGTTGGGGATCGACGAGGACCCGGGTCTGTTCGAGAAGGACCGCGGCTTCCTGCCCCTGCGTGGCCGGGAGGGGGGCCGCGGCCTCGGGCCCCTGAATGGCCCGGGCGACCGGATCGTCGTCCCCCGGGGCCCGGGGGGTGGGTGATGGGGGTGCGTGATGGGTCTTCACTGGGACGTCCTCCCGAGGCCGCCCCGGGCACGGCTGCCCGGTGGCGGAGGTTGACGGGGCCCGGACACGGCCGTCCGGGCCCCGAGGGTCTACCGCCGGCGGCCGACCTCGACGTTTTCCAGCACGCCGAGAGCGTCCGGCACGAGGATGGCCGCCGAGTAGTAGGCCGTCACCAGGTAGGAGATGATCGCCTGCGCGTCGATGCCCATGAAGCGGACGGACAGACTGGGCTCGATCTCGTCCGGGATGCCGGTCTGGTGGAGTCCGATGACGCCCTGCTCGTCCTCACCCGTCCTCATGCAGATGATCGACGTGGTCCGGGCGTCGCTGACCGGGATCTTGTTGGACGGGAAGATCGGTACGCCCCGCCAGGCCGGCACACGGTGTCCGCCGACGTCTACGGTCTCCGGCACCAGACCGCGCCTGTTGCACTCGCGGCCGAATGCGGCGATGGCCTTCGGGTGGGCGAGGAAGAGCTTCGAGCCGCGGCGGCGCGAGAGCAGCTCGTCCATGTCGTCGGGGCCGGGCACGCCGTCGTGCGGCTGGAGGCGCTGCCCGTAGTCGCAGTTGTTGAGCAGACCGAACTCGCGGTTGTTGATCAGCTCGTGTTCCTGGCGCTCGCGCAGCGCCTCGACCGTGAGCCGCAACTGCTGCTCGGTCTGGTTCATGGGCTGGTTGTAGAGGTCGGCGACCCGGCTGTGGACCTTCAGCACGGTCTGGGCGACGCTCAGTTCGTACTCGCGTGGCGCCGCCTCGTAGTCGACGTACGTGTGCGGGACGACGGCTTCGCCGACATGGCCGGCGGAGAGGTCGATCTCCGCCTCGCCGTACTTGTTGGTGCGCTGCTTCGGAACGCTGAGCAGTCCGGCGAGATGGGCGCGGAGCGAGCCAGCGCGCTCGGCGAGGTTGAGCACATCGGCCCGCCGGAGCGTCAGCACCTTGCAGTCGGTGACGGCGCGGGCGGTGTACTCCCACACGGCGTCGCCGTCGATCAGGGCGTGGTCGCCGAAGTAGGCCCCGTCGGCGTGGACCCCGAGCACCGTCTCGTCCCCGTACGGGCCGGTGCCGACCTTCTCGACCTTGCCGTGCGCCAGCAGGAAGACGCGGTCCGCCGCGTCCCCGGTGGTGGCCAGCACCCGGCCGGCGGCGATGTCACGCTGCTCGCACCGCCGGGCCAGCTCACCGAGCACCTCTTCGTCACCGAAGTCCCGCAGAGCCGGGAGCTCTCCGAGCTCGGCCGGGATGACCGAGACCCGGTCACCGGTCTGCACGAAGGTCACCCGGCCGTCCCCCACCAAGTGGCTCAGCCTCCGGTTCACCCGGTACGTACCGCCCTGCACCTGCACCCACGGCAGCATCTTCAGCAGCCACCGCGAGCTGATCTCCTGCATCTGCGGAGCGGACTTGGTGGTCGTCGCGAGGTTCCGCGCCGCCGCCGTGCCCAGACTCTGCTGCGGCGGCACCGGCGTGTTCTGAACCTCTTCACCAACGGACATGTGACGCCCTCTCGATCATTGGTCGACCTGCGCGAAGAAGCCTTTCAGCACGGAGAGTCGGCGCGCCATTACACAAATGAGTGCGACTAACCGGCCTTTGGGCTGGGCACGACGCTCAGCGATGCCCACGGGCGGCGATAATTTGCATCCTCAATGCAAGTTATCTAACGTGGCGGTCATGCGGCTGACGAGATTCACCGACGTGGCGCTGCGCGTACTGATGCGCCTCGCCGTCGTGAAGAACGAGGATCCGCCGACCACGCGAGAGGTGGCGGCCACCATGGAGGTGCCGTACACCCACACCGCGAAGGTCGTCGCCAAGCTCCAGCATCTCGGTCTCATCGAGGCACGCCGGGGCCGCGGCGGCGGACTCAGCCTCACCGGAGCAGGCCGGTCCGCCTCCATCGGCGCGCTCGTCCGGGAGCTCGAAGGACCCGGCGACGTCGTCGACTGCGAGGGCTCCACCCCGTGCCCTCTGCGCGCGGCCTGCCGGCTGCGTGGCGCGCTGCGCCTGGCGGAGGAGGCCTTCTACGCCTCGCTCGACCCGATCACCGTCGCCGAACTCGTCGCCTCCCCCACCGGGCCGTTGCTGATCGGCATCAGCAGCCGCCGCCCGGCCCCCGACTGATCCCGGGCCGGACCACCGCACACCACACCCCCGGCGCCACCACCTGGTTCCGTGCGCCCAAAAATAAGAATCTCAAATACCAATTACAGATTCAGGAGTCCACCGATGCTCTCCGAGACGTCGACCGCCACTGTCCGCGCCACCCTCCCCGCCGTGGGGGCGGCCATCGGGGACATCGCCGACCTCTTCTACCGCAAGCTCTTCGACGCCCACCCCGAGCTGCTGCGCGACCTCTTCAACCGCGGCAACCAGGCGTCCGGCGCCCAGCGCCAGGCCCTCGCGGGCTCCATCGCCGCCTTCGCGACCCAGCTGGTCGAGCAGCCGGACACCCGCCCCGACGTGATGCTCGGCCGGATCGCCCACAAGCACGCCTCGCTCGGCATCACCCCCGCGCAGTACGACATCGTGCACACGCATCTTTTCGCCGCCATCGCCGAGGTCCTCGGCGACGCGGTCACCCCGGAGGTCGCCGCCGCCTGGGACGAGGTCTACTGGCTGATGGCGGGCGCCCTGATCTCGATCGAGGAGCGGCTGTACGCGCAGCGCGGCATCGTCGCCGGGGACGTGTGGCGCGAGTGGGAGGTGGTCGCCCGGATCGAGGAGACCGCGGACGTCGCCACCTTCCAGCTCCGGCCGGCCGACGGCTCCCCCGCCCCCGCCTTCCGCCCCGGTCAGTACGTCTCCGTACAGGTGGAACTCCCCGACGGCGCCCGCCAGATCCGCCAGTACAGCCTTTCCAGCGCCCCGGGCTCGCCGCTGCGCTCGATCACCGTCAAGCGGGTGCACGGCGGCGGATCGCCCGACGGCGAGGTCTCCCGCCACCTCCACGCCGAGGTCGGAGCCGGTGACCGGCTGCGGGTCTCCGCCCCGTACGGCGACCTCGTACTCGATTCCGCGGACGCCCCGCTGCTGCTCGCCTCCGCGGGCATCGGCTGCACCCCGATGCTCTCGATGCTGGAACACCTCGCGGCGACCGGCCACCGCGCCCCGGTCACCGTCGTGCACGGCGACCGCTCCCCCGCCGACCACGCGCTGCGCACCGATCACGCCCTGCTCACCGGCAAACTCGCCGACGCCGCGGCCCACTTCTGGTACGAGAACCCGGAGCCCGGCCACCGCGCCGACCGCACCGGACTGGTCGACCTGAGCGGCCTCGCGATCGCCACGGGCACCCACGCCTACCTCTGCGGTCCGCTGCCCTTCATGCGTACCGTGCGCACCCAGTTGCTGGCCAAGGGGGTACCGGCGGCCGACATCCACTACGAGGTCTTCGGCCCCGACCTGTGGCTCGCGCAGGACTGAACCCGGCCCGTCCTCGCGGGGTTGACCGGATCGACTCGCTCACGATCCGAACAACCGGTCCGGAGATGGCCTGGAGAGCGACATTCCGGTAAAAGCGCAACAAGGACCCGCCCCCCACGCGCACAAGGAGTCGGCCATGTCCGCACCCATGCCCGCGAGCACGTTCCTGGAAGCCCTGATGAACGAGGGGCTCACTGTCGTCCAGGTCGGTGACTGGCGTACTCACCACCGCAACCACAAGGGCCCCTGGGGCCCGGTCGACGGAGTGATGATCCCCCACACGGTCACCGAGGGCACCGAGTCCACCGTCCGTATCTGCCGTGACGGCGCTCCGGAACTCCCCGGCCCGCTCTGCCACGGCGTGATCACCAAGGACGGGCGGGTCCATCTGGTCGGCTGCGGCAGGGCCAACCACGCCGGACTCGGCGACGCCGACGTACTGCGCGCCGTCGTCGCCGAGAAGCGCCTCCCCGCCGACAACGAGGCCGGCACGGACGGGAACCGGCACTTCTACGGCTTCGAGTGCGAGAACCTCGGCGACGGCAAGGACCCCTGGCCCGACGCCCAGCTCGAAGGCATCGAGAAGGCCGCCGCCGCGATCTGCCGCCACCCCGGCTGGACCTCACGCTCGGTGATCGGCCACAAGGAGTGGCAGCCCGGCAAGATCGATCCCCGCGGCTTCACGATGGACTCCATGCGGGACCGGATCCAGGACCGCCTGAAATGATCCGTGCCCGCCCCTCCCGGGCCCGGCTCGGTACAGCCCGACGACAATGACGTCATGCCTTCCGAAGTGCTCGACCTGTCCCGCCTGCGGCCGGTGCTCCGAGGACGGGCAGCCCGTCAGCGTGGCGAGGGAGCCATCACGCCCGGACATGGTTAGCCGAGGTACGGCGCTGGACGGCGCTCCAAGAAGTGTTGGAGGCGCATGCGTTGGGTGTGGTGTATGGGCAACGCATCGAGGTCGGCCGGTGCCACGAACCGCAGTTCCGTGCTCTCGTCGGAGAGGGCCAGTTCTCCGCCCGTGATGCGGGCCGTGAAGCAGACGTTGAACTGTCGCCTCACCTCGCCGTCGCTGTACTCGATGATGTGCCGGGGGTCCGTGTACGTGCCGACCAGTCCCGTGATCTCCACGTCGAGGCCGGTCTCCTCCTTGACCTCGCGGACGGCCGTGCCGGGCAGCGAGTCACCCAGGTCCATCCCTCCGCCGGGCAGTGCCCACAGGTCGTTGTCCCGGCGCCGTTGCAGCAGGAGGCGGCCCTCGCTGTCGGTGACCACCGCCGATGCGGCCACGACCATGCTGTTCGGCTCGGGCGCCTGGGGATCGTCGAAGTACTCGGTCCGGGCCATCGGGTCATGCCTCCACAGGGCGCGCTGTCTCCCACACGGCATCGAAACTGTCCGCGTAGGTGTCGAACATGCCGCCGGATTCGTGGCGGCGAAGGTGCCACACGGGCGCACCGTACGCATTCACACCCCAGACGTGGGCATTGACCAACACCTGATCATCAGCCCGGTACAAGCTGTTGTAGAGCGTCGTGCCGTGCGTCCGGAGTTCGATGCCCGGCACGCTCGCCAACGGCCGGTAGTGCAGGAGAGCGAGGCGGCAGCGGGATTCGATGCCGTGCCCGAACTTCTCTTCCTGCCCTCGCTGCTGGACGTTCTCGCTGTCCGCGTCACCGACTGCGATGCGTACTGCGCACCCGTCGGCAGCACGCTCCCGCAGGAGATCGTTCAACCGGGGATACGCCTCGTGCAGGAACACCGCCGCGTAGACCAGGACATCGATCCGCTCGCGCCCTGCCGTGAGGAGATCCACGAACACGGATACGGGAAGGTCTGCCCGTTGGTCGTACAGAGCGACCAGTTCCGGACTGACAGCCCGCGCTGCACGTGCTTGTCGGAGCGCCGGCCACAGGGCGTGAATGTCCTCGCCCAACGTCTCGGCCGCCTTGAGTGCAGTTGCCCGCCGTGGGGTGCGCCCGAGGTTGACCCAGCGTTCCACGCTCTTCGGGTCCACGCCCGTCACGCTGGCCAATGAGGCATGAGTCCAGCCGCCGGATGCCATGACAGCCCTTAACCGCTCGTTCTGCATGGGGACGTTCTACAGGCTGTGGGACGTCCCGAAGTGCCGAACGTTCGAGGTTCCCCCGTCCTGATCACCAGCGGGACGATCGCGACACCGGCGGACGATGAAGGGGTTTCGGAATGGTGCGGGGACTATGGCAACAGGTCGAACAGCGTGATCCGTTCCCAGTGCCCGACCCTGATCCGGCGGACCCGGACTGCGACGTGTGCGGGGCGCTGGTCGCTCAGCGCACTGAGTGCTATCGGCGCCGGGACCTCTCGGGGGTCGTGGACTGCAACGTAGAAATCCGTCAGCACCCACATGCGGAGGTGACTCGATGACCCGCGCCGTGCTCCGCTACGTCCCCCACTCGATTCGGCACGCCCCCGAGGGCGGGGTGACCTATGAGGTGTTCTGCGTCGCCGACGGCTGCCGAGCCGAGTCCGGCGCGTGCGACGAACAGGCCGAGGCTCAGGACTGGGCGCTCCGGCACGCCGGGCGGACGGGGCACGACCTGTTCAGGCGGGTATTCACGGATCACGCGCGCGTCACCCGCGAGGCATAGGCCCGGCTCGCCGGGCGACGGCGATCAGGGCAGTCCAGCGCGTCGGCTTCCGCCCGCTCACACCACCCGAATGGTGTGAGCGGGGCTCTGACGTGCGAGGGCACGGGCAGGAGCGCTCCACAATGGACGGGTGAATCGCCCCGCGAACCTTGACGCCCTCTTGCAGCAACGCCCGCCGTCCCCGTTGCAGGAGATCCGCGACGAGCGCTTCGCGCGCCACGGCATGCGGCTGCTGCTCAAGCGGGACGACCTGATCCACCCCGATCTCCCAGGCAACAAATGGCGCAAACTCTCCCCCAATCTGCGGGCCGCCGCCGGGCGCACCGTGCTGACCTTCGGGGGCGCGTACTCCAACCATCTGCGGGCCACCGCCGCCGCCGGGCGGCTGCTCGGCTTCCCCACCGTCGGGGTGGTACGCGGCGACGAACTCGCCGACCGCCCCCTCAACCCCTCGCTGGCCCGGTGCGCCGCCGACGGGATGACCCTGCATTTCGTGGACCGCGGGACGTACCGCGCGAAGAACGATCCGGAGGTCCTGGCGGGGCTGCTGAGCACCTACGGGGAGTGCTGCGTCATCCCGGAGGGCGGCAGCAACGCCGCGGCCGTGCAGGGCTGTACGGAGCTGGGCCGTGAGCTGCGCGGCAGGGCCGATGTGGTCGCGGTGGCCTGTGGTACGGGCGGCACCCTCGCCGGCCTCGCCGCCGGTCTCGGGCCGGGGCAGCGCGCCCTCGGTGTCCCGGTGCTGCGCGGCGGTTTCCTCGGCGACGCGGTACGGGAACTGCAGCAGGAGGCGTTCGGCGGGGCGGCCGGGTCGTGGTCCCTGGACGAACGCTTCCACTTCGGCGGATACGCCCGTACGCCCCCGCCGCTGCACGCCTTCGCGGACGACTTCGAGCAGCGGCACGGGCTGCCCGTCGAGCGGCTCTATGTCGCCAAGCTGCTGTACGCGCTCACCGCGCTCACCGAGGAGGGCGCGTTCCCCGCGGGAACCACGGTCGCGGCCGTCGTCACGGGCCGGCCCTGAGGGTCTTTCGTCCGGATCGGGCCGGGCTCGCGTGCCCCGGCACCGCGCCTCGCCGCGTTGTCGTCGGTCGCGATGGCGCCGCCATGACTCCCTCCTCCGCCTCGCGATCCACTGCGCCGGACCCCGCTCCCCGATCCGGCCCGATCCAAACGAAAGACCCTGGACGCCCCCGTCAAGGCGCGCCCGATTCCTCCCGGTAGGCCGCCGCCTCCTCCAGGTCGAGCCGTCTGAGCAGCGTGCGGAGCATCTCGTCGTCGATCCGCCGCTCGTCCCGCAGCCGAACGAAGACCGCGCGTTCGGCGTCGATCATCTCCCCGGCCAGACGCCGGTACGTGTCGTCCGCCGACTCCCCGGTCACCGGGTTGGCGGCACCGAGGCGCTCCCACACGGCGTTGCGGCGGCGCTCCAGGACGGCGCGCAGCCGGTCGGTGAGCGGTCCCGGCAGGGCGTTGCGCCGGTCGGTGAGGAGCTCCTCCAGACGTGCCTCGGCGGCTGTGGACGCCTCGCTCTGCGCCTGCGCCTCCGCCAGCGTCTCCGCCGTCGCGTCGCGCCCCGGAAGCCTGAGGACACGCACCAGCAGCGGCAGGCTGAGCCCCTGGATGACGAGGGTGCCGATGACGGTGGTGAAGGTCAGGAACAGCACCAGGTCACGGGCGGGGAAGGCCTTTCCGTCGGCCATGACCACCGGGATGGAGAAGGCGATGGCGAGCGAGACGACCCCGCGCATCCCGGCCCAGCCGACGATCAGCGGCGCCGTCCAGTCCGTGTCGGGCTCGCGCTCCCTGATCCGTTTCGACAGCCATCTGGGCAGATACGTCGCCGGGTAGACCCAGACGAAGCGGACCAGGACGACGGCGAGGAACACGGCGAGCGCGTACCAGAGCGCCTCCGCCACCGCGTACCTGCCGAGCCCCTTCAGTACGAAGGGCAGCTGGAGCCCGATCAGCGCGAAGACCGCGGACTCCAGGATGAACGCGACCATCTTCCAGACGGCCGCCTCCTGGAGCCGGGTCGCGAAGTCGACCTGCCAGGCCCGGTGGCCCAGATAGAGCGCGACGACGACCACGGCGAGCACCCCGGAGGCGTGCACACGTTCCGCCGCCGCGTACGCCACGAACGGGATCAGCAGGGACAGCGTGTTCTGCAGCAGCGCTTCCTTGAGGTGCGTACGGAGCCAGTGCAGCGGCACCATCAGCGCCAGGCCGACCACGACGCCACCGACGGCCGCGAGGAGGAATTCGCCGATCCCGGCGCCCCAGCTCATGCCCTCGCCGACGGCGGCGGCGAGCGCCACCTTGTAGGCGGTGATCGCGGTGGCGTCGTTCACCAGGGACTCACCCTGCAGGATCGTCGTGACCCGGGCGGGCAGCCCGACCCGGCGGGCGATCGCGGCGGCCGTGACGGCGTCCGGCGGGGCGACCACCGCGCCGAGCACCAGCGCGGCGGTGGGCGGCAGATCGGGCACGAGGCGGTACGCGAGCCAGCCGACCGCCGCGGTCGCGAACAGCACGTAACCGACGGAGAGCAGCGCGACCGGCCGGATATTGGCCCGCAGGTCGAGGTACGAGCTGTCGACCGCGGCCGTGTAGAGCAGCGGCGGCAGCAGCAGTGGCAGCACGACGTGCGCGTCCAGGGTGTACGTCGGCACCCCGGGCAGATACGAGGCGACCAGCCCCACTGCGACCAGCAGGAGGGGGGCCGGCACGGGGGTGCGGCGTGCGGCCCCCGCGACGGCCGCACTGGCCGCGACCAGTGCCACCAGCGGCAATGCGTCCATCTCACGGTCCTCGCATCCGTCGTAACCTGACAATCATGAGTGACTGCCCGCACCTGTCCGAACTGCCGCGCCCCGAGCCGACCCCGCTCAGCGAGACCTGTACCGGCTGTCTCGCGGCGGGCACCCACCCGGTGCAGCTGCGACTCTGTCTGGTCTGCGGCCATGTCGGCTGCTGCGATTCGTCACCCCTGCAGCACGCCACCGGCCACTTCAAGGAGACCGCTCACGCGGTGATGCGGAGCTTCGAGCCGGGCGAAAGCTGGCGCTGGTGCTTCGAGGACGGTTCGATCGTCTGACGTCTGGGTACGTCAATCCGGCGCCGGTTGTTCGTAATTGGCCGCCGCAGACCTCTACCCACCGTGTGTACTCATGGGCTTACCATGAGTGACAGTCATGGGCCGGGGCCGTCCGTCCGTGATCCGCGGGCAGGCCCCAGGGCCCGGCGACACGGCATCATGGATCGCGATAGCGTCGCCGGACCAGAACCGAAGACGTACCGCATGGCTCCGGGGCACTCTTCCCGGACCCTCGAAAGAGTTTGTGCCACCTTGGAGGTGAGGGTGTCCCAGATCGCAGGCGAGCCCGGGAATCAGGACTTCGTAGAGGTCCGGCTGCCCGCTGCGGGTGCCTACCTGTCAGTGCTGCGTACGGCCACGGCCGGTCTCGCAGCGCGCTTGGACTTCACACTCGACGAGATCGAGGATCTCCGCATCGCCGTCGACGAGGCCTGCGCGATCCTGCTCCAGCAGGCCGTGCCGGGCTCCGTCCTCAGCTGCGTCTTCCGGCTCATCGAGGATTCTCTTGAGGTGACGGTGTCGGCGCCGACGACGGACGGCCGGGCGCCGGAGCGCGACACCTTCGCCTGGACGGTGCTCTCCGCACTGGCCGGCAAGGTCGACTCCTCGGTCGCCGACGACCGCACGGTCAGCATCAGCCTGTACAAACAGCGCGGCGCGGGACCCGGGCCGGCGTGAGCAACGGGAACGGGGACGGTCCTGTGCGGGACGAGACGATCCGACCAGAGGTGGTGCGCGCAGCGGGCATCCCGGAACAGCAGGCCCTGCCCCATCCGGAGGACGGGGCGGACGGGCCTGCGGGTCCTACGGTCGCGTTGGAGCAGTCGCAGGCGGAGCGGGCAGGCCAGATGAGCGAGCACGGGCACCACGATCCACACGACCGCAGCGGGGCGCGGGCGCTCTTCATCGAACTGCGCAGGCTTCCCGACGGATCGCCCGAGAAGGCGGAGCTGCGCAATCGGCTGGTGCGGATGCATCTGCCGCTCGTGGAGCACCTGGCCCGCCGGTTCCGCAATCGCGGCGAGCCGCTGGACGATCTGACCCAGGTCGCCACGATCGGGCTGATCAAGTCGGTCGACCGGTTCGACCCGGACCGAGGCGTCGAGTTCTCGACGTACGCGACACCCACGGTCGTCGGCGAGATCAAGCGCCACTTCCGTGACAAGGGCTGGGCGGTCCGGGTGCCGCGCCGGCTGCAGGAGCTGCGGCTCTCGCTCACCACGGCCACCGCCGAACTCTCCCAGCAGCACGGCCGCTCGCCGACGGTGCACGAGCTGGCGGAGCGATTGGGCATCTCCGAGGAAGAGGTCCTGGAGGGCCTGGAATCGGCCAATGCGTACAGCACGCTCTCGCTGGACGTGCCGGACACGGACGACGAGTCCCCCGCGGTGGCGGACACCCTGGGCTCCGAGGACGAGGCGCTGGAGGGCGTCGAGTACCGGGAGTCGCTCAAACCGCTGCTGGAGGACCTGCCGCCACGCGAGAAGCGGATCCTGCTGCTGCGGTTCTTCGGCAACATGACCCAGTCGCAGATCGCCCAGGAGGTCGGCATCTCGCAGATGCACGTCTCGCGGCTGCTGGCCCGCACCCTGGCGCAGCTGCGTGAGCGGCTGCTCGTCGAGGAGTAGGGCGAGAGGGCGGGGCGAGGGTCCGGCGCCTGCGCGCGGGGCCGAGGCGAACGCCGAGACCCCGTGCGCCGGGCAGCCGCTGCGGGACAGCCGGCTCAGGCGCGCGGCGGCTGGGCACGGGCAGTGGCTCGCGCCCGTCCGGCAGGCGGTGGCCGGTCGATCGGGTGCGGCGATCAGGTCGCGCCGCGGCGCGACGGCCCGCTCGTGCGTCCCGGCGAGCAGCGGCCGGACCAGCGGCTCGCGCGTCCCCGTCCCGTCGCGGCCGGGCGGTCCGTCATGCGTCCAGTGGTGGGGCGGCCGACGGCACCCGCGGCTCAGGCGTCCGGTGTGGTGCCGGGCCGGCGGATGCCCAGTTCGTCGATCGTCGTCGGCCTGACCAGCTGATAGAGCGCCGTCAGGACCACCGCCGCGAGGACGATCCCGGCCGGGATCAGCACGCCGTGGGACCTCAGCAGTGTCCAGGCCACCGGGAGCCCGATGATCTGCGTGATGAGCGCGGGGCCGCGGCTCCAGCTGCGCCGCAGCAACAGGCCACGCGCGGCGATCAGCGGGATCAGGCCGAGCGCGATCAGCGTGAGGCCACCCATCTCCGCCTGCTGCGGACTGTCGGGGCGCCCCAGCAGCCCCATCACCAGCATGTAGATCCCACCGATGACGAGCGCCGCCCCTTCCAGGGCGTTGAGTCCGGCCACGAGCGTGATCCTGCTCGGCTTCGCCGGTCCGACCGAGGGCGAGGGCGACTCCGAAAGCGGCTCGGAGGGCGACTCGGAGGTCGGCTCGGAGGGCGTGTTCTGCTGAGTACTCACCCTTGCAGGTTGGCATCCCGGCACCGCGAAAGCGAAGCCGGGGTCGGAAACGTAAGGGAACGGACGACCGTCCCTCGCCCCACCGCGCCCGGTCCGTCACCGAGTGTGAAGGTCATGGGGCAGGACTTCAGAGCGATACCACGCGGTAGGTAGTCTGGCCGTCATGCGCGCACTCCTTGTGGTCAATCCAGCTGCTACCACCACCAGTGCGCGGACGCGTGACGTGCTCATCCACGCACTGGCCAGCGAGATGAAGCTGGAGGCCGTGACCACGGAGTACCGGGGCCACGCCCGGGACCTGGGCCGACGGGCCGCGGACTCCGGGGAGATCGACCTGGTGGTCGCCCTGGGCGGCGACGGCACGGTCAACGAGGTCGTCAACGGTCTGCTCCACAACGGCCCCGACCTGGACAGCCTGCCGAGCCTCGCGGTGGTTCCCGGCGGTTCCACCAATGTCTTCGCGCGCGCCCTCGGCCTGCCCAACGACGCGGTGGAGGCGACCGGCGCGATCCTGGACGCGCTCGCCAAGGGGACCGAACGCACGGTCGGCCTGGGGCTGGCGGCCGGCACCCCGGGCACCGAGGACGAGTCGGTCCCGGAACGCTGGTTCACTTTCTGCGCCGGACTGGGATTCGACGCGGGCGTGGTCGGCCGGGTCGAACAGAAACGCGAATCGGGTATGCGCTCCACGCACGGGCTGTATGTCCGCCAGGTCGTCCGGCAATTCCTGGAGGAACCGCACCGCAGACACGGGGCAATCACCCTGGAGACACCCGGGCAACCACCTGTGACCGATCTTGCACTGTCGATAATCTCCAACACGGCACCCTGGACCTACCTGGGGAATCGCCCGCTGTACGCATCTCCGAAGGCCACGTTCGACACCGGCCTGGACGTACTCGGGCTGAAGCGGCTCTCCACCTCGGCAGTGGCCCGATACGGCACCCAGCTGCTCACTTCGAGCCCCGAGAAGGGCCCGTCCGGGAAGCACGCCGTTTCACTTCACGACCTCACGGACTTCACCTTGCATTCAAAGGCGCCACTGCCCTTTCAGATGGATGGCGACCATCTGGGAGTGCGCACCAGTGTGACGTTCACAGGCGTACGCCGTGCACTGCGTGTGATTGTGTGAGTGGAAGAGACCAAAGTCCTTTAACTCGAACGTTTGGGCTGGACTCCACCCCATAGAAGTACGGCTGTGACCTAGTCGACACCGAGGAATCAAAAAAAAGTTTCCGGAAGGGGTTGTATCCGCCGCCGAGGTTTGCGAATCTCTACATGGCGATCGGGACGGCCCGCAACAACGGCCTCCACTGAGAGCCAGAACCCCTCCTCAATCCACAGGACCACAACCAGTTCGTCTGGGCGTCGGCCCGTTGCCTACGGGGGGATTCGTGAAAGCGTTCACATTCACAAGCAACAGTATGCAATACCAAGGAGAGGTAGCAGCCATGGACTGGCGTCACAACGCCGTTTGTCGTGAGGAAGACCCCGAGCTGTTCTTCCCCATCGGCAACACCGGTCCTGCGCTGCTGCAGATCGAGGAAGCCAAGGCCGTCTGCCGTCGCTGCCCCGTCATGGAGCAGTGCCTGCAGTGGGCGCTCGAGTCCGGCCAGGACTCCGGCGTCTGGGGTGGCCTCAGCGAGGACGAGCGCCGCGCCATGAAGCGCCGTGCCGCTCGCAACCGGGCGCGTAACGCCAGCGCCTGATCCGACGCCACCGCTACGAGCCTCAGCCAGGCGGCGCGTACAGAGCGTACGCACAACCCCGCCCCCCGAGTCGCAGCGCGCAGTACCCCCGAAGCGCATGCATGAACAGTGAGCCCGGACCGTGAACAACGGTCCGGGCTCACTGCTGTGTTCGCGCCGATCGCGGCCGGGGCTACTTCTCGGCCCGGACCGGGATGTCGAGGACGACCCTGGTGCCGCGCTCGGGGGCCGGGATCATACCGAACGCCCCGCTCAACTCGCCCTCCACCAGCGTCCTCACGATCTGCAGTCCCAGATTGCCGGCACGCTGCGGGTCGAAGCCCTCGGGCAGACCGCAGCCGTCGTCCTGGACCGTGATCAGCAGCCGCGTCTCGGCGGAGGAACCGCCGCGTACCGCCGACACCTCGACCGTGCCGGACTCGGCGAGGGTGAAGGCGTGTTCGAGCGCGTTCTGCAGGACCTCGGTGAGCACCATCGCCAGCGGGGTGGCCACTTCGGCGTCGAGTATGCCGAAGCGTCCCGTCCGGCGGCAGGTGACCTTGCCCGGTGAGATCTCGGCGACCATCGCGATGACCCGGTCGGCGATCTCGTCGAACTCCACTCGCTCGTCCAGATTCTGGGACAGCGTCTCATGCACGATGGCGATCGAACCGACGCGCCGTACCGCCTCGTTGAGCGCCTCACGGCCCCGCACCGAGTCCATCCGGCGGGCCTGGAGCCGCAACAGGGCTGCAACGGTCTGGAGGTTGTTCTTCACCCGGTGGTGGATCTCCCGGATGGTGGCGTCCTTGGTGATCAACTCCCTCTCGCGGCGGCGCAGTTCGGTGACGTCCCGCAGGAGGACCAGGGAGCCGATACGGACGCCCTTGGGCTTGAGCGGAATCGCCCGGAGCTGGATCACCCCGCCCGCGCACTCGACCTCGAACTCCCGGGGCGCGTAGCCGCTGGCGAGTTTGACCAGGGCCTCGTCCACCGGACCGCGGGAGGGGGCGAGTTCGGCGGTGATCCCGCCCAGATGCTGGCCGACCAGGTCGGAGGCGAGGCCGAGGCGGTGGTAGGCGGAGAGGCCGTTGGGGCTGGCGTACTGGACGACCCCGTCGGCGTCGAGCCTGATCAGACCGTCGCCGACGCGCGGCGACGCGTCCATGTCGACCTGCTGGCCGGGGAACGGGAAGGACCCGGCGGCGATCATCTGGGCCAGGTCGGAGGCCGACTGGAGGTAGGTGAGCTCCAGCCGGGACGGCGTCCGGACGGTCAGGAGGTTGGTGTTGCGGGCGATGACGCCGAGGACCCGGCCCTCGCGCCGCACCGGGATCGACTCGACCCGTACCGGAACCTCCTCGCGCCACTCCGGGTCGCCCTCGCGCACGATCCGGCCCTCGTCCAGGGCCGCGTCGAGCAGGGGACGGCGGCCGCGTGGCACCAGATGGCCGACCATGTCGTCCTGGTAGGAGGTGGGGCCGGTGTTGGGCCGCATCTGGGCCACGGACACATAGCGGGTGCCGTCCCGGGTGGGGACCCACAGCACGAGGTCGGCGAAGGACAGGTCGGAGAGCAGCTGCCACTCCGAGACCAGCAGATGCAGCCACTCCAGGTCGGTGTCGCTGAGGGCTGTGTGCTGGCGGACGAGGTCGTTCATGGAGGGCACGTGTGCGAGCGTACCCGCGGATGGGCGATGGCTCCGAACCGAACGCCCCGGGCGTACGTGTCAGGGGAAGAGGCCCGGAAAATTGCGGCGCTCCGACGGATGGACACGGCGAATGGTCTAGTCCACAATGCTCAAGACAGAGCTTCCACTCTCCCCGCACAGGAGGGTGGATCGAGGCACCCGCGCTCTCTGCCCTGACTGCGCAGGCGCCTCTCCCCGGCCGGGGGCACCGCACACCGCCGGCCGAACAGACCGTCCGGTGGTCGGTCTTACTCCGGGCTGCGGTGCCGGACGGGCCGAGGGTCCCGCTCCGGTGCCGTGGCCCGCGGGTGTTCCACGGGCCTGTCCTCCGGTCAGCGGGTCTCGGTGACCTTGGCCAGCGCGCGGGGCGCGTCCGGGTCCTGGCCGCGGGCGATCGTCACCTCGTACGCCAGCAGTTGCAGCGGAAGGATCTCCAGGATCGGCTGGACCTCTTCGGCGACCCCGGCCGTCGGCAGCGCGAAGCCCGCGGACGCCGCCGCCACCTGAACCTCGGGGCCGACCACGAACAGATCCGCGCCACGGCCGCGCAGCCGGTCCAGGACCGGCTGCAGCGCCTCGCCGCCCCGGCCGTCGGTGACGACCGCGATCACCGGGGAGATGTTGTCGACCATGGCGAGCGGACCGTGCAGCAGATCGGCGCCGGAGTAGGAGAGAGCGGGGATGTAGCTGGTCTCCATCAGCTTCAGCGCGGCCTCCTTGGCCGTGGGGTAGCCGTAGCCGCGCGAGGTGATGACCATGCGCTCGGCGAAGCGGTACCGCGCGGCCAGCGCTTTGACCTCGTCCTTGCGGGCCAGGATCGACTCGGCCCGCTCCGGCAGGATCGCGGCGGCCGCACCGTCGCCGCCGCTCAGGCCCTCCACGAAGAGGTAGAGGGACAGCAGTGACGCCGTGTAGGTCTTGGTGGCCGGGAGGGCCTTCTCCGGGCCCGCGAGGATGTCGATGTGGTACTCGGAGACGGCGGCCAGCGGCGAATCCGGGTTGTTGGTGACGGCCAGGGTGATCGCGCCGGCCTCGCGGGCGGCCCGGGTGGAGGCCACCAGGTCGGGCGAACCGCCGGACTGACTGACGGTGACGACCAGCACGTCCCTGAGGTCCGGCTTCGCGCCGTACGCGGTCGTGGTGGACATGGAGGTGAGTCCGCAGGGCAGGCCGAGCCGGATCTCCAGCAGGTACTTGGCGTAGAGCGCGGCGTTGTCCGACGTGCCGCGGGCGGTGAGGAGGACGAAGCGCGGCCTCCTCGCCGCGATCCCGGCGGCCACCTCGCGGATCACGGGGGCGCCCTCATCGAGGATCCGGCGCAGCACTCCGGGCTGTTCGGCCATCTCGCCGGACATGATCCGGCCCGGCCTCTCGCGCTCCTCGGACGATGACGTGGCGGGCATGTCGGGCCTCCCAGGAGTGTTCCGGTGCGTCAGGAACGCCGTTCGCCCCAGTCGACCACGGGGCACCGGGCACCCGCCAGCGGGGTGCGGCCGGGGCGGGTACGGCCATCGTGTCCGCGCCACCGGGTCTGCTAGATTGGACCCTGATTGGTCTATACCACATGATTCAATTCTTCAGATCGGCAGGCCCCGCGTGGAAGTTGTCATCGTCCCGGACGCCAAGGCAGGCGGCGAACTCATCGCAGAAGCCATCGGCGCGCTGCTGAGCCGCAAGCCCGATGCCCTTCTCGGCGTTGCCACCGGCTCCACCCCGCTGCCCATCTACCAGGCGCTGGCGGCCAAGGTCCGTTCCGGCGCCGTGGACGCCTCGCGCGCCCGCATCTGCCAGCTGGACGAGTACGTCGGGCTGCCGGCGGGCCACCCCGAGTCCTACCGCTCCGTGGTGCTGCGCGAGGTCGTCGAACCGCTCGGCCTGTCCGAGGCGTCCTTCATGGGCCCCGACGGCTCCGCCGAGGACATCCCGGCCGCCTGCCAGGCGTACGACCGGGCGCTCGCCGAGGCCGGCGGGGTGGACCTGCAGCTCCTCGGCATCGGCACGGACGGGCACATCGGCTTCAACGAGCCGTGCTCCTCGCTCGCGTCCCGTACCCGGATCAAGACGCTCACCGAGCAGACCCGGATCGACAACGCGCGCTTCTTCGACGGCGACATCACGCAGGTGCCGCACCACGTGATCACCCAGGGCATAGGCACCATCCTGGAGTCCCGGCACCCGATCCTGCTCGCCACCGGCGAGGGCAAGGCGGAGGCCGTGGCGCAGACGGTCGAGGGTCCGGTCGCCTCGATCGTGCCCGCGTCCGCGCTGCAGCTGCACCCGCACGCGACGGTGGTGGTGGACGAGGCCGCGGCATCGAAGCTGAAGCTGGCGGACTACTTCCGTGCCACGTACGCGTCGAAGCCGTCGTGGCAGGGCATTTAGGGCCTCTCGTACGGATCACGCCGGGCTCGCGGGGTCCGGCCCGATCCGTGCGAAGGACCCCGGCCGTCGCTGACGCGGGAGAGGGCCGGGGCGCACCCGTGGTGGGTGCGCCCCGGCCCTCTCGTATGTCCGGCGCCTGTCCTGCGGACGTCCTCGGTCATCGCCCGCGCGATGCGGGCAGGCCCGGCCGTGGGAACGGGTGCCCTCCCCGCCGGGCAGGCGTGATACGGCCCGGCGGGGAGGCGTGATGCGGCCCCTCGTCCCGCATCACGCCCCGTGCCCCGTGCCCAGGCCTCGTACTCAGGCCCCGCGGTGGCCCGAACCGGCGGTGATGATCTCCGCGGCCGCCAGTCCGCAGACGCGGGCCGCGCCGTGGGTGGCGATGTGCAGGGCGCCCCTGGGGGCCGCCTGTGGGACGCCCATCTCGACCACCACCGTGTCGGGGCGCTGTGCCACCAGGCCGTCGAGGGCCTGCGTCATCCACGCGTGGCGGTGGGCGTCGCGGACGACCACGACGACGCGCCGCTCCCCCGCGGCCCGCAGCACGGCGGCCACGGGCTCCTCGGTCCCGCTGCTGTACGTGTCGGTCTCCGTGCCCGGCAGCAGCCGGCCCAGCTCCGCCGCGACGCCCCACGGGGTCTCGTCGCCGACCGCGATGTTCGACGCGGAGGTGAACGCGGCGACGTACGCGGCCTCGGTCAGCGGCTCGGCGAAACCGGTCACCCGGACCGCGCGGCGGGCGGCGACCAGGCCGATGCCGGAAGCGATTCCGGTGCCGGGCGCGGTCCCCTCCCGCACTGCCGCACCCGGCTGCGAACCGGCCCTGTCCCGGGCCTCCCGCGTCCACGACGCGAGGGCACGTACCCGTGCGGCCGCGTCCGCGAGCCGCTCCTCGGCGAGTTCACCGCCGCGTACCGCCGCGACCAGCGCGTCGCGCAGCCGTTGCACCGTGCCGTCGTCCTCAAGACCGCCACCGACGCACAGGGCGTCGGCTCCGGCGGCGATCGCGAGGACGGAGCCGCGCTCGATGCCGTACGTCGCGGCAATGGCCTGCATCTCCACGGCGTCGGTGACGATCAGACCGTCGTACCCCAGCTCCTCGCGCAGCAGACCGGTGAGGATCCGCGGGCTCACTGTCGCGGGGTGGTCGGGGTCGAGAGCGGGCAGCAGGATGTGCGCACTCATCACGCACTTGGAGCCCGCGGCGATGGCGGCCCGGAAGGGCACCAGTTCACGGGCGTGCAGGGTCTCCAGGTCCACCTCGATGCGCGGCATCGCGTGGTGCGAGTCGATCGCTGTGTCGCCGTGACCGGGGAAGTGCTTGGTGCAGGCGGCGACTCCGGCGGCCTGGAGGCCTTCGATGTACGCGGCGGTGTGCCGGGCCACGAGCTGGGTGTCGGCGCCGAACGACCGCACGCCGATGACCGGGTTGCCCGGGTTGGAGTTGACGTCCGCGGACGGCGCCCAGTTGAGGTTGACGCCGCACTCGGCGAGCCGGCGGCCCAGCTCCTGGGCGACCGCGCGGGTCAGCTCCACGTCGTCGACATGGCCGAGCGCGAGGTTGCCGGGGAAGGAGGAGCCGGTGCGCACTTCGAGGCGGGTGACGTCGCCGCCCTCCTCGTCGATGGCCACGAGGAGGTCGTCACGCTCGGCCCTGAGCTGGGCGGTGAGCGCGGAGACCTGCTCGGCCGTGCGGATGTTGCGGCCGAAGAGGGCGACGGAGGCGAGTCCCTCGTCGACCCTGCGCAGCACCCAGTCCGGGGCGGTGGTGCCGGTGAATCCGGGCTGCAGTACGGCGAGGGCGTCGCGGGTGACGGTGTCCGTGGTGGATATCAGGGTGGTCATGAGGCAGCGTTATCCCTTCACGGCGCCGTCGGTGAGGCCGCTGACGGCCCTGCGCTGCAGGAAGACGAAGAGGATGAGGATCGGGATGGCGAAGATCGAGGCCGCCGCCATGGTGGCGCCCCAGTCGTCGCCGAACTGGCTCTGGAACTGGGAGAGCCACAGCGGGAGCGTCTTGGCCTCCGGGTCCTTGTTGAGGATCAGGACCAGCGGGAACTCGTTCCACGCCGTGATGAAGCCGAAGAGCGAAGTGGCCATCAGGCCGGGGGCGAGCAACGGCAGGATCACCTTGACGAACGCCTGCGGCCGGGTACAGCCGTCGACCATGGCCGATTCCTCCAGCTCCTTGGGCACCGCGGCAACATAACCGCGCAGCGTCAGGATCGTGAAGGGGAGCACCATCACCATGTAGAAGAGGGTCAGCGGGACCAGGCTGTTGAGCATGTCCGCGTCGCGGACCAGCATGTAGATCGCGATGACCATGACTTCCCACGGAGCCATCTGCGCGATCATGAAGACCAGGATCATGCTCTTGCGGCCCTTGAACCGCATCCGGGCCAGTGCGAACGACGCGAAGAGCGCGATGATCAGCGAGAAGACCACGGCGAGCAGCGTGACGGTGAGCGAGTTCCTGACCAGGGTCAGGAAGTTCGGCGCGTGGTACGCCGTCTTGAAATGCCCGAACGTGATGTCGGTCGGGAACCAGACCGGTGTCTCGGTGATGATGTCGCCGGTCGGCTTGAACGCCGTGCTGAACATCCAGTAGACGGGGAAGACCAGGGCGGCGAAGAGGACGATCGCCGTTGCGTTGGGCCAGATGCGGCTGAGCAGTGAGCGCTTCACAGCTCGTCCTCCTCTTGCTTGAGAACGATGCGGAGGTAGTACGAGGTCAGCCCCAGCATGATCAGGATGGTCAGCAGCGAGATGGCCGCGCCCATGCCGTAGTGCTGGTTGCCGACACCCTCGACGAAGGCGTAGACCGGCAGCGTCTCGGTGAGGCGGTTGGGACCGCCCTCACTGATGGTGAAGATCTGCGGGAAGGCCTTGAAGACCCAGATGACCTCAAGGAAGGTCGTGGCGTAGAGGAAGGGCCGCAGGAACGGGAACGTCACCGAGGTGAAGCTCTTCCACACACCGGCGCCGTCGAGCGCGGCGGCCTCGTACAGCTCCTTGGCGATGGTGGTGGTCGCCGCGTACAGGTTGATCGCCACGAACGGGATGGACTGCCAGACGATCAGCAGGGTCACCACGAAGAAGGTGGAGAACTGCGATCCGGTCCAGTTGAAGTCGGCCATCGAGTGCCAGCCGAGCTTGTCCAGCACGTAGTTGACGATGCCGAAGCGCGAGGCGAACAGCCACTGGAACACCGTGGACGCGGCCACGACCGGCATCGCCCAGGCGAGCACCAGGCCGATCATCAGGGTGAGCCGCATCTTCTTGCCGAGACGGGCGAGCAGCAGTCCGACCAGGGTGCCGACGATCATGATCAGAACGACGTTGACGCCGGTGAACACGATCGTGCGGAGCGTGACCTTCCAGAAGTCCTCACCGGTGAGGATCTCCTGGTAGTTCTTGAAGCCGTTCCACTCGGTGACATGCTGGATCAGCTGTCCCATATTGAGGTTCTGGAACGACAGCATGACGTTCTTCACCAGGGGATACCCGAGGAAGATCGCCGTCACCGCGAGCGCGGGAACC
This sequence comes from Streptomyces sp. NPDC104309, assembly GCF_055584025.1. NCBI lineage: Bacteria > Bacillati > Actinomycetota > Actinomycetes > Kitasatosporales > Streptomycetaceae > Streptomyces > Streptomyces sp. NPDC104309. The sequence continues at coordinate 8,704 of NZ_JBVJMV010000008.1, read as the reverse complement.
AACAACAGGTACGGCGCTGCGCCGATACCCACCCTCCGCTTGCTTCCCCCGGGCCGCCCGACGGGTGTTTTCCCGTCCTGCCCGCGGACCGCGGCCGTCCGGGCCGCCTCCGTGGGATCGGTTTGCACTGCCATGCTCGCCATCTCTTCCGACAAAGCCCTACACGGAACGGTGCGTACCACCGGGGCGGCGGGTCGGGACCCGCCGCCCCGGCGCGGGACGCGCTACTGCGATTACTGCTGCTGGCTGAGGCGCTTGTTGAGCTCGCCCTCGACCTGCTTGGCGGCGTCGGCGGGCGACTTGCCCTGCAGGACCAGCGTCATGTAGGTCTTGATCGGGTTCGGCGGGTTCTCGACCGGCGCCCACTCCGGGATCAGCGGCGTGGTGCCACCGGACTTGGCGGCGGCCGGACCGGCGGCCTCGGCGGCGGGCTGGCCCACGGTGTACTTCTGCATCGCGTCGTTCTTCGGGGACCAGCCGGCCTCCTTGATGAGCGCGCCGTCGTTCTGCTCGGAGAGCGCGATCTTCAGGAACTCCTTGGCCAGGTCCTGCTTCTTGCTGCCCGCGGCCACGGCGAGGTTGGAGCCGCCGAGGAAGACGCCCTCGGGCTTGTCCGCCGTCTCACCGGGGATGGTGAAGAAGCCGATGTCGTCCTTGAGCTTCGGGTTGGCCTTGATGGCGGTGCCGGCCTCGTAGCCCATGGCGATGATGGCGCCGGTCTTGCCCTTGGCGAAGACCTCGGCCTGCTGCGGGGTGGCCTCGTCCTTGTCCTTGGGCGCCTTGGAGTAGGCCTGGTACTGCTTGTAGACGTCCATGGCCTCGGCGACCTTCGGGTCGCCCAGGTTGGAGACGTACTTGTCGCCTTCCTTCTTGACCGGCGAGACGTCCTTGCCGACGAGCAGGCCGTCGAAGAAGTACCAGTTCTGGCCGGGCAGGTAGATCGGCTCGGCCTTGCCCTTCTCCTTGATGGCGTCGAACGCCTTGAAGAGGTCGGCACGGGTCTTCGGAGTCTCGGTGATACCGGCGTCCTTGAAGACCTTCTTGTTGTACATGACGACGCGGTTGCCCACGTACCACGGCAGGGCGTACTGCTTGCCGTCGTAGACGGAGGGCTGGTTGACGCCGTCGGCCCAGGCGGAGCCGATCTCCTTCTTGAGGTCACCGAGGTCGGCGAGGCCGCCGGTCTTGGCGTACGCCGGGGTCTGGGTGTTGCCGATCTCCAGGACGTCCGGCGGGTTGGACTCGGAGAGGGCCGTGGTGACCTTCTGCTGAATGCCGTTCCAGTCCTGGACTTCGATCTTCAGCTTGGCCTTGGTCTTCTTCTCGAACTCATCGGTGACCGTCTTGGTCCACCCGGGCGGGTTCGATCCCGACATCGTCCAGACAGTCAGGGTCTGGCCCTGGTAACCGTCGGCGCCCGCCTTCTTGCCGCTGCCGCCGTCGTCGGAACCACAGGCCGCGATGCCGATCATCATGCCCGCGACGCCGATCGCCGCGATGAGCTTGCGCTTCACGCCAAACCCTCCTCAGGGATACTGCAACCCCGCCCACCGCGAAGACTTTCGACGAGTACTGCTGGGGCTGGACCTGGTCTTTAATGGTTTAGACCAGTACCGGGAGCTTGGCCTAGACCTTTAGGGGTGTCAAGGGTGTATAAGAAGTGCACTCGCGTCCGTTATAGGACCGACACCTAAGGGAGGGCGACGAGCCGTGACCGGACCGTGCCACCATGTGAGCCGCGACAGACGGAGGAGCCGGTGACGGCAGCAACGCAGCAGTCGGGAAGGCGGGCCATGGGTGCCGACGGGGGCAGTACGGAGAACGAGACGGGCGCGGCCACGCGGACGGCACGCGTCCCGAAGTACTACCGGCTGAAGCGACATCTCCTCGACATGACGGACACCATGCCGCCAGGCACCCCCGTGCCGCCGGAACGGACCCTGGCCGCCGAGTTCGACACCTCGCGCACGACCGTGCGCCAGGCGCTCCAGGAGCTGGTCGTCGAGGGCCGGTTGGAGCGCATCCAGGGCAAGGGCACCTTCGTCGCCAAGCCGAAGGTCTCGCAGGCCCTGCAACTCACCTCGTACACCGAGGACATGCGCGCCCAGGGGCTGGAACCGACGTCCCAGTTGCTGGACATCGGCTATGTCACGGCCGACGACACGCTCGCCGGGCTGCTCGACATCACGGCCGGTGGCCGCGTGCTGCGGATCGAGCGTCTGCGGCTCGCCAGCGGGGAGCCGATGGCGATCGAGACCACGCACCTTTCGGCCAAACGCTTTCCCGCGCTGCGCCGTTCGCTGGTGAAGTACACCTCGCTCTACACCGCGCTGGCCGAGGTGTACGACGTCCGGCTGGCCGAGGCCGAGGAGACCATCGAGACCTCGCTCGCCACCCCGCGCGAGGCCGGACTGCTCGGTACGGATGTGGGCCTGCCGATGCTGATGCTGTCCCGGCACTCGCTGGACGGGCGGGGCGAGCCGGTGGAGTGGGTGCGCTCGGTCTACCGCGGCGACCGGTACAAGTTCGTGGCGCGCCTGAAGCGGCCGACGGACTGACCCCGGACGCGGCGGCCGGCGAATTCCGGCCCTCGCACTCGCACACCCGGCCGTCGACGGCCTCCGTGGAACGCATCACTCCACGGGGGCCGTTCGGCTGTCTCCGTACGAGCCGGCTCCCGCACGTTTGACAACATTCCGAACATTCGATCCCATTCGCGGGGCCGTTGCCGGACCGCAATGCGGACAGGGGGTGACGGTGACCGGAAGCCTCCCCTAGATTTCCTGCGCATTACAACAGGTGATCAGCGAGGGGACGGAGTCGCCGCATGCCGGCAGAGCCTGAAGGAAAACCGCCCACCATCACGCCCGTGCGGGTAATCATCGCCCTCTGTCTCGTCGCGCCGTTCGTGGCGATGCTCTGGGTGAGTTCGTACGCGAAGGTGGACCCCACCTTCATCGGCATCCCGTTCTTCTACTGGTACCAGATGCTCTGGGTGCTGATCTCCACCGCGCTCACGATGGTCGCGTACAAGCTGTGGCAGCGTGACCAGCGCGCCCGCAAGGGGGGTGCGTCGGCATGAAGGACGGCGTGAACGGCGTCGCGCTCGGCGTCTTCATCTTCTTCTTCCTGGCCGTCACGGTCATGGGCTTCCTCGCGGCACGCTGGCGCAAGGCCGAGAACGAGGCCAGCCTCGACGAATGGGGCCTGGGCGGACGGTCGTTCGGCACCTGGGTCACCTGGTTCCTGCTCGGCGGCGACCTGTACACCGCGTACACCTTCGTCGCCGTGCCCGCGGCGATCTACGCGGCGGGCGCGGCCGGCTTCTTCGCCGTGCCGTACACCATCCTCGTGTACCCGCTGATCTTCACCTTCCTGCCGCGGCTCTGGTCGGTCTCGCACAAGCACGGCTACGTGACCACCTCGGACTTCGTCCGCGGGCGCTTCGGCTCGAAGGGGCTGTCGCTGGCGGTCGCCGTCACGGGCATCCTCGCCACGATGCCGTACATCGCGCTCCAACTCGTCGGCATCCAGGCGGTGCTGGACGTGATGGGCGTCGGTGGCGGCGAGAACACCCACTGGTTCGTCAAGGACCTGCCGCTGCTGATCGCGTTCGCGGTGCTCGCCGCGTACACCTACTCGTCCGGCCTGCGGGCACCGGCGCTGATCGCGTTCGTCAAGGACGGGCTGATCTACCTGGTCATCGTGGTGGCGATCATCTACATCCCGATCAAGCTCGGCGGCTTCGACGACATCTTCGCCAAGGCGGGCGAGGCGTTCTCGCAGACCAACCCGGCGACCGGCAAGCCGCGCGGCGCGCTGGCACCCGGCGAGGCGGGCCAATGGGGTTACGCCACCCTGGCGTTGGGCTCGGCGCTGGCGCTCTTCATGTATCCGCACTCGATCACGGCGACGCTCTCCAGCCGCAGCCGCAACGTGATCCGGCGCAACACCACGATCCTGCCGCTGTACTCGCTGATGCTGGGCCTGCTCGCGCTGCTCGGCTTCATGGCGATCGCCGCCGGGATCAAGGTGGACAACGGGCAGTTGGCCATCCCTCAGCTGTTCGAGGACATGTTCCCGGACTGGTTCGCGGGCGTCGCGTTCGCCGCCATCGGCATCGGCGCGCTGGTGCCCGCGGCGATCATGTCGATCGCCGCGGCGAACCTCTTCACCCGCAACATCTACAAGGACTTCCTGAAGCCGGACGCCACCCCGGAGCAGGAGACCAAGGTCTCCAAGCTGGCGTCCCTGCTGGTGAAGGTCGGCGCGCTCGCCTTCGTCCTGACCATGGACAAGACGGTCGCGATCAACTTCCAGCTGCTCGGCGGGATCTGGATCCTCCAGACGATGCCGGCCCTGGTCGGCGGGCTGTTCACCCGCTGGTTCCACCGCTGGGCGCTGCTCGCGGGCTGGGCGGTCGGCATGGTGTACGGCACGGTGGCCGCGTACGGGGTCGCCAGCCCGACCCAGGCGCACTTCGGCGGTTCGTCCAAGGAGATTCCCGGCATCGGCGAGATCGGCTACATCGGTCTGACGGCGTTCGTGCTGAACGTGGTCGTGACGGTGGTGCTCACCTTCGTCCTGAACGCCGTGAAGGCGCCCGCCGGAATCGACGAGACCTCCCCGGGCGACTACACGGCCGACTCGGGCGACCCGGGCGTCCAGGCGGCGCTCCCGCCGGCCACGGCCGGAGCGCCGGGCGGCGGCCACTGACGAGCGCTCCGACACCGGCCGACGGCCCGTCGAGCCCCCTTCTGCGGGGCGCGGCGGGCCGTCCGTGCGATCGGGGCCGGGCGGCCCCGGAGAGGGCCGCACAGCTCGTTCTGTGGGCTTGGCCCGAGTCGGCCGACACAACATGTGGGGGCTGCCTCATCGGGCGGCCCCCACATGTATGCTCATGCTCGCTGTCGCCGCAGGGGAATCCGGTGCGAATCCGGAACTGTCCCGCAACGGTGTGTTCGGTGCGCTTTTGCGCACCCCCGAGTAAGTCCGAGGACCTGCCGACAGCGCATCCGGCTCGACCGAACCGGATGCCAGACGTCCGGGCCTCGCGGATGGGCCGGTGGACGCCGTACGGAGTGCTGCCCCGCTCGGGCCCACCTCTGCCCGGCTGCCCCGTTCCCCGCCGGCCCCGAGCCGAGCGAGGGAGAGCACCACGTGACCATCGCGCCAGCCGATCCGGCTTCAGTCGCCGTGTCCGAAGCGGCCGAGTCCGAGGGGACCGCACACGACGGGCCGGGGACCGCACTGCTGCGGACCCTGACCGACCTCACCGTCGATCTGCCCGACACCGACCCCGGTCGTGTCGCCGCCGCCGCGCTGCGCGGGCGCAGCGCCCGGTCGGACGAGGCCGAGCTGCGCTCGCTGGCCACCGAGGCCGCCGCGGGGCTGATCTCCGAGGACCCCGCCTACTCCCGTCTCGCCGCCAGGCTCCTGACCCGCGCCATCGTGGACGAGGCGGCCGGCCAGGGCGCCGTCTCCTTCTCCTCCTCCGTCGCCGTCGGGCACCGCGAGGGCCTGATCGCGGACCGTACCGCCGAGTTCGTCGCGCTGCACGCGGACGCCCTCGACGCGCTGGTGGAACGCTCGCTCACCGACGGCGCCGACGACCGGTTCGGCTACTTCGGGCTGCGGACCCTGCACAGCCGCTATCTGCTGCGCCACCCGCACACCCGCCAGGTCATCGAGACGCCCCAGCACTTCATGCTGCGGGTCGCGTCCGGTCTCGCCGAGGACGATTCGCGACGCGCCCTGGACGAAGTGACCGCGCTGTACGGGCTGATGAGCCGGCTCGACTATCTGCCCTCCTCGCCGACCCTGTTCAACTCCGGTACCCGGCACCCGCAGATGTCCTCCTGCTATCTGCTGGACTCCCCGCTCGACGAGCTCGACTCGATCTACGACCGCTACCACCAGGTGGCGCGGCTCTCGAAGCACGCGGGCGGCATCGGGCTCTCGTACTCCCGTATCCGCGCCCGCGGTTCGCTGATCCGCGGCACCAACGGGCACTCCAACGGCATCGTGCCGTTCCTGAAGACGCTCGACGCCTCCGTCGCCGCGGTCAACCAGGGGGGCCGCCGCAAGGGTGCCGCCGCCGTCTACCTGGAGACGTGGCACGCGGACATCGAGGAGTTCCTGGAGCTGCGCGACAACACGGGCGAGGACCAGCGGCGTACGCACAACCTCAACCTGGCGCACTGGATCCCGGACGAGTTCATGCGCCGGGTCGACACGGACGGCGACTGGTCGCTGTTCTCGCCCGCGGACGTGCCCGAGCTGGTCGACCTGTGGGGCGACGACTTCGACGCCGCGTACCGGGCCGCCGAGGCCAAGGGGCTGGCCCGCAAGTCGATGCCGGCCCGCGAGCTGTACGGCCGGATGATGCGTACCCTCGCCCAGACCGGCCAGGGCTGGATGACGTTCAAGGACGCCTCCAACCGGACCGCGAACCAGACCGCCGAGCCGGGCCGGGTCGTCCACTCCTCGAATCTGTGCACCGAGATCCTCGAAGTCACCGATGACGGCGAGACGGCCGTCTGCAACCTGGGTTCGGTCAACCTCGGCGCGTTCGTCGCCGACGGCACCGTCGACTGGGAGCGGCTGGACGCCACCGTCCGGACCGCCGTGACCTTCCTCGACCGGGTCGTCGACATCAACTTCTACCCGACCGAGCAGGCCGGCCGCTCCAACGCGAAGTGGCGCCCGGTCGGCCTGGGTGCGATGGGCCTGCAGGACGTCTTCTTCCAGCTGCGGCTGCCGTTCGACTCCCCTGAGGCGCGCGCGCTCTCCACGAAGATCTCCGAGCGGATCATGCTCGCGGCGTACGAGGCGTCCTGCGAGCTCGCCGAACGGTCCGGCCCGCTGCCCGCGTGGTCCGAGACGCGTGCCGCGCGCGGGGTGCTGCACCCCGACCACTACGACACCGAGCTGAACTGGCCGGAGCGCTGGGACGCGCTGCGCGCCCGCGTCGCGAAGAGCGGCATGCGCAATTCGCTGCTGCTCGCCATCGCGCCCACGGCGACGATCGCCTCGATCGCGGGTGTGTACGAGTGCATCGAGCCGCAGGTCTCCAACCTCTTCAAGCGCGAGACGCTCAGCGGTGAGTTCCTCCAGGTCAACGCGTATCTGGTGGAGGAGCTGAAGCAGCTCGGCGTGTGGGACGCGCGGACCCGTGAGGCACTGCGCGACGCGAGCGGCTCCGTGCAGGGCTTCGCCTGGATCCCCGAGGACGTGCGGGCGCTCTACCGCACGGCGTGGGAGATCCCGCAGCGCGGACTGATCGACATGGCGGCGGCCCGTACGCCGTTCCTCGACCAGAGCCAGTCGCTGAACCTCTTCATGGAGACGCCCACGATCGGCAAGCTCTCCTCGATGTACGCGTACGCCTGGAAGCAGGGGCTGAAGACGACGTACTACCTGCGCTCGCGCCCGGCGACCCGGATCGCCCGCGCCGCCTCCGGCCAGGCCGCGGCCACCGCCCCCATCCCCGTACAGCAGGCTTCGACGCCCGACGCCGACGCGATCGCCTGCTCCCTGGAGAACCCCGAGTCCTGCGAGGCCTGTCAGTGATGAGCTCCACCAACTCCGAGAAGTCCGCACTCGTCAAGAACCTGCTCGACCCGGGTTTCGAACTGACCCTGCGGCCCATGCGCTACCCGGACTTCTACGAGCGCTACCGCGACGCGATCAAGAACACCTGGACGGTGGAGGAGGTCGACCTCCACTCCGACGTCGCCGACCTCGCGAAGCTCTCCCCCGGCGAGCAGCACATGATCGGCCGGCTCGTCGCGTTCTTCGCGACGGGTGACTCGATCGTCTCCAACAACCTCGTGCTGACGCTGTACAAGCACATCAACTCCCCCGAGGCGCGGCTGTATCTGTCGCGGCAGCTGTTCGAGGAGGCCGTGCACGTCCAGTTCTATCTGACGCTGCTGGACACCTATCTGCCCGACCCGGACGACCGTGCGGCCGCGTTCGACGCGGTCGAGGAGATCCCCTCGATCCGTGAGAAGGCGCAGTTCTGCTTCAAGTGGATGGACTCGGTGGAGAAGATCGAGCGGCTGGAGACGAAGGCCGACCGCCGCCGTTTCCTGCTGAACCTGATCTGCTTCGCGGCGTGCATCGAGGGACTTTTCTTCTACGGCGCGTTCGCGTACGTCTACTGGTTCCGCTCGCGGGGTCTGCTGCACGGTCTCGCCACGGGTACCAACTGGGTCTTCCGTGACGAGACGATGCACATGAACTTCGCGTTCGAGGTCGTGGACACCGTCCGCAAGGAGGAGCCCGACCTCTTCGACGACGAGCTCCAGCAGCAGGTCACCGACATGCTGAAGGAGGCCGTGGCGGCGGAGCTGCAGTTCGGCCGCGATCTGTGCGGTGACGGGCTGCCGGGCATGAACACGGAGTCGATGCGGCAGTACCTGGAGTGCGTGGCCGACCAGCGGCTCACCCGGCTGGGCTTCCCGGCGGTCTACGGCTCCGAGAACCCGTTCTCGTTCATGGAGCTGCAGGGCGTGCAGGAGCTGACGAACTTCTTCGAGCGCCGGCCGTCCGCCTACCAGGTGGCGGTGGAGGGCTCGGTCGCGTTCGACGACGACTTCTAGATCCAACGCCGTTCAGTTAGGCGTGAAGGTCGTACGTCAAGGCTGGTGAACGAGGCAGCGGAGCTGCTGTAGAAGAGGTCTGTCACTCCAAGACATCC
>NZ_JBVJMV010000007.1:0-322126 GCF_055584025.1 Streptomyces sp. NPDC104309 | reverse complement strand
AGCGGATGCCACCTGCCCGCCCACAATCACCGACCCGAAACCGGCTCAAGATCAGTCAGACAATCACTTTCAGACCACGTCGGTGGATCAAGGCTTAGCTGCGCCGCAGCCATGAAGCGCGAATAGGGCGCCTCCGTATTGAACTCACCCAAGAGTGTTGCAATTCGATGCACCAATGGGTCATAATAGAGACACGGGGAAGGGGCCGCGAACCCCAACCCGCCACCCACAACAGGAAGGTTGGACCACATGTCCGACTCCCAGGAAGTCCGTCTCGACCACCTCCTCAACCGGCTGAGCACCTACGCCGAGGGCATCGGCCTGGCGCTCAACGCACTGCCCATCCCGATGCAGCTCCCCCAGACCGGCGAGGTGTCCCTGATGAAGGACTTCCTCCCCGCCGTCATCCGGGCCTACGACATCGTCGACGAGCAGCCCATGCCCGAGGAGCAGAAGGCCATGGCAGTCACCGCCCTGCTTCACTGGATCACCGCCGCCGAACTGACCGTCGGCTTCGCGATCTCCGGAGCCGACCACAGGGCAGACGGCGCGATCCTCAACATGATGCTCGGCGAAGGCATCCTCGCCGACCTCATCGAGTGGCTGATCGACCCCGAGGGCACGGAGCCCCCGCAGGACTGACCAGCCCACCACCGCCCCCGGCACCCAGCCGGGGGCGGCCCCATCCCTCGAACGCAAAGAAGACCGGCAGCGCCAGGCCGAAGCCCAGACACCCCGAAGGGCGCTCGCGAAACACTGCCGGTCCCACCCAGCCAGAAAGGCCGGACCACCATGGTAGACAACCCGCCCCAGGGCGAGACACTCCGCGAGATCGCCACCCGGCACGGCCGCTCATACGACACCGTGCGCAACGTCTGGAGCCGACACCCCGACTGGCCCGCCCCGATCGGGAAGCGCAGCCGCTCGAACATCTTCGACCCGGCCGCCATCGACGCCGCGATCGCCGAGCACTTCGCCCGCGAGACCACCGCCTTCGAGCCCCGCCGGCTCTACACCGCCCGCGAAATCGCCGAGGCCACCGGCCTCAAAACCGTCACCATCCGGGCCGACGTCTCCAAGGGTCGCTGGCCCGCGCCCGACGACACCGAGGGCCCCGCACACCGCTGGACCGGCGCCACCGTGAACACCGCCCTCGCCGGACGGCGCGGATACCGGCGAGACGCGCACTAGGTATTAGAAGGCGCCGGAATCCCAAGGATGGAATAGACAGAGTCACCCCAAGTGGCCCAATCCTGCAATGTCTCCCGATCAACCAGGTGAATGCGTTGCGAGGCGGCAAATTCCCGAGCAGGATTAGAGAAAGAGCCACTAGTGACCATTACAACAACGTCTGCCTTGTGAACTGGGCGGGCAGTCCCATTCAAGCGCTGAAGTGCATCTGAGCCGACCGATCTGCGACCACTCGTGTGCTTGCACTGCATCACAACCTTGCGCCCATCCGGAGTACGGGCGATAACATCCGCACCCAGATCTCCCGCTCCACCGGCCGAGCGCAGAATCGTCAACCCATCTCGCCGCGCCAGCCACGCAGTCAGAATCTCGAAATTCTTATGATCAAAACGAGCTATATGCTCCAGCGTGTAGCTCGTTTCAGTTGCCGCGAATTCGCCACGTCTCTCATTCAGCTTACGGATCTCCTCCAGCGCAGACGATAGCCTGGACTTCATACCTTCCAGTTCGCGCCTCGACTGATAGACACTCTCCCAGATTTCGGCTATTTCATTGAGTGGACTATTCGCAGCCTCTTCTCCCCCATAATGCCCTACCAGGTCGCCACCCATCCTTTCACCGAGCTCCCCAAAGCACACATTTGCCCGATTGGAATCCCTTTTCGCTTTAAGCCAAAACTGCAAGAAGGAATCGCTATACTCCTTCTCCATCTTCCCGCACTCCTTCACAACATAACGCCCATCCACCTCCTCCCCCTCTGCAGGATTCATCAGCTCCCGCACATTTTGGAGCGCTTCCCAAGCTTCCTGAACATGATCTTTGATTGCATTACAAGCATATTGAGCTATACACCCCTCTTGAACCCAAAGGAACGCAGCCAACAAATCATCGGGACCTGCTTTCCCAATAAGACCCCCCATCATTTGGCGCACGTCTTTATCTGGGAAGCGCGGGGGCACTACACGGGCGGCACGGTCGATGATCATTGCGGGAGAGTATCCAAGGGCGCATGGAGCACCCAAATCCAGCACCTGACTCACAGACGCATGCGTCACCATGCCTGACCGACATAATTACTGGCGCTCCATCATATTCATTACCCACAAAGGGAATTCACTGGAGTTCGCTAGGTTCCCGTCAGGCGTACGCCGGTGGGATGCTTGCAGTCGGCGCCCTCTTGCCTCATAGTTGGACCCAAGTCCGGCATGCCTGGACATAAAACGAGGCCCACCATCGGTGGGCCTTCGTCGTATCCCGTGAACGAGAGCGTGGCGGCGGAACACCCCACTACCCGAGCGAAGCAGCGAATCGACCCGCCTCAGCATCAGCCGCCGACACCGTGACCTCCCCCCGGTGCGCTACCTCCACCCGATAGAACTTGCTGCCCTTCGGAACACCAGCCACCTTCACAGGGAAGGTGCACGGGACCGACGACTCCGAGCCTTCCGGCAACTGCCCCTTCCCCAAACGGCCCGTGGCGACGACCGCGCCCGAACTGTCATACACAGTCACCTGTGCACCCGGAACGATGTCGCCGTACCCACTCCCGTCATAACCGGTGCAGTCCCCGCCCCGCTCGAACACCGCCGTTGTCGCTCCCGCCTTGAGGACCAACGCCCCCTCCAAGGCGAAGTCCCCTGCATCCGGTGAACCCTTGGCCTGCCACACCCACAGAGCGGCCGCCCCCACCAACACCCCCGCCACTCCGACGGCCACAGGCATCACCCAAGACCGCTTCCGTTTGACACGCACAGAACCCTCGCTGGACTCACACACATCGCTCACATCGCCAGTCATGCCGGGAAGCATCCCAGACCCGTACCCACGCCGACCGGGGAACAGCTCAACCCGAGCCCCAAGGGCCCGCAATGAGGGGAGGACGGATGTCCCGCGCCGCACGCTGGCAGATCTGCACCGTCCCAGGCTGCCCCGAATACACCCAGGGCGGACGCTGCCCCGACCACCGACGTCAAGCCGAGCATCAACGAGGAACAGCACGGGAACGCGGCTACGGACACCAGCACGAGCAACGGTTCCGTCCCGGAGTCCTCACACGAAACCCGGTCTGCGTGCTGTGCGGCAAAACGCCAAGCGTTCACGCTGATCACTGGCCGCTCGACAGGCGAGAGCTCGCAAGGCGAGGCATGGACCCGAACGACCCGGCGCACGGACGCGGACTCTGCGGACCATGCCACAGCACCGAAACAGCCCGCGAACAGCCAGGAGGCTGGAACCGGTGAGCAGCGAACAGCACCTCGGATCACTGATCGACGCACTCGACATCACCACCAGCCTCGCCGACGGAGAGCTCGCAGCCGGAGCCATCGTCCTCCTCAAGGTCATCGAGACCGACGGCTCCACCCGACTCAGCGCCTCCTACTCCGACGGCCTCGGCTGGATCGAACGCGTCGGCATGCTCCGCATCGCGGAAGCAATGGAGACCGGGGCAGCCCACACACAGGAGCCTGACGACTGACCACCCCCGGTCACGGTACGTGACGAAGGTAGGGGGGTGACCCCTTGATCAACACCTCATCCCGGACCGCCGGGGAGGTCTATCGATTTCTGTACGGGTCTGGAGTGGCCCAGGGCCAGGACATTGACCACACAGAGTGACAGATCGGTGGTGGTGTTGTGGCTGGGATGGGCCCTGCGCCGAAGCCGGCCGATCAGCGTCGGCGGCGCAACGCGACCGTCGCTCTGACTCCTCTGCCGGCGGAGGGGCGTGCGGGTGATCCGCCGCGGTGGCCGCTCCTCGACGACGTGACGGCCGTGACCCGCCGAGACATGGCCGCCCGCGCTGCGGACGACGCGGAGCTTGCGCTCCTGGAGCCAAGCCTGAAGGGGCGGGCGAAGGCGAACGCTCAGCGGAAGGCCGACGCGACCCGGGCCGAGGCCACGATCCTCGCGGCGCAGCTGGAGGCACAGCAGCGGGTCGAAGCGGAGCTGTGGACAGAGCTGTGGGTAACTCCGCAGGCCGTGCAGTGGGAGCGGATGGGGTGGACGCGAGAGGTCGCGCAGTACGTGCGGTGGAAGTGCCGCGCGGAAGGCGGGGATCTGGATGCGGGCAAGGAGGCCCGGCAGCTCGGTGACCGGCTCGGATTGACGCCTCTGGCGATGCTGCGGCTGCGGTGGGAGGTCGTCGGCGGCGAGTCGGAGGCCGCGGCGCAGAAGCCAGCCGCGCGACGGACGTCGTCCAGGTCAGCGCAGGCTCGGCGCCGACTGAAGGTTGTGGACAACGATGAGAAGGGGGGCGGCTGATGTTGTACGTGGTGTGCGCACTGTCCGCCCGGCAGGCCGCTCAGTGGGCGCGCGACAACGACGTGTCCAGCAGCCAGGTCTACTACGCGAGCAGCGTGGCCCGGGTGCTCGGGCTACGGCATTCCGAAGTCGTCTACCTCCCAGGGTTCTGGGAACGGAGAGACGCCAAGGAGATCGACGCGGTGGTCCAGGCGAATCTCAGGAAGACGCCACGGACCGTCCATGCCCTGGCGAGGGGCTGAGTTTCCAGGCGAGTTCCCGAGCCTGGGCTGGCTGCTGGGCGAGTGGATCGAGCAGCATTGCGTCATCCCCGACGGGGACCGGGCTGGCGAGGCGTACCGGCTCACGGATGAGATGTGGGCGTTCCTGGTCCACCACTACCGGCTGAAGCCGTCCGCGCAGCCGGGGCAGCGGGCGCCGGCCTTCGCCTACCGCCGGTCTCAGCTGGTGCGTCCGCAGAAGTGGGGCAAGGGTCCTTTCTCCGGTGCGCTGATCTGTGGCGAGGGCGTCGGCCCTGTGCTTTTCCTGGACTGGGCTGAGGGCGGCGATGTCTACGACTGCCGGGACTACGGGTGCGGGTGCGGGTGGCTGTACGAGTACGAGCCGGGCGACCCGATGGGGCGGCCGTGGCCGACTCCGCTGATCCAGATCGCGGCAAACTCCGAGGATCAGACTGCGAACGTCTACAGCGCGCTGCAGCCGATGATCGAGCTGGGACCGCTCGCGGACCTGATCCCGGACACCGGGGACACGCGAATCAACTTGCCAGGCGGCGGCCGCATCGACCCGGTGACCTCCCGCGCGCGCACACGGCTCGGGCAGCGCGTCACGTTCGTGGTCCAGGACGAGACTGGCCTCTGGACGGTCGCGTCGGGCATGGTCCAGGTCGCTGAGACGCAGCGTCGTGGCCTGGCCGGTATGGGTGGGCGGTCCGTCGAGACGACGAACGCGTGGGACCCGTCCGAAGACAGCGTCGCGCAGCGAACGGCCGAGGCCCGGGTGAAGGACATCTACCGGGACCACAAGCTCGCGGATCCGATGCTCCAGTACAAGCTGAAGGCGGATCGGCGAAAGATTCATCGGGCGGTCTACGGAGACAGTGCCGGCCGCGGTGGCTGGGTCGACCTGGACGCCATCGAGGGCGAGGCCGCAGAGCTGATCGAGAAGGACATTGCGCAGGCGGAGCGGTTCTTCGGTAACCGGATCACCGCCGGTGTCGGCACGTGGCTGGAGCGGCCGATCTGGGATCTGCGGGCCGCGCCCGTGGATGTCGGCAACAAGCCGCGGGTGGTGCTCGGCTTCGACGGGTCCGACGTCGACGACTGGACCGGTTTCAGGGCGGAGACGCTCGGGGGCTACCAGTTCACTCCGACGTATGGACCGGACAACCGGCCAACGATCTGGAATCCGGCCGACTGGGAGGGCCAGGTCCCGCGCCTCGAAGTCGAGGCGGCGATGGACGAGCTGATGACCCAATACGAGGTGCTCCGCGTGTATGCGGACCCGCCGTACTGGGAGACCGAGATCGACACCTGGGCGGACCGGTACGGGGAACAGCGGGTCGTCCGCTGGTACACGACCCGGGTCGTGCAGATGCACGCGGCGTGCGAGCGGCTGCTGACGGACGTCACGAAGAAGGACTCGACTTTCCGGCACGACGGATGCGAGGTGACTGGCGCCCATGTGGCGAACGCCCGTAAAGCCGCCCGCGCCTCTGGGCGCTACGTCCTCCGCAAGGCATCGGTCACCCAGAAGATCGACCTCGCTGTGGTCTCTGTGCTCGCCCACGAGGCAGCCGGTGACGCCATCAAGGCGGGGCTCGCCCAGGTCAAGAAGCGCAACTACGTCTACACCGGGGGGTGAGTCATGGGGCTGACCCTGGAGCAGGCCGGGCAGATGGCAGACCAGTTGCTCTCAGAGCTGCAATCCCGCTCGGGCCTGGTGGCGAAGGGGGTCTCCTACTACAAGGGCGAGCACCCTCTCCGCTTCGCCTCCGACTCCTTCCGGAAGCACTTCGCGAAGCAGTACGCGGGGTTCTCCGACAACTGGACGTTGCCCGTGGCCGACGCCCCCGTGGAGCGGCTCACGGTGACGGGAATCAAGGCTGCCGGGGAGACCCGGAGCGACGCCGATTTGTGGGCGGTGTGGCAGCGCAATGGGTTGGACGCCGACAGCCAGCTCGGGTTCCTCGGGGCCGGGTACGGTGCCCGGTCGTACGTCCTGGTCTGGGGCGACCCGGACGACGAAGAGACTCCCGAGGTGACCTTCGAGGACGCCCGGCAGGCGATCGTCGCGTATGTGCCAGGGTCGCGGCGTAAGCGCATGGCCGGTCTCAAGAGCTGGCAGGACGGGCAGCGGGTGTACGCCACGCTGTACCTGCCGGGTGAGGTGTGGAAGCTGGAGCGGGCGGTGTCCGCCGAGCCGCCGAAGTCCGCGGGGATCCAGTCTGTGGAAGAGCTGGCGAACGAGTTCAAGCTCAGGGATACAGGCGATGCGCCGAACCCGCAGCCGAACCCCATGGGCGTGGTGCCGCTGGTCGAGCTCCCGAACCGGCCGTTGCTCGCTGACGATCCGATCAGCGACGTCGCGGGCGTGATCGCGATGCAGGACGCGATCAACCTCCTGTGGTCCCAGCTGTTCACGGCCTCCGACTTCGCCAGCTTCCCGCAGCGGCTCATCCTCGGCGCCGAGGCACCGCGGACTCCGATCCTCGACAAGAACGGGCAGGTCATCGGTGACCGGCCGGTCGACCTCGACAAGTTCTCGGTGGACCGGATTCTGTGGATCGAGGGCGAGAACGCGAAGGCGGCAAACTGGCCGGCCGCGAATTTGGAGGCGTACACCAAGGTCATTGAGGTCGCGGTCGGGCACATCGCCGCGCAGACGAGGACCCCGAGCCATTACCTGATCGGTCGGATGGCCAACCTGTCCGGTGACGCCCTGGTGGCGGCGGAGACCGGCCTCGTGAAGAAGACCCAGGAGAAGCAGCTCTGGTTCGGTACGGCGCTCCGGGAAGTGTTCCGGCTGATCGCGCTGGCCCGCGGCGAAGACCAGCTCGCGCGGGGACTGGCCGGGGGCCAGATGCTGTGGGCTGATGCGGAGTCCCGCAATCAGGCGCAGGCCGCCGATGCACTCCTCAAGCTCCGGCAGATCGGGTTCCCCTTCGAGTGGCTGGCCCTGCGCTACGGGCTCAGCCCCACGGAGGTCGCCGACCTGGTGCGCATGCGCGCCGAGGAGGCGGAGATGGACCCGGCCGCGCAGATCCTCGGAGTGCGGCCGCGGGATCCCATGCAGCCGCCCGACATGCAGCATGACGGGGGCCCGGCACTCGACCAGGTCCTCGGTGCGGTGTCCGCATGAGCCTGGACCAGGCGCTGGAGCGGACGGCGGTGCGGCAGCGGGAGATCGAGCAGGCCGCGCGGATCGTGCAGGGGGAGATGCTGTACTGGCTTGGACGGCTCGATCCCGACGACTTGCTCGGCAGCTGGTTCGGTGAGGTGCTGCCGGGGCTCTACCGGTCGCTGATGGCTGGCCAGGCTCGGGCGGCCACCGGGGCGAGCGAGTACGTGGCGGAGGCCGCAGCGCTGATGGGGTTGGACGCGTCGACCGCGTATCAGGTTGCACCGGCCGCGTTCGCCCGGTCGGCTGCGGACGGACGACCGCTCACCACGATGCTGACCACACCGATGTTGCGGGCCCGGCTCGCGGTCGAGCAGCGTGGCCAGTCGCCGGTTTGGGCGCTCGGGCAGGCACGCAACAGCATTCTGCTGATGGGCTCGTCCGAGACGGTCGATGCGGGGCGCGGGGCGGCGCAGACCGCGATGGCGGGCACGAGGTCGGTGACGGGGTACATCCGATGCATCAACGCGGGCGCCTGCCGACGGTGCGCGATCCTGGCGGGGCGCTGGTACCGATGGAACGCCGACTTCCTGCGGCACAAGCGGTGCCAGTGCTACGGCGCCCCGGCCGGAGGCGATGGCCGCGATCGAGCGCGCCGGAGCCGGAACTGGCGCACGGACCCGGCCGCCTACTTCAACCACCTGTCCGCCTCCGACCAAGTCCGCGTCTTCGGCCGTGGTGGTGCTGAGGCGATCCGGGCCGGCGCCGACATCGGGCAGGTCGTCAACGCCCGGAGAACCGCCGCGAGTCTGCAACGGGCGACCACGGCGGATGGGCAGCGCATCGTCACCACCTCGGAGGGCAGCACCCGCCGGTCGCACTTCGCCCGCGTCCGGCGCGAGCTGGAAAGGATCGAGGGCCGGCCGATGAGTCGGACCCGGCTGACCCCGGAGTCGATCTTTCGCCTGTCGGCGGACCGGCAGGAGCTTGTACGGCTCCTCGGTCGCCACGGCTATCTCGTCCGCTCCAGCGCGGACATCGCCCGCCTGTAACGCGGGCCCACACAGACCCGGCACGCCGCAACGGCGCACCGCTTTCACCCCCGCAATGGGAGATCACGATGGACATCACCACTCTGCCGCGCCATGCCCGCACGGGGCTGCTCGCGGTCGGCTGGCGCAAGGCCCGCACGGGCGAAACCGGCCCTCAGCCGATCTGGCCGATCCTCGGAGGCGCCCCGGGCGACGACAAGGACGACGACCAGGACGACGGTGCTGACGACAGCGGCGACGCTGACGACGGCGACGACGACCAGGAGCCGGACGGTGCCGATCAGCTCGGTGACGCCGGTAAGAAGGCCCTCGACTCGATGAAGGCCAAGGCCAGGTCGGAGCGGGAGCGGCGCAAGGCCGCCGAGGCTGAGCTGGCGCAGATCAAGGCGGCGGCCACCAAGAAGCCCGTGGACGACGGGGCCGAGGGGAAGCCGGACCTGGAGCAGCTGCGGGCGGACGCCCGTGCCGAAGCGCAGGCCGAGGGCCTGCGCGATCGTGCGCTCGACCGCCTGGAGGCGAAGGCGGCCAGGAAGTTCGCAGACCCGGAGGACGCCCGAGCCCACCTCGGCCGCCGTGTCGAGGACTTCATCGACGGCGACCGCATCGACATCGAGGCGATCAGCGAAGCGCTCGACGAGCTCCTGGACGCGAAGCCGTACCTGGCGGCCGATCCGCTGGCCGGGCGCCGGTTCAAGGACGTCGGTGACGGCGGCGCACGGCCTGGCCAGTCTCCGAAGGGCCAGCTCACCCAGGCTGATCTGGAGAAGCTCACCCCCCAGCAGATCGTCGCGGCGAAGAAGGAAGGCCGCCTCGACACCCTGCTCGGTAAGACGAAGTAGACCGAGGGCCGCCGTGTGCGGCCCTTTCTCATGAAAGGGGCCGCATCGTGGCCATCACGCATTTCATCCCGACCATCTGGTCCGCCCAGATGACCATGCAGTACTGGGAGACCGCCGTCTTCGCACCGCTGGTCAACCGTGAGTACGAGGGGCAGCTGACCAGCGGCAACAAGATCAAGATCAGCGGCGTCGTGCCGCCTGCCATCAAGGACTACAAGGCCGCCGGCCGGACAACCACGGCCGACGACATCACGGACACCGAGGTCGAGGTGCCTGTCGACCAGGAGAAGTCCTTCGACTTCTACGTCGATGACATCGACAAGGCCCAGGCCGCTGGCTCCATGGACAAGTACAGCCAGGCCGCGAGCCTCGGCATGGCGGAGGACGCCGACAAGTACATCGCCGCCCAGCTCCTCGCAGGGGCAACCGCGATCGCGAACACGGACGCCCCGGTGGACGGCGACGACGCTTTCGACATCATCGCCGACCTCGTTCTCGCGATGAACAAGAACAAGGTGCCGGCGGCCGGGCGGATCATCGCCGTGAACGCCATGTTCCACAGGCAGCTGATCGGGGCGTCCAGCAAGCTCACCGACGTGGCGGTGTCCGGCGACCCGCAGGGGCTGCGGATGGCGACCGTTGGCAGCCTGCTGGGCTGCCGGATCATCACCTCCGAGAACATGCCGATCACGGCTCGCGCGCAGGCGGTCGCCTTCAACAAGGACGCCTGCGCCTACGTGTCGCAGATCCAGAAGGTCGAGGCCATGCGCGCTCAGAACCGGTTCGCCGACCGGCTCCGTGGTCTGCACGTGTACGGCGGCAAGGTCATCCGTCCCGAGGCTGCCGCCAAGTACACGGCTGCGGCCTGATCAAGAGAGCGAGAGTTGGCTGATGAGCAAGCTGGAACTGATCACACGGGACGCCAAGGGCCGCCCGGTGCCGGTGGGGCCGAATCACCCGCTGCACATGGTGCTGGCCACCGGCGGCACGGTGGACTCCGGGCCGCCGCCCGAGCCTGGCGTGGCCGTGGAGGACGTGCCGTCCGGCGCGAACAACGCGCAGATGCGGGCTACCGTGAACGCACTCCTGGCGTCGCTGCGCGGCGCCGGATTGATCGCGGACGGCACCGAACCCGAAGACGACCAGGACGACGAAACCGAGTAACTCCGGCCTGGTGAGAGGAGGTTGTGATGCTGCCGCCGCTGGCCACCGAGGCTGATGCTGCCGGGTACGGGTACATCCTGCCGGCGAACCGGGATCCGGCCGGTCTGCTGGCCCGCGCGAGCGCGCGGGTACGGCGGGCGGCCGGACGGGGTGCGCTCACCGCCCAGACGACCACTGTGCGTCTGCCGGTCAGCCGCGGGCAGGTAACCCTGCCTGGGGCGCCGATCCTCTCCGTGTCTGAGGTCCTGGCCGTCGATGTGGACGGCACGACGGGGCCAGTGGAGGGGTGGCAGTGGGACGGGGAGGAGCATCTCCTCGTCCCTCGCTGCCGCACCGAACGGGTCGAAGTGACGTACCGGCACGGATTCGAGCAGATCCCTGACGGACTGGTCGAGCTCGTTTGCCAGATTGCGTACCGGCTCAGCCAGCAACCCGCGCAGGGCGAGGGCATGATCCGCCAGACCAGCGTGGACGACTACTCAGTGACCTACGCGTCCGAACAGATCGCGGCGGCCGGCGACCTGATGCCCGGCGAGCTCCAGGCGCTCAATGCCGTGCTGGGCACACCTGGTGTCTACCTGGTGAAGTCGAGATCACGGTGAGCGGGGTCGCGGAGACAGCAGCGGAGGGCCAGGCGCTCGCCGAGTCGCTGATGACGGACTGGTGCCTCATCGAGGACGTCCCCGTGGTGACCACCACCGAGGACGGCCGCGACGTCACGGTGCCGGTCGTGATCTACGACGGAAAATGCCGGGTCAAGCCCGCGTCCACGGCGGTGGTGACACCGTCGGTGAACGCCACCTCTCAGACCTGGCAGTACAAGGTGTCCATCCCGCTCGGGCCCGAGCCGCTGCGGTCCGGGCTGCGCGTGACGATCACCGAGTCGTCCGATCCGACGCTGGTCGGTATGACGCTCCAGCTACGGAACTTGGACCGTGGCAGCCACATCACGGCTCGCCGCATGTGGTGTACGGAGGTGTCCCGGTGACGGTGATCGTGACCGGCGCGCGGGAAACCGCCGCTGCCCTGATGGCATCCATCGCGCTGATGGAGCGGAACACGACGACTGCGGTGGCGGTGACGGCCGGCAAGGTGAAACGGTCCGCAGCGCAACGGATCAGCGGGCACGCTCACTTGCCCGCGTACCCGTCCAGCATCACGTATGACGTGACGCGCGGTCCGGCCGGCCCCGAGGCGGAGATCGGGCCGGACAAGGGGAGACGGCAGGGGCCGCTCGGCAACATCGTCGAGTACGGCACCCGGAACAACGCGCCGATCCCGCACCTCGGTCCGGCGCTGGAGGAGCACGCGGACGACCTGATCCGGGGTGTCGAGATCGCGGTCTGGCAGGCGCTGAGATGAACGCCACCGATCGCCTGGTCGCCGCTCTGCGCGCGGCTGGGATGGCGGTGGGTGATGGACAGCCCCGTGATGAGCGGGGTGCGCTGACGGGCCGGTACGTGGTGGTGCGGCCCCGTCAGGTGATGCGCGGTGAAGGGTCGATCGGTGCACCGAATGCGGATCGGGCGCCGGAGATCCAGATCACTGCGGTGGGGCCGTCGCGGCGGGCGGCGGACCAGGTCGCCGAGCGGGCTGAGGCGGTGGCGCTCGGCGACCTGGAACCCCCAACCGGCTGGTCGTGGCAGCAGTGCGCGGTCTACGTCACCGGTACGGCCACCACGACCGAACCTCTGACTGACCCAGGCACCCCCGAGGCGCCGACCTGGTTTCGGGTGGACGTCTACCGCTACTACCTGACCCCCACGTAGGAGGACCTCGTGGCTGCTCGCACGCATGAGCCGACCGACCTGGTCGAGATGACCCACCCCGGCCTCCCGAAGACTCCGCCGATCCGTGTCACCCGACGCCAGCTCGCGCTGGTGTGGGAACCCCGCGGATGGCGGGAGGCATCCGGCGAGGCCCAGCCTTCGCCGACCGAGACCCCCGAGGGCGCCCCTGTGCCGTCGGAGACAGCGGCCCCGCGCCGAAAGACCCCCGCGGCCGAGGCCGCATCGAAGGAGAACTGACATGCCTCGTTACGGCACAACTGGCAGGATCGGGATCGTGTTCGCGCCGACGGTCGTGAACCCGGCCAAGCCGACGATCGCGGAGATCGCCGCCGGGACCAACCTTTCCGAGCACGTCACCCGCGACGGGCTCAAGACCCCGTCCTCGGGCAACACGATCGACGCCGCGGACATCGGTAGCCGCTTCAACAAGACCGCCCCGGGCACGTATGGCGGTGACGCGGCGGAGATCACCGCACACCGCGACTCTCAGGGCACCGACGACCTCGCGTGGAACACCCTGGAGCAGGACGCCATCGGGTTCCTGATCGTCGCCCGGTCCGGCTTCAACCAGGACACCACTACCGGCCTGGGCTCCAAGAGCGGCGCCGCGAAGTCCGGCGACCGTGTCGAGGTCTACCCGGTGACGGTGATCTCCCGCGCGATGAACGACACCGGCGACAACGAGACCAGCAAGTTCACGGCGTCGCTGGCGATCACGGGCGAGCCGGAGCAGGACGCTGTCGTAGCGGCGACGGGGGGCTGACAGTGACGACGGACGTCCCCGCGACGTTCGCGAGCGACAGCGGGGCCCCCACGGCGGGGCCCCGCACCCTCGCGGACATCACCGCCCGCATCCAGCGCCCGCGCGAGCGCGTACCGCTGTACCTCGACTCCGAGACCGCCTCGCAGATCGCGGACGCCGAGGCCGCACTGGAGCGCGCCCGGGAGTACGACGAGACAACGAACCTCCCCGACATCGCGCCGGACATCGCCCGGCACCTGCGAGACCTGGAGGATCAGGCCGAGGCGTCGCGCGTGGTCTTCGTGCTCCAGGCTGTGCCGCACCGGCGCTACCAGGAGCTGCGGGCGCTCTGCCCGCCGACCGAGAAGCAGATCGAGGCCGCGGCGAAGGCCGCCGAGGCTGCCGGTCAGCCGCAGGGGGAGCCCGCCTTCGACCCCGACACATTCGCCCCACACCTCGTGCGGGCCCAGCTCATCGACCCCGTGGTCAGCTCGGACGAGGAATTCGCAGCGTTCTGGGAGAAGCTGTCCGACGGGCAGCTCAACCAGCTCTGGAGCACGGCGTTGACCGTTCAGCTGGGGGTGACGGATCCCGGCCCAAAATCCGAGCTCGCATCCGAGGTTCTTCGGAGCTTCGGGCTCAGCTGAGCTACTGCGCCCCGCGCGGCATCCCCTACAGCGTCTTCATGGGGCGGGTGCGGGAACCGGGTGAGCCGGAATGGACGCAGGAAGACACTCTCCTCGCCGTCGAGTGGCAGCGCCTGGCCGACGAGACGTGCGGCGGGTGCGGACACCTCCTGTCCGAGTCCCTCGACGAAGCGAACGAGTACGAACCGAAGCGCATCACCTGCTTCGGCTGCCAGGCCAAGGAGAAGGCCGAAAAGGCGGCAGGAAAGCGCGAAGGCGCTGACCTGTCAGGCCAGAAGCTCACCGTCATCTGGGCTGGGAAGCGGCCGGTGATCGGCGACTGATCAGCGCAACAACTCAATAGTGGGAGGCCGTTGTGGCGGAGCGTACTGTCCGGGTCCGGGTCATCGCGGACACTCTCGGCTTCGCTGCTGGTATGCGCGGCGCGGCCGGGGCGGCGGCTGGCTTCGGCCGCCAGGCTGCAGCCGCTGGTGCCGGAGTGCGTGGCCTGACGGCCGCCACGGGAAGCGCCCGGCGCGGGATGACCGCCGTCGGGTCCGGAGCCCGTGGCGGCGCGGCGGGGCTGAGGGACGGCGCGACGGCGGCTGGTGCAGCTCGGCGCGGCCTGACCTCCGTGGGCAGCACAGCCAGCGGCATCGCGCCGGTCTTCGGGCGCATCGGCGCAGCCGCAAGGTCAGGGATGGGGAGCGTGCGGTCGGCGACGTCGTCGGTCATCGCTCCGGTCCGGTCGCTGGGGACACTCCTCGCGGGCGGCGCGATCATCTACGGCCTCGCGGACATCGTCCACGAGGGCAACGAGTACTCCAGCGCGCTGCTGAAGTTCGGCGAGGTCACCCGCGCGTCCGGCGCCGAGATGAAGGCTGTCGGACGTGAGGCCCAGGCGCTGGGCGCGGACATCCGCCTGCCGGCTGCGACGGCTGCTGGTGCGGCGGACGCGATGGTGGAGCTCGCGAAGGCCGGTCTCAGCGCGACGGACTCGATGCGCGCGGCACGCGGCACGCTCCAGCTGGCCGCCGCCGCCCGTACAGACGTCGCCATGGCCGCCCGCATCGAGGGCGACATCATGGACCAGTTCGCCATGAAGGGCTCCCAGGCCACCGTCGTAGCGGACACCCTCGCAAACACGGTCAACAACTCCAGCGGCGAGTTGATCGACCTCTACTACGCCATGAAATACGTGGGCCCAGTGGCTCACGGCATGGGCGTCACGATCCAGGAGACCGCCACGTCCGTCGGCCTGCTGGGCAAGGCCGGCATCATCGGCGAGACGGCCGGTACGACGCTGCGCGGCATGCTCTCCCGGATGGCCGCGCCTACGAAGCAGGCCAAGCTCGGTCTCAAGCAGTTGGGCATCGAAGCCTTCGACACCAGCGGCAAGTTCAAGGGCATGGAGTACGTGGTCGGGCGCCTGGCCGAGGCCCACCACCACCTGACGCAGAAGCAGTTCACGTCCGCTGCGGCAATGGCGTTCGGAAAGCCTGCCCTTTCGGGCGCCACCGCTCTCGCGCACCAGGGCGCCGAGTCGTTCGGGATCCTCGCAAGCCAGGTCGGCCGTGTCGGTGGCGCGGCCGACGTCGCCGCTGCTGAGTCGAAGGGGCTCGGCGGCGCGATGCGCACGCTCGGCGCGCAGCTCAAGGGGGCTTTCCTCCAGGTGTACTTGGGGATCTCTCCGGCACTGGAGAAGATCACGCGCGGCATGGGCAACTCCGTCGCGTCCTTCATCCCCAAGATCAAGAAGGGTGTGAAAATCGCCGCGACCCTCTGGGATGTCTACGGGCCTGCGGTAGAGAAGAAATTGGCGGCCGCTGGTACGGGCGTGAAGCGGCAAGCTACAAAGCTGATCGAGCCGCTGAAAGGCGCGGTCACGACGGGGCTGGTGGCTGTGCTGCCGGTCCTGGCCGGTGCGGGGTACGCCGTGGTGACGGTCTTCCAGAACGCCGCGCACGCTGTGTCGCCGCTGGTCGACGGAATCGCCGCTGTGGTGTCGTCCGTGTCGTCCGGGGCGGGAGCGCTGGGCATCCTCGGCGTGGCTGTGGGTGGTGCGCTCGCTCTGCTCGGGCAGGTGTCCGTAGTGCTCGGGCCGCTTGCGCAGCTGGCGGGCGGGCTTGGCGGGCTCGGGAAGGCTCTCGGCGCCCTTCCCGGACCGATGCAGCTCGCGGTGCTGAGCATGCTCGCAATGCGCCCGCTGCGTGGCCAGCTGCAGGGCCTCCAGACCGCGGTGGCCGGGTACGGGCGGGCGGGCGTGAACGCGTTCCGTGGCATCGGAGACTCGGCGCTGTACCAGCGGGTCATGGCGGCGAACGCTGGGCAGACGCTGGGCCGGTTCGGCGGATACGTCGCGGCTCTTGAGGCGCGCTCCCCGGCCATCGCGCGGATGGGTGAGGCATTCCGCACGACGGCAGGCAGCATTCAGGCCGCCGGTGGGCGCATGAGCGGTTTCCGCTCCGCTCTTGGCGGGGTCGCAGCTGCGGCAGGATCAGGCCTCACCTCCGGGCTCAAGGGCCTGGTCGGCTTCCTGGGCGGCCCGTGGGGGGTCGCGATCGCCGGGGCGATGATCGGTCTGAGCATGCTCGCCCGGCGCCAACAGGAAGCCGCGGCGGCGGCTGCGGCCCATCAGCAGCGCGTGTCCGATCTTGCGAAAGCCCTGCAGGACTCCAATGGTCGTCTGGACGGAAACGTCCGGGCGACGGTGGTACAGACCCTGGCTGACGCGAAGCTGCGGGACGGTAAGACTCAGCTGCTGGAGGTGACGCGCAAGGCCGGCATCAGCGCCCGCCAGGTGACCGACGCCTACCTCGGCGAGGGCGCGAGCATCGGCGACCTGCGGAAGCAGCTGGACAAGTCCGCCGAGAGCCACAGGCGGGTCATCACCAACGGCCGTACCGCACAGATCGTTTATGACGCCCAGGGCAAGGCGTATCGGGCGGCATCCTCCGCGCTCGGTGACATGAGCAACGAGTATCCGGACGCGATCCGCCGACAGAAGGAACTGTCGGCGGCGATGAAGGGCGGCGGCGGTGCGGCGCTTGACGCCACGAACCCGACCGGGAGGTTGAACGCAGCGATCAAGACGCTCGCGGACTCGACTGCGGACGCGGACACCAAGTCCAGGGCTCTGCACGAAGCCCTCAACCTGCTGAGTGGCGGGGAGCTCGACGCCCAGGCGGCCGTTGTCGGATTCAATGAGAAGCTCGCGGCGCTGAAGGAGACGTGGAGCAACGTCGATAGGTCGAAGGGGTTCGGTAAGAACCTCGATGACATGTCGAAGTCGCTGATCTCGACGGACGGAAAGATCAACGCGACAACGGAGAACGGGCGGCGGCTCTACACCCAGCTCCAGGACCTGAACTCCGGTGCGGCCGAGGCGGCTCGGGCCACCTACGACCTGGCCCGCGCGAACGGGGAGTCGGCGGCGCCAGCGCTCGCGAAGGCGTCCGTACAGATGGAGACAGCCTGGCAGGCCGCGGTGACAGCCGGGCAGAAGTTCGGCCTGACCAGGAACGACGCGATGGACCTGGCAAATGCCATGGGGTTCATTCCATCGAACCTCGCGATCACCCTGGACACCCCCGGCCTGTCGAAGACGCAAAAGGATCTGCTGTACGTACAGGGCCTCGCTGGTCACATCCCGCCGAAGTCGACGGTTCGGGTGTCTGCGCTGACCGACGACGCCACGAAGCAGCTCACCGACCTGGGCTTCAAGATCCGGACGCTTCCCGGCGGCCGACAGGTGGAGATCACCGCCCCGACGAAGAAGGCAGCTGACGCGCTCGACGAGCTGATCCGAAAGAAGCTCCCCGCCAAGAAGATCCAGGTCGATGCCGTCACCGGCAAGGCCCTGGCGGATGTGGAGGCGGTCCAGAAGAAGGTCGCCTCGACCAAGGGCAAGACCGTCACCGTGTCCACGCTGACCGGCGCCGCGGAGAAGGCCCTGACCGACCTGGGTTTCAGCATCAAGCGGACCAAGGGCAAGCAGGTGACGATCACGATTCCGACCGGTGGGCCGAAGGCGGCCACCGACGCGATCAAGGGCTACCTGGCCGGGATCAGGGACAAGACCGTCACGGTCAGCACCTACGAGCGGCACGTCTCGGTGGGTAAGCCGTCGTCCGGCTCGATGTACATGAAGCCGAACGCGGACGGCAACATCTACGCCGAGGCGTATGCCGGGGGAGGTGTGCGGGAGCGGCACGTCGCACAGATCGCACCGGCCGGGGCGATGCGTCTGTGGGCGGAGCCGGAGACTGGCGGGGAGGCTTACCTCCCTCTCAGCCCGGCGAAGCGCGGCCGGTCCACGGCGATCCTGGAGCAGGTGGCGCAGCGGTTCGGGTACCGGCTGGAGAAGTTCGCGGCCGGTGGCATCACGGCCTTCGCTGGCGGCGGGTTCAGCTACTCGCCCACCGAGGCGTCGATCACGCTCGGCGCCGGCACGGGCATGGACCGGTACAACTCGGCCGTCACGAAGCTGAAGGACGCCTGGACCAAGCTCAACGCTGCCCTGGCCGACCAAAAGAAGAAGACCCAAGCGGTGAAGGACGCCGAGAAGAATCTTGCGAAGGTTCGCAAGGGGCATCACACGGCGAAGCAGCTGGCGGCGGCCGAGGAGAAGCTGAAGAAGGCGCGCTCTGCGTCCAAGAAGGCCAACTCGACGGTGAAGTCCAGCCGGGCCGCAGTGAACTCGGCGGACGCGGCACTCGGGCTGAAGAAGGGCGCCAAGGCGCCCAGCGGCTTCAACCTGAAGGCGTACCAGCTGCAACTGGCGAACGCGGCCAAGGCGAACGATGCCTGGGAGAAGAACCTCGCGAAGATCGGCAAGCGAGCAGGATCGGACGTCGAGGAGACGCTCCGGGGCATGGGGGAGGAAGGCCGCTCGCTGGTCAGCGCGTTGGCCAAGGCGAGCACCAAGCAGTTCAACGCCATCGTGAAGAACCTCAAGGCCCTCGCGCCGACGGCGAAGGCAACGCTCGCGGATTACACGAAGCAGCTGACCGCGGCGAACACTCAGGGCGCAGCTTTCCAGGCCAACATCCTGAAGCTGGCCGGGATGGGGTACGGGGACCTGGCGGCGCAACTGGCCGCGCAGGGCGACGACGCCGCGGCGGCCGTCGCGGCGGCTGCGGTGAAGGACAAGGGCGCGGCCTCGAAGGCGAACTCGGCGGCGAAGTCGAACGCTGGGCTCCTCACGAGCGAGGACCTGGCGAACGCGGCAACGCTGCTCGGGGTGCTGCGGTCGAAGCCGGGCGCCGGTATCGCCGACGTCATCGCGGCCGGTCTGGACTGGGCGACGGTGCGGGTCCTGGCGCCGAAGATCGCGGCGCAGATCAAGGGCATCAACGGGTCGGACACCTTCCGCACCCAGATGCGGGGTCAGGGTGTGGCGATGGCCAAGGGCGGCATCGTGCCGGACTCGTCGTACACCGTGCTCTCGGGTGAGCGCGGTACGGGTGGCGAGGCGTGGATCCCGCTCGGTGCAGGCAACCGGGCCCGTTCTACCGCGCTGCTGTCCTCGGTCGCGGGGACGTTCGGGTACCACCTGTCTCCGATGCGCGGCGGCGGAGGCGGGGGAACGGTCGTGCAGAACATCACCAACCACCGAACCGTCAACCTCTCGGGCGCGAAGCAGTCCTCCGCTGAGCAGGCTGCGGACGTTGTCCGGCACATGGCTTTCATCGGCTGACCTGGAAGGAGACCGCGCATGGCCATCGCCGGATTGCAGCCCGGGTATCGCTTCACTGACCTGCTCGTCCAGCTCGGCAGCGTGGTCTTCGGCCAGGTCGACGAGGCTGGTGTGCACTGGCACTGCGAGGAAGCCGACGGCTGGGACTCCCCGGACTCACGGTCCACGCTCACCCAGCGCGAGGGCGACCACGGCGTTTACGCGGGGCCGGTGTACCTGACCGAGAGGGTCATCACCCTCACAGGGAAGGCCACCGCCCCGTCCGCGGCGGCACTGGACGGGGCAATCGACCGGCTCAAGGTCGCGGCGTCGCTGACGGACACGCTGCTGACGGTGTTCGAGACCGTCCCGAAGCAGACCACGGTGAAACGGTCTGGGCGGCCCCTGATCAAGCGGTTGACGGACCGGACGATCGAGTACTCGGTGCAGGTCACCGCCGCTGATCCACGGCTGTACGCGACGGCGGAGACTGTCGTCCCGCTGCGCCTCCCGACCGTGGCCGGCGGCCAGACCTGGCCGGTCACCTTCCCGAGCGCCTTCCCTGCAGTGGTGGTCTCCGGTGACACCACCGTCACCAACGAGGGCAGCATCGACGCGCGGCCGCGGATCGTGATCGCCGGGCCGGTGGTTCAGCCCGCCGTCACTGTCACCCGCCCTGACGGGGTGTCCGGGGCCTTGCTGTACTCCGGGACGATCAGTGACGGCGACTACTTGGATCTGGACTGCGACCTGCACACCGCCTACTACAACGGCACCGCGTCGCGGCGGTCCCTCGTCTCGGGCACGTGGCCGGTCCTCCAGTCCGGTAGCTCGGGCCTGGCCTTCCGGGCGGCCACGTACTCCTCCACAGCCACCCTGACCCTCGTCTACCGTTCCGCATGGATGTGACCTCATGGCTATCACCGCATACCCGATCAACGCCGTCTCCGGTGCTCCCGCGTACTCCAGCCAGCAGTTCCGGCAGGCCCTCACCGCGCTGCTCAACCCGGGCGGGATCGGTCTCCGCGCCCAGCCTGGTGTACGTCCCGGGTCCGGTCTTGGTGTCACGATGTCCGGGTCCACGCTCACCATCAGCACCGGCGCCGGTGTAGTCCAGGGCGGCTCCAGCGGCACGCAGGGCCCCTATCTGCTGGTCTCAGACACCCCCGTCACCAAAACCGTCGACGCGGCCGCCGCGACGAATGCCCGTGTGGATCTGCTCTACGCCCGGATCCGCGACACCGACGCGGACGCCTCCGGAGCCCGAGACGGCGACATCGTCTACCTCGCTGGCACCCCCGGGGCGTCACCTGTCGCGCCTACCCCGCCAGACCCCTCCTACATCACCCTCGCCACGATCAACGTGCCCGCGGTCGGGGGCGGCGCCCCAGTCGTTTCGTACTCGATGCGCGCCTACACCGCGGCGGCCGGCGGACTGACCATCGGGCAAGTTGCGCCGCCCGCCCCGTACACCGGGCAGCTGTGGGACTCCGGCGACGGGCCCCGCCGTTGGGACGGCACCCAGTGGCGCTACCTGCGCTACGACCCGCAGGTCTCCAACCAGTCCTCCGCGCCCACGAGCTACGGCACGACCGGCGCCTGGGTGGACTTCACCAGCGCCCAGTGGACACCCGTCACGTTCGTGGTGCCGCCGTCCCGACTGGTTTGGGTGTCGATCGGCGCCGCCATCCAGAACACGACCACCACGACGTCCACGGCCTGGGTGGGCTGGCGAGCTTCCGGTGGATACACGCGCGCTGCGAACGAGACGAACGCGATCTCCACCTGGGGCTCGCGCAACTACTCCGACCGCCGCATCCTGCTCACCGGGCTCACCGCAGGCGCATCCGTCGTCATCACCCCTCAGTGGAATGTGTCGTCGGCCGGGACAGTCGGCTCCGTCACACGCACCACGGACGGACAGCTCACGGTGGAGCCGGTCGCATGACCATGCCGCCCCCGCCAGCCGTGCACCAGCCGGTCGAGCTCACCTGGTACGGCTGCGACCTCAAGAGCGGCCGGATCACCGAGGAACTGCGCGCACTGTCGACCTCGCAGCCGCTGACCCGAAAGCTGGGCACGAGCACCACGGCGTCGATGCAGCTGGCGCTGGACGGTGCGCCCAGGGACTGGGAGGCGGCTACAGAACCCGGCCGCACCATGCTGGTCGCAGTGGATCGGGTGACGGAACAGCCGGTCGGGGTGTGGCTCACCCTGACCCGAGCGGGCGGTACGGCGCCGATGCTCGACCTGGGTGGCGCCAGCCCCGAGGCGTACTTCGACCGACGGTACACAGCCGCGTACTCCGGCTTCGGCATCGACCAGGCCGCGATCCTCACCAACACCGGTGCGCCGTTGCTGGTGTCGTCGCCGCCCTTCGTGTTCGACGCCCCCGCGACCGGAACCACAGCCACGTACAGCGTGGCTGACGGCGACGACCGAACCATTCTGTCCGTCTGGCAGGAACTGACGGCTGGTGGCGGACCGGAGTGGACTGTCGACGTTGCGTGGACGCCGGATAGGGGCGGTTTCAGCCTGCCGATCCGGGTACGGCCGCAGATCGGCGCGGTCACCACCACACCCGACCCTGTCTTCGACATGCCAGGCTGCATCAGCTCCTACACGCTCACCGAGTCCTACGAAGAGGGCAAAGGCGCCACCCGAGTCCGTGCCTACGGCGACGGCGAGGGCGCCTCGCGCCTGACCTCGGACCTGATGACCGCAGACGACCTGATCGCGGCCGGGTACTGCCTCTGGGAGCACCGCTACACCCCGGCCGACGGGCTGACCGACCCTGGGCAGCTGACCGCGCACGCCCGCGAGGACCTGGCCGCGATGCGCACCGGAGCGACCGTGTGGACCGTGGACGCCGTGGCGTCCCGAGCGCCCCGCCTCGGACGCGACTTCGGGCTCGGGGACAGCGTCCGCGTGCAGGTCACCCGGTCGCCCCGGCATCCGCAGGGCGCCTCCATCGTGGCCCGCTGCTGGTCCTGGCAGCTCGACCCGGGCGCGGACACCGTCTCGCCGATCCTTGTGGAGGACGACTGATGCCCCGCCATCTCGACCAGCTCCCACCCGACATCACCAGCCTGTCCCGGAAGATCGCCGCGCTGCAGCGTGAGCTCCGTGAGCTCCGCGCGGCCAAACGAGCCGCGTACACCACGGTCACGAACGGCAAGACGACCTACGCCAGCGAGGACGGCTGGGAGATCGTCATGGACCCCGGCAACGATTTGCCGATCATCTACTTCCGGGACCCGCTCGGCGCTGAAATGGCAGCCCTGAACGCGACGCCCGGCCGCCCCGGCTTCAACCTGTCCAGCGGTCCGTTCGGGGACGATGACGCAACCGACTGGCGGTGGGTTACCGTCGCCGGACGGACTCCCAACGGCGCGAACAGCAACTGGGTCACCGCACGCTTCCAGACGTCGGACGTGAGCCGCCAGATCGGCGGCTGGCTCTACCTGGACCCGAATTTCGCCCAGCTCGGGCTC
Source organism: Streptomyces sp. NPDC104309 (assembly GCF_055584025.1). Classification (NCBI taxonomy): domain Bacteria; kingdom Bacillati; phylum Actinomycetota; class Actinomycetes; order Kitasatosporales; family Streptomycetaceae; genus Streptomyces; species Streptomyces sp. NPDC104309. The sequence goes on along the minus strand of NZ_JBVJMV010000007.1, from coordinate 298,951 downwards.
GTGAACACCGACACGGGTGTCAACCAGCTCCTCCAGATCGCGAATTCGATCGCCTCCGTCTCCGGGGCCCGGCTGATCGTGTCACCCCCGGCCAGCAACGCGCCGGGCGCGCTCGTGGCCGCTGCCACCGGGCACACCGGAAGCCTCCTGGCGCTCTTCTGCGGGGGCGTAGCGATGGCCACCGTCTCCGCCGCCGGCGATGCCGCCTTCGCCGGTCAACTCACCGCGCAAACCCTCAATGTCGGCTCCGGCAGCAGCGGTATCGGTGGCGACCTGTCCATCGGCGGTGCGGTGAAGAAGGCCGGAGAGACCTGGCAAAACCCCGTCTTCGCCGCGAACTGGGCCAGCGGCGGAACGCTCGGAGGTAACGCCACCTTCCGCGGCTTGCAGTACCGCAAGACGGCCGACGACGAGGTGCGCGTCCTCGGCGCGGCGGTGTCCTCCGGGACCGGAGCCACTATCACCACTCTGCCGTCCGGCTACCGGCCGCCCGCCAACAAACGCGCCCTGCTCCGGGCCTACTTCTCCACCGGTAGCGGCACCCCAACATCCGGGTGGGCGCAGGTGACGGAGGCAGGCGCCATCGCTGTCGGCGCGACCGTCGCCGGATTCACCGTCGCCTCCGGAACCCAGGTCTGGCTCGACGGATCCTTCCCCCTCGGAAATCTCACATAGGGAGCCCCAGCATGCCCTTCGCCCCCGTTCCGATCCCCGACCTCCCCGACGAGCCGACCGAGCCGACGCAGCCGCTCCCGCCGGTCGGCTCCACCGTCACCTACACCCTGTGCGCCCAGGACCTGGACCTCATCGCCGCCCAGGCCTCGTCCAGCGAGGCCGAGCCTCCCGTTTACGCCGGGGGCAACCAGTTCCCCGGGGTCGTGACTGCCCGGGGCGCAGGAACGCAGCTCAACCTGCGAGTACTGCTCACCGAGGACGGCATGACCACGATCTGGGCACTCCTCCGTCCCGAGGGCACTACTCCGGGCACCTGGTCCCGCCCCACCCTCTGACCCGCCCTTTCGCTCCGAGCCCCGAGCTGATCCGGCCGGGGCTCTCTCTATGCCCTCTTGGAGGTGCCCATGTCCCAGCAGCCGTCCGTCGGCCGCACCGTCCACTACGTCAGCCACGGCAGCCCTGTGCTGCCGGACGGCACCCAGGCATTCGCCTCGCAGTGCCGGGCGGCCGTGATCACCGAGGTCCCCGCCCAGCCCGACCCGGAGGGCCGTGTCGGCCTCCAGGTCAGCAACCCCGACGGCCTGTTCTTCCATCCGCTGTCCAAGGGCGGGGTACCCCAGGACGAGCCCAGACCGTTCGAGCAGCCCGCAGAGAGGCGCCCCCACCAGGGCGGCTCGTGGCACTGGCCGGAGCGTGTCTGATGGCGAACCCGATGACGGCCGACCAGTTCCTGTCCGCTCTCCTGGCTGAGGGCCTGGACGTGGTCGAGGTCGGCAACTGGCGGAACCACAACCGCAACCAGAAGGGTTCCTGGGGCCCGGTCAACGGGGTGATGATCCACCACACCGTGACCAGAGGAACGGCGGCCACGGTCCGGATCGTGCGCGACGGCTACGCCGATCTGCCCGGCCCCCTGTGCCACGGCATGATCGCGAAGGACGGTCGGGTCCACCTGATCGGCTACGGCCGTACGAACCACGCGGGCCTGGGCGACAGCAACGTCCTCCAGGCGGTCATCGCCGAGAAGACGCTGCCCGCCGACGACCAGGCGAACACGGACGGGAACCGGCACTTCTACGGCTTCGAGTGCGAGAACCTCGGCGACGGCGTGGACCCGTGGCCCGACGCCCAGCTCGAAGCCATCGAGAAGGTCTCCGCCGCGATCTGCCGCCATCACGGCTGGACGTCCCGGTCGGTGATCGGCCACAAGGAGTGGCAGCCCGGCAAGGTCGACCCGCGCGGTTTCACGATGGACTCCATGCGTGATCGCATCGGCCAGCGCTTGGCCGGCGCAAAGCCGACGCCGACCCCGAGCAAGCCGAAGCCCCCAGCCCGGCCGGTGTTCCCCGGCCGCGACAAGTTCGGCCCCGGCAAGGCCAACGCCAGCATCGGGCAGCTCGGCAAGCAGCTCGTGAAGAAGGGGTTCGGCAAGCACTACCGCGTCGGCCCCTCAAAGCAGTGGAGCGACGCTGACCGGCTGAACGTGGCCGACTTCCAGCGCGCCCACAAGCAGCTGCGCGGCGACGCCGACGGCTACCCCGGACCCATCACCTGGCAACTGCTTTTCAGCTGAAAGGACGGCGACATGTTCACGAAGGCTTTCTGGACGGCGACCAGCGAGCGTGCGGTACGGACCGGCGCGCAGGCCCTGGTGGCTGCGCTCGGCCTCGACACGGTTGGGCTGATCAATGCGGACTGGAGTGATGGACTGTCGCTCGCGGGCGGCGCCGCGCTCCTGGCGGTCCTCACCGCGGTGGCAACCTCGGGCGGGCCGGAGGGGCCGGGCCTGACCGAAACGGTCAGGGGCCCCGAGTGAGCGAGGGCACTACCGGAGTCGTGGCGGTGGATGTTGCGGTCATCTGGTCGGTCGCGGCCGCCGCGGTGGCTGCGGCGCTCGGTCTGCTGTGGCGCATGACTCGCGGTGTCCGCCGCATCGTTGTACGCGTCGATGAGTTCGTCGACGACTGGAACGGCGTGCCGGGGCGGCCGGGCGTTCCGGGGCGGCCTGGTGTGATGGCGCGCCTGGACGGGATCGAGGCACGGCTCGGATCGGTGGAACACGAACTGCACCCGAACTCGGGCAGCTCATTGCGGGATGCAGTGGATCGTGTCGATGCCCGCACCCAGCAACTCGCCGCCGACGCAGACCCGTAGGCGGATGATCTGCCACACTGGCATCGGCCCCGTCGCATCCCCCGTCGACGGGGCCGCCTTGCTCGCACCGCGCCCCCTGTTCCGGCTTCGGCCGGGCAGGGGGCGGTTTCGTGCGTCTGGCACACGAAAGCCCCATCACTGCGGGCGATGGGGCTTTCGGAGGTACCGCCGAGCCGACGGCGGGTACCGTTCTGATGTCGAGTCAGAACGGAGTTCAGTATGCACGCTCTGCCCCATGACCACACCGGCGCACGCATCAAGCGTCTCCGGTTGGAACGCCACCTCACCCAGAGGGCGCTCTCCGACCTGTCGCAAGTCCCGTACTCCACCCTCACGAAGACCGAGCAAGGCATCCTCCCTGCCAGCCCGCACCTGATCGCAGCCGTGGCCCGTGCCATGCGGGTCGACGTCGCCACGGTCACCGGCCAGCCGTACGTCACCGAGCTGCGCGCGGATGAGCTGGACATACTGATCCAGCCGATCCGTGAGTCGCTCGATCTCTTCGACCTCGGGCCGGACCCGGAGATCGCGCCGCGCCCGGGTCAGCTCCTCCACGATGACGCGGAGGGCCTGCATGCGGCTGTACGAGCGGGCGAGATCAAGCGGACTGCCGCCGAGCTGCCCGGCTTGATCACCGAGGGGACGACCGTCGCGCACACGACGGGCACGACCGAGGGGTGGCTGCTCCTCGCGTCGCTGTACCGCACCGCGTACGACGTCACCAGCAAGCTCGGATACCCCGACCTCGCGACGATCGCCCTGGACCGCATGGAGTGGGCGGCCCAGCGGGCTTCCAGCGCGGTCGTCGGTGGCATGTACCGGTACATGCGCGCTCTCACCTACCTGCGGGCTGGCCAGTACCGGACCGGGGACCGGATCATCCGCATGGGCCTGTCCATTCTCGGCCAGGAGGAGCCGGGCCGAGTCCGGGACGTTGTCACCGGGCAGCTGCATCTCGGGTCGGCGGTGCTCGCCGGGCGGGCCCAGGACCGGGACCGCGCCGAGGGCCACCTGGCGGAGGCTGGCCGGATCGCGGAGCGTACGGGCGAGGCCGCACAGGTGCATTGGCTGGCGTTTGGCCCGACCAACGTGAACGTCCATCGGGTCAGCGTGCTCGCCGAACTCGACGAGTACGGGGCCGCCGCGCAGGCTGGGGCAGCAACGGTCATCCCGCGGGAGTGGCCGGCGTCTCGGCGATCCCACCACTACGCCGAGGTGGCGCGCGCGCAGATGTGGACCGGGTCGTTGGACGACGCGTTTCAGAACCTGCTGCGGGCACGGAAGGCGGCGCCACAGCAGGCGAGATATCACCAGACGGTGCGGGAGACGTACGCCGGGCTGGAGGCAGCGAAGCGCCAGCTGCCCGACTCGTTCCTGTCGTACGGCTCCTGGCTGGGAGTCTGACCGACGGTAACCCTTTGGCCCCGGCTATCACCAGCTCGTGATAGTCGGGGCCTTGCCGTGGGCTCACCATGTCTTCACCAGCCACCGACATGGAGCCGACCATGCCCACACCTGCCGCTGCTGCGTTACCTCTGCCCGATCCGGTGACCTTGTCCGACGCGCAGCAGCGCGGCGCGAACTGCGTCTGGTGCAGCGCGCCTCTGGCCATGGACGCGGCCCACGACCTCGGGCCTCGCCGGGTCGATGCCCACGGAACGTCGACGCACTGGTTCCCTCGCTGCTGCCCCACCTGTTGGAAGGGCCGGGGGTCGGCATGCCTATGACGATCAAGGTGTACGAGGTCGACCGGTACGGCCGGACGCGCGTCGTACGCGCAGAGGCCGAGGTCATCCCGGCCAAGACCGTGGACCAGTCGTCGGCGTACCCGGCATGCGAGTGCGACCAGTGCAGGAAGGAGCACGCATGACCGCCCAGACGAAACAACCGCCCGCGCCGGACGCCGCGTACCGCACATGGCTCGGCCACACCACCGCCTGCGCCACCTGCCGCGCCGGGGTCCAATGCGTGACCGCGGTCCGGCTGGGCCGGGCCTGGCGGGAGGGACGCCGATGACAACCTGCCCGAAGGGCGAGCACGACTTCCCCATCGAGGACGACACCGGGGCGTACTGCGAAGCGCACGGGGTCACCTTGATCTGGCAGCAGAACGCCGACCAAGGAGAGGTGCCACCCGTGACAGCCATCGAGCAGACCGAGGACGGCCAGAAGTGACCTGCCCCAACTTCGGCGCCTACGACAAGCGCGAGTAGCCCCGTCCTCACAACCGCCCCGGTCGGCCGTCCCCCCGTCGGCCGGCCGGGGCTACTCCCGTACGAGGTCAGCGAGCGGTACATCCAGGGCAGCGCCAAGTCGGAGCAACATGGTCAGGCTGGGATCGCTCACGCCGTACTCGATGCGGTGGACGGTTTTGTGGTCCATGCCCGCACGCTCGCCGAGCTGTATCTGGGTGAGGCCGCGGTCTTCGCGTAGGCCGCGGAGGCGGGCGCCGATCTGCTGCCGGCGGGGTAGCACCCAGTCCGGGAGCGGTTCGGTCGTCACCCCTCCACGCTCAAGTGATCATGGTCGCTTGTCTTTACCTGACTGGGTAAATTTGGCGATCATGAGGACACGTGTGGTCGGGTTGTGATGTGCGTCCGACACCGACCGCACGGGCTCGGCCAAATATGGCCGAGCAGCGCCGCCCCACCCCTCGCGCGGGGTGGGGCGGTTTACTGTGTGCAGCACGGCGCCCCCTGCCGGTGGTTTCGGCAGGGGGCGTCTTCCGGCCCGGAGCCTCCCGAGCATCCGGGCCGGGCCTGTATGGGGGTTGTGCGTCAGACGGGCAGGGGGTGATCCTCCGTCTCCCCGCCAGGCACTCTACGCACGGCAATCCTCGATCTACAGGGTGTAGACCGCATGTGCACAGAGTCGTGACACCGTGTGCGATTTACGGAAGCTCTCGCTCCGGCGAACGCCCCCACCAGGCAATCACCTGATACAGCGTTCGCGCGCGCAGCGCGCTGCGTAGCGTCGCCAGTTCCTTCGTCACTGTCCGCTCGGCTAGGCCGAGGTGACGCCCAGCTTGCTGCTGGCTGTACCCGGCCTCCAGCTCTCGGAGCACTGCGCGCTGCCGGGCTGTGGTGACGGCATTGCCCGTCGCCTTCTCCAGGGCCTGCCATGGGGTGGCCTGATCCCAGGTCAGGTCGAAGACGTACCGGGCCCACATCACGACGCTGCGGTCGGAGACGTGCCATCCGGAGTGGCTCTCGGCCCCCTCGACGACAAGGTTGTCGATGAAGAGGTGGATGCGGTCGAGCAGGACCATGCGGGGGAAGGGCGAGCCGAGTACGCGAATTTCAGCACCGGCCGCGACAAGGTCGTCCACGTGGGTGCGGGTCTGATCGTGTTCGTGGGCGCGCGTGTTGTAGATGGAGCGGACGCGTACGCCACGGCGGCAGGCGGCGGCAGTGCGATCGGCGCCGACGCGGAGGATCTCGGGGTCGCGGTCGGCCGGCTCTCCGGGCTGCGCGCTGTAGATCTCTGTGGTGGCCATGTCGGTGAGTGGTCCGATGCGGGCGTTCATCAAGGCCGGGGTGCCGAGGTATTCCGATCCGGGTCCGCCGTACCAGCGGTGCGGGTCGTAGTCCGCGGCGAGGGCCTCGACTGCGGGGACCTGGGCGATGCGGTCGACGGCGCCAGCGAGGTCGGTGAGCGCGCGGGCCATGAGGTCCTGGGCGACGGCGCGGGGGTCGCGGGCGATGTATTGGCCGGGGCGATAGGGGTCGGGGTCGACGAGGTGCAGGTCGACGAGACCGTGCAGGGCATCGGATTGCGGAATTCCGCCCCCAGCAGCGACCGACCGGTACGCTTCCACGGCGTTCTCCGCGAGTAGAGGCGCACCTTTTCGCCCAACTTCCTTCACAGTTGCCCCAGTTGATCGAGTACCGAAAACAGCATGTGCGGATTTCAGCACGGCGGGCCGCTTGGTGTCACCGTATGGACATGGCAGCCTACGTACAGGCAGCGTTTTTGCGAACGTTCATTCGATTAGAGGGGAGGGGATGCCCGTGTCCAGGAAGCGGATCGGAGTCCTGCTCGCGTCGGTCTTGCTGAGCGGTGCGGCCGTGACGTCCCTGGCGGCCTCCGCGGCCGCCGCAGACGTCCCTGCAGCCCCGGCTGGTGACGTCGGGTGGGGAAACCCGCCAGCGGACCCCACAGGCCCCTCCAGCCCCGCCCTGACGCCCTTGTCGAAGGCTGCCGACGTGGGCTGGGGCTGATGCCTACCCAGTGCCCCGGTTGAGGATCGGGAGGCCCGAGGCCGGAAACACGTACGCCCCCTGCCGAAGCATGCGGCAGGGGGCGTCGTGCTGGACAGAGTAGAACGCGCGCGACCCGGGCGATACGGGTCCGCCCCACCAGGAAGTTACGGGGCAGTAGCGGGGTAGCAAGATCATCAAATGTAGAAGCCCGGTAGATCCTGGGGATCTACCGGGCTTCTCACCTGGCATTTTGCCGCTGTGGGGCTAACAGGATTTGAACCTGTGGCCTCATCCTTATCAGGGATGCGCTCTAACCAACTGAGCTATAGCCCCGCCGCGCTGCGCGCTGACTTCTGAAGATTAGCGCACGTCGGGGCCAGTCCCAAAATCGATACTCCGAGCCCTACTCGTCCTCGGCCAGGGTGAGCTCGACGCCACCCACGAAACCCGCCGACAGGTTGTAGATGAAGGAGCCCAGCGTCGCCAGCGCGGTCGCCAGCACCACGTCGATCACCGCGATGACCGAGGTGAAGATGAGGACCTTCGGAAGCGACAGGAACGACTGAAGATCGAAGCCGTTGTTCTCGTTCGAGCCGGTGGCCTCGCTGATCGTGCCGCCCACGGTGGTGAAGACGCCCATCGCGTCCATCACCATCCACAGCACCGCGGCCGCCACCACCGTGCAGATGCCGAGCGCGATGGAGAGGAGGAAGCTCACCTTCATCACCGACCACGGATCGGCCTTGGCCACCCGCAGACGCGCCTTACGGGTACGCGGAGTCGTCCGCGCCCCTGTCCGGGGCCGCCGGGCCGCCTGCGCGGCGCCGGCGCCCTGCGCACCGCCCTGCGTGCCGTGCGGCCGGCCGCCCTGGGTCCCGCCCGCGGGCGAGGGGTACGCCTGCGGCGGGTGGTACGGCCCGCTCGCCTGCCCCGGTGCGGGCTCGCGCTCACCGGGCAACGGCCCGGTCGCGTAACCCTCGTACTGGGGCTGAGGCCCCCGGGTGTCCGTCACAGTGCCCCCTTGGGAGTCCGTGGCAGGGCCACGGGCACCGTTCGCTCCAGCTCCGGAAGCGGCCGAACCGGCGCCCGTGGCTCCACTCACGCTCTACTCCTCGTGCTCCCCTGCCGAAGGCGACGTGCCTTCGACATTGCCCTCGACTCTGCTCTCGGCAGCCTCCGCCGTCGCGGCCTCGGCGTCCTCGGACCCCTCGACCTCTTCGGCCTCACGGCCGGCTTCGGCGTTGCGGGCGATACCGACGACGGCATCGCGCTTGCCCAGATTGATCAGTTGGACGCCCATGGTGTCACGGCCCGTCTCCCTGACTTCATTGACTCGCGTACGAATCACACCACCGCCGAGCGTGATGGCGAGGATCTCGTCCGACTCCTCGACCACCAGCGCGCCGACCAGCGAGCCCCGGTCCTCCACGATCTTGGCGGCCTTGATGCCCAGGCCGCCACGACCCTGAACGCGGTACTCGTCGACGGGAGTCCGCTTCGCGTACCCACCGTCGGTGGCAGTGAACACGAACGTACCCGGCCGGACAACATTCATCGAGAGCAGTTCGTCGCCTTCGCGGAAACTCATGCCCTTCACACCCGAAGTGGCACGGCCCATCGGACGCAGCGCATCGTCCGTCGCGGTGAACCTGATCGACTGGGCCTTCTTGCTGATGAGCAGCAGATCGTCCTCGGCCGACACCAACTCCGCACCGATCAGCTCGTCGGCCGTGCCTTCGGCGCCGTTGTCCATCTCCCGGAGGTTGATGGCGATGACGCCACCGGACCGCGGTGAGTCGTAGTCCTTCAGCGCGGTCTTCTTCACGAGACCGCCCTTCGTGGCCAGGATCAGATACGGCGCGGCCTCGTAGTCACGGATCGCCAGGATCTGCGCGATCCGCTCGTCCGGCTGGAAAGCCAGCAGGTTGGCGACGTGCTGACCACGAGCGTCCCGGCCGGCGTCCGGGAGCTCGTACGCCTTCGCCCGGTACACCCGGCCCTTGTTCGTGAAGAACAGCAGCCAGTGGTGCGTCGTCGACACGAAGAAGTGGTCGACGATGTCGTCTTCCTTGAGCTTCGTGCCCCGCACGCCCTTGCCGCCGCGCTTCTGCGAGCGGTAGTCGTCCGTCTTCGTACGCTTCACATAGCCGCCGCGCGAGATCGTGACGACGATGTCCTCCTCGGCGATCAGGTCCTCGATGGACATGTCACCGTCGAAGGGGACCAGCTTGGAACGCCGGTCGTCGCCGAACTTCTCGACGATCGCGCCCAGTTCCTCACTGACGATCTGCCGCTGGCGCTCCGGCGACACCAGGATCGCGTTGTACTCGTTGATCTTCGCCTGGAGCTCGTCGTGCTCGGCCGTGATCTTCTGGTGCTCCAGCGCGGCCAGCCGGCGCAGCTGCATCTCCAGGATCGCGTTCGCCTGGATCTCGTCGATCTCCAGCAGGCCCATCAGGCCCTCACGCGCCACCTCGACCGTCTGGCTGCGCCGGATGAGGGCGATGACCTCGTCGATGGCGTCCAGGGCCTTGAGCAGGCCACGCAGGATGTGCGCGCGCTCCTCGGCCTTGCGCAGCCGGAACCGCGTACGCCGGACGATGACCTCGATCTGGTGCGTCACCCAGTGACGGATGAACGCGTCGATGGAGAGGGTGCGCGGCACACCGTCGACCAACGCCAGCATGTTGGCGCCGAAGTTGGTCTGCAGATCGGTGTGCTTGTAGAGGTTGTTCAGCACGACCTTGGCGACCGCGTCGCGCTTCAGGACGACGACCAGGCGCTGACCGGTGCGGGACGAGGTCTCGTCGCGGACGTCGGCGATCCCGCCGACCTTGCCGTCCTTCACCAGGTCGGCGATCTTCTGCGCGAGGTTGTCCGGGTTGGTCTGGTACGGAAGTTCCGTCACCACCAGGCACTGCCGGTTCTGGATCTCCTCGACCGCCACGACCGCGCGCATCGTGATCGAGCCGCGGCCGGTGCGGTACGCCTCCTCGATGCCCTTGCGGCCCACGACGAGCGCGCCCGTCGGGAAGTCCGGGCCCTTGATCCGCTCGATCAGCGCGTCCAGGAGCTCCTCCTGCGAGGCCTCCGGGTGCTCCAGGTACCACTGGGCGCCGGCCGCGACCTCACGCAGATTGTGCGGCGGGATGTTGGTCGCCATGCCGACCGCGATCCCCGCGGAACCGTTGACCAGCAGGTTCGGGAAGCGCGCCGGCAGAACCGTCGGCTCCTGGTTGCGGCCGTCGTAGTTGTCCTGGAAGTCGACGGTCTCCTCGTCGATGTCCCGGACCATCTCCATGGACAGCGGCATCATCTTGCACTCGGTGTACCGCATGGCGGCGGCCGGGTCGTTGCCCGGGGAACCGAAGTTGCCGTTGGAGTCCACCAGCGGCATGCGCATCGACCAGTGCTGCGCCAGGCGGACCAGGGCGTCGTAGATCGAGGAGTCGCCGTGCGGGTGGTACGTACCCATGACGTCACCGACGACGCGGGCGCACTTGTAGAAGCCCTTCTCGGGCCGGTAGCCGCCGTCGTACATCGCGTACAGCACCCGGCGGTGGACGGGCTTGAGGCCGTCCCGCACGTCGGGCAGGGCACGCGAGACGATGACGGACATCGCGTAGTCGAGGTAGGAGCGCTGCATCTCCGTCTCGAGCCCGACGGGCTCGACACGCATGCCCACGCCCTCGACGGGCGGGACCTCTTCGGGCGTCACGGGGGCAGGGGTGTTCTCGTCGGCCATTGCTGGTCAAAGTCCTTTCGCGCTGCGGCTTGCTTGTACGGCCGACTCAGATGTCGAGGAAGCGGACGTCCTTGGCGTTGCGCTGGATGAACGAGCGCCGTGCCTCGACGTCCTCGCCCATCAGCACCGAGAACAGGTCGTCGGCCTGCGCCGCGTCGTCGAGCGTGACCTGGCCGAGCACCCGGTGGTCGACGTCCATCGTGGTGACACGCAGCTCCTCGGCGTTCATCTCGCCGAGACCCTTGAAGCGCTGGATCGAGTCTTCCTTGATCCGCTTGCCGTTCTGCTTGCCCAGCTCCACGAGAGCGTCGCGCTCCCGGTCCGAGTACGCGTACTCGAAGTCGTCCCGGCCCCACTTGATCTTGTAGAGCGGCGGGCGGGAGAGGTAGACGTGCCCGGCCTCGACCAGCGGCCGCAGGAAGCGGAAGAGGAACGTCAGCAGCAGGGTATTGATGTGCTGGCCGTCGACATCGGCGTCCGCCATCAGAATGATCTTGTGATAGCGGAGCTTCTCGATGTCGAAGTCCTCGTGGACCCCGGTACCGAAGGCCGAGATCAGCGCCTGGACCTCGGTGTTCTGCAGGATCTTGTCGACCCGGGCCTTCTCGACGTTCAGGATCTTGCCGCGGATCGGCAGGATGGCCTGGTACATCGGGTTACGGCCGGACTTCGCCGAACCACCGGCCGAGTCACCCTCGACGATGAAGATCTCGCACTTCGTCGGGTCGTTGGACTGGCAGTCGCTCAGCTTGCCCGGCAGCGAGGCGCTCTCCAGGAGCCCCTTGCGACGGGTCAGGTCACGCGCCTTGCGGGCCGCCACGCGGGCGGTCGAGGCGGCGATGCCCTTGCGGATGATGTCGGCGGCTTCGTTCGGGTTCCGGTCGAACCAGTCCGTCAGCTGCTCGTGGACGACCTTCTGCACGAAGGTCTTGGCCTCCGTGTTGCCCAGCTTGGTCTTCGTCTGGCCCTCGAACTGCGGCTCGCCCAGCTTCACCGAGATGATCGCCGTCAGACCCTCGCGGACGTCCTCACCGGTGAGGTTGTCGTCCTTCTCGCGCAGCAGCTTCTTGTCGCGCGCGTACCGGTTGACCAGCGAGGTCAGCGCCGCACGGAAGCCCTCCTCGTGCGTACCGCCCTCGTGCGTGTGGATCGCGTTGGCGAAGGAGTAGACGCCCTCGCTGTACTGCGTGTTCCACTGCATGGCGATCTCGACCGAGAGCAGGCGCTCCTTGTCCTCGGCCTCGATGTCGATCACCGACTGGTGAATGACATCGCCCTTGCGGGAGTTGAGGTACCTGACGAAGTCGACGATGCCGTTCTCGTAGTGGTACGTGACCGAGCGGGTCATCTCCTCCTCTGGGACGTCGACCGCCTCCGCGCTGTCCGCGCCCGCCGTCGCCTTCGCCGACTCCCGCTCGTCGGTCAGCTTGAGGGTGAGGCCCTTGTTGAGGAAGGCCATCTCCTGGAAGCGCCGCGAGAGCGTCTCGAAGGAGTACTCGGTCGTCTCGAAGATGTCGCCGTCGGCCCAGAAGCTGACGGTCGTGCCCGACTCGTCGGTGGCCTCGTTACGGGCCAGCGGGGCCGTCGGGACGCCGAACTTGTAGTCCTGGGTCCAGCGGTAGCCGTCCGTCTTGACCTCGACGGAGACCCGTGTGGACAGGGCATTGACGACGGACACACCGACGCCGTGCAGACCACCGGAGACGGCGTAACCGCCGCCGCCGAACTTTCCGCCCGCGTGCAGGACGGTGAGCACGACCTCGACGGCCGGCTTGCCTTCGGACGGCACGATGCCGACCGGGATACCGCGGCCGTTGTCGACCACGCGCACCCCCCCGTCGGCGAGGATCGTGACGTCGATGGTGTCCGCGTGCCCGGCCATGGCCTCGTCGACCGAGTTGTCGACAACCTCTTGCACGAGGTGGTGGAGACCGCGCTCACCGGTCGAGCCGATGTACATGCCAGGTCGCTTGCGGACCGCGTCCAGGCCCTCGAGCACGGTGATCGCGCTGGCGTCGTACGAGGCTTTCACCTCGCCCGAGGCGGGAGCAGCGCTGCTCTCACCGGGGTTGGACAAAATGTTCTCGTTGGGGTTGCCGGAATCGGCCACGAAGCGCCCTTTCTGGCACAGCACAGGCCGTTCTCCGGGCAGGCGGGAGCGGCTGCGTCGTTCGGCTTGTATCGACGAATCCCGCAAGACGCGGGATTGTCCACCAGTCTACCGGTAGCGCCGACCCGAATGGGGGTTTGCCGGTACCTGAGTACGCATGTGCCGCCCTGAACCAGCGCCTGACGACTCCCCATATTCAGGAAGGGCCCCCAAGACGCTCAAGCGGGCATTGAGCGCTTCGGCCTGTCAACCTCCCGCTACCGTGAGGGACGCCCCACTCTCCCCGTCCGGTTGCAACCACCGCATACCGGTACAACTCGGATGCGACGGACAGCCCCACCGAGCAGCCCGGACAGGGCCGGCGCTCCACCCGGAACACCGTCCCTCCGCGCTCAGGAACGAGAAGAAGCCCAGCTCACACGCTCAGCCGTATGTATCGCCGGGCCCCGTGCTCCCCGGCGCCCGCAAGGGACCGAACCTGCGCTGCGGGCCCCCCGGCCCCAACACCTTGATCAACCTGACCGTGCCCTGCCCCAGATCCGCGTTCAGCCGGGCCACCAGCTGAGGCGCCAGCAACCGCAGCTGCGTCGCCCACGCCGTCGAATCGCACTGCACCGTCAGCACCCGCTCGTCCGGATCCTCGTCGTACCGCAACGGCACACAGTGATTGGCCAGATCCGCGCCGACGATCTGGGGCCAGCGCCCCATCACCCCACCCACCGCCGCAGGCGTCTCCCAGCCACGCTCAGTGATCAGGCGATTGATCGCCGCACCCAGCGGCAGCGGATCACGCCCGTCCGCCCGCGCCCCGGAACGCAGCCCACCACCCCGCCTGGCCTGCTTCTTCTGCTGCGCGGCAGCACCACGCGCCCGCGCCTGCTCCTTCGCCGCCCGCAACGCCACCCGCGCCAGATCGACACCCGACGGCTCCGGCTGCCTGCCGTCTCCCGGCCGAGCCTCCGCCGGCTCCCCGGACGCCTCGCCACGGCCGCTCACAGCCGCTCCACCTCACCCGCGGACACCGCGTACCGCGCCCCCGCCAGAACCCCCGGAACGTCGTCGTCCACCGCCGCCGTCACCAGCACCTGCTCACCCGGAGCCACCAACTCCGCCAACCGCTCACGACGACGCGCGTCCAGCTCGGCGAAGACATCGTCCAGCACCAGCACCGGTTCGTTGCCCTCGCCGCGCAACAGCTCGTACGAGGCCAGCCGCAGCGCCAACGCGTACGACCAGGACTCACCATGGCTCGCATACCCCTTGGCGGGCATGCCGCGCAGCCCCAGCAACAGATCGTCGCGGTGCGGGCCGACCAACGTCACACCCCGCTCGATCTCCTGCTTACGGACCTCCGCCAGGGCCGCGATCAGCTGCTCGAACAGCTCCTCACGGGTACGCGCCGCGTCCACCCCCGCGCCGGCCGAACTCCGGTACTCCAACGCCACCGGACCACCACCGGGCGCCACATCCGCGTACGCCTTGTCGGCCAGCGGCTGCAGAGTCGCGATCAGATCCAGGCGCTGCGCCAGCAGCTCCGCGCCGACCCGGCCCAGGTGCTGGTCCCACACATCGAGCGTGGACAGATCCATCGACCGGCCACCGTGCCTGCGCGCCATCGCCGCCGACTTCAGCAAGGTGTTGCGCTGCTTCAGCACCCGCTCGTAGTCCGAACGCACACCCGCCATCCGCGGCGAACGCGCCGTGATCAGCTCGTCGAGAAAGCGCCGACGCTCCCCGGGGTCCCCCTTGACCAGCGCCAGATCCTCCGGGGCGAACAGCACCGTTCGCACGATCCCCAGCACATCACGCGGCCTGACCTGCGACGATCTATTGATCCGGGCCCGATTGGCCTTGCCCGGGTTGAGCTCCAGCTCGACCAGCTGCGAACGCTCGCCCTGGGTGACAGCGGCCCGGACGACAGCCCGGTCCGCACCCATCCGAACCAGCGGCGCATCGGAGGAGACCCGATGGCTGCCGAGCGTCGCAAGATAGCCGACGGCCTCGACCAGATTCGTCTTGCCCTGGCCGTTGGCCCCCACGAAAGCGGTGACGCCCGGATCGAGAGGTACCTCGACCCGGGCGTACGAGCGGAAGTCGGCCAGCGAGAGATGCGTCACATGCATGGGTGTACGCCGACCTTCCCGGCTTCCTGCTCCGTGCTCCGTAGTACGGGTCGGGCGCTCCGGCCCGCTTCCCGTTGCGGCTACTTCTTGCTCTCGACCGCGTGGCCACCGAACTGGTTGCGCAGCGCGGCGATCATCTTCATCTGCGGGGAGTCGTCCTGACGCGAGGCGAAACGCGCGAAGAGCGACGCCGTGATCGCGGGCAGCGGCACCGCGTTGTCGATCGCGGCCTCCACCGTCCAGCGGCCCTCACCGGAGTCGGCGGCGAAACCACGGAGCTTGTCGAGGTGCTCGTCGTCGTCCAGCGCGTTGACCGCCAGGTCGAGCAGCCAGGAACGGATGACCGTGCCCTCCTGCCAGGAGCGGAAGACCTCGCGCACATCGGTGACGGAGTCGACCTTCTCCAGGAGCTCCCAGCCCTCGGCGTAGGCCTGCATCATGGCGTACTCGATGCCGTTGTGGACCATCTTCGCGAAGTGGCCGGCGCCGACCTTGCCCGCGTGGACGGAGCCGAAGTCACCCTCGGGCTTCAGCGCGTCGAAGATCGGCTGGACCTTCGCCACGTTCTCGGCGTCGCCGCCGTACATCAGCGCGTAGCCGTTCTCCAGGCCCCAGACACCGCCGGAGACTCCGCAGTCCACGAAGCCGATGCCCTTGATGCCGAGCTCGACCGCGTGCTTCTCGTCGTCCGTCCAGCGGGAATTCCCGCCGTCCACGACGATGTCACCGGGCGAGAGGAGCCCGGCCAGCTCGTCGACGGTGGCCTGGGTCGGGGCACCGGCCGGAACCATCACCCAGACGACCCGGGGGCCCTTCAGCTTGCCCACAAGCTCTTCGAGGCTCTGGACATCCGAGACGTCCGGGTTGCGGTCGTAACCGATGACGGTGTGGCCTGCGCGGCGGATGCGCTCGCGCATGTTGCCGCCCATCTTGCCGAGGCCGACGAGACCGAGCTCCATCAGAGATTCCTTAAGCGTTGTGCCGATTCGTACCCAGGGCCGAGCCTACGCCCGGCCGGGGACAGACCGACGGGCATGCTCGGCGCTGAGCGTGCCCGTCGGAACCTGTCGTTGCGGTACCGGTGGCCGGATCAGCCGGAGAGACGCACCGGCATGATCAGGTACTTGTACGCGTCATCCGCCTCAGCATCCACGGCCGGGCGGCCGCTGAGCAGCGCGGGCTTGGTGGACGTCGTGAACGAGAGCTGGGCGACCGGGGAGTCGATCGCGCTCAGCCCGTCCAGCAGGAAGGTCGGGTTGAAGGCGATCGAGATGTCGTCGCCCTCCAGCACCGCGTCGACCCGCTCCACAGCCTGTGCGTCGTCGCTGGACCCTGCCTCCAGGATCAGCACGCCCTGCTCGAAGCTGAGCCGCACCGGGGTGTTCCGCTCGGCGACGAGGGCCACACGCTTGACGGCCTCCACGAACGGAGCGGTCTCGATGACCGCGACCGAGTTGAACTCGGTGGGGAACAGCGTGCGGTACTTCGGCAGATCGCCTTCCAGCAGTCGCGTGGTCGTACGTCGGCCCGCGCCCTCGAAACCGATCAGACCCTCACCGGCACCCGAGCCGGAAAGCGCCAGAGTCACCGTGTCACCGCTGGTCAGCGCCTTGGCGGTGTCCAGCAGCGTCTTGGCGGGCACCAGGGCGACGGCCGAGGCATCCGGGTTCTCCGGCTTCCAGAGGAACTCGCGGACCGCGAAGCGGTAGCGGTCGGTGGAGGCCAGGGTGACGGTCTCGCCCTCGATCTCGATCCGCACACCGGTCAGGACCGGCAGCGTGTCGTCACGGCCCGCGGCGATGGCGACCTGGGCGGCGGCCGAGGCGAAGACCTCACCGGGGACCGTACCGGTCGCGGTCGGCATCTCGGGCAGCGCCGGGTACTCCTCCACAGGAAGGGTGTGGAGTGTGAATCGCGAGGAGCCGCAGACCACGGTCGCCCGTACACCGTCTGTGGAAATCTCCACCGGGCGGTTGGGAAGGGCGCGGCAGATGTCGGCGAGCAGCCGGCCGGAGACCAGCACCGTGCCGTCCTCGTCGACCTCGGCGTCCACCGAGACCCGGGCCGAGACCTCGTAGTCGAAGCTGGAGAAGCTGAGGGCGCCGTCCTCAGCCTTCAGCAGAAGGCCCGCGAGAACGGGCGCCGGCGGACGGGCCGGGAGGCTACGGGCCACCCAGGCCACAGCCTCCGCGAGTACATCGCGCTCCACCCGGATCTTCACCGGAACCGCCTCCTGCTGTTGCTCGCTCGCCCTGCTGGCCTTCGTCGTCTGATCGGGTCGCCCCGCCGATGACAGCGGGAGGACGCCGGGGACCAGTCTGACGTACGGCACCGACACTCGGTGCTGCTCGGGGTCAAGTCGCGACAAGAGCTTCGGAGCGCTCCGGCGCCGAGTTGTGCACAGGCCCCACTTCGAAGCGGATTCTGGGCTAACTCTAGGTGGCAGTAGTAGTAGGGCCTGTGGAAACCGTGGATAACGTCGTTTTCCCAGGTCAGGCCCAGTTTTTTGTCCACCGACCCTGTGGGTGGCACCGGTGGACAACCCGGTGCTCCTGTGGACACGCGAAAGTTCTGCACACCCGGTGCACAGGGCAGGGGGGTTTCTCCCCAGGGCTGTCCCCAGCTTTACCCAGGTTCCCCACAGCCCAACCGACCCTCCTGGTGTGACGCCTTTCACTCTGCGCAGTGAAAGGCGGTGTTGCGTTGCCGAACAGTGGACAGCCGTGTGGAGAAGCTCAACCAAGCTGGGGACAACGCGGGCCAAGCTGTGGGTCGCCGGTGGACAACGTCATCGGCTCCTTGTGGACGAAGATTTTGTCCACAGCCTGTGGATCATTGTTGACCACAAATCCCCAAGCCCTTGACCTGGCCTGATGGAGTATCGACAGTCGCCCCTGTGGAAGCAATATGGACAACTTCCGAATCCCCAGGCTGTGGAGGGGGGATTCTCCCCAGATCTGTGGAGAACGGACGGTCGAGGGCAGATATTCGAACACTGCGATCGCGACGGAGGCCCTGAAAAAGGCTTCGGAGGGGGTTCAGGGGCGGGGCTCGTGGGCCCCGAAGGGTGTTTCCGAGCCCCGGGGGAGGGCTCAGGAGCGGCTCAGCAGCCGGCGTGAGGTGCCGGGGAGGCCTTCACGAGGGTTCCGTGGTGGCGTCCGGTGGTCCCCGGGGCGGCTTTCAGGCGGCTTCGGGAAAGTCTGGGGACGCCCCGGAGCTGCCCAGGAGCCGCCTCGGGGAGTCCCGGTAAAGCTCCGGACAGGAGCCGGAGAACGCGGAAGGGCGCCCGGAAGCCCTGTGAGGGTTCTCCGGGCGCCCCTGTGGCGCGTACAGAGCGCGTACTGCCGGCCGTCAGCCGTTCTTGATGCGGTTGGTGAGCTCGGTGACCTGGTTGTAGATGGAGCGTCGCTCCGCCATCAACGCGCGGATCTTCCGGTCCGCGTGCATCACCGTCGTGTGGTCGCGACCGCCGAACTGCGCCCCGATCTTGGGCAGGGAGAGATCGGTCAGCTCCCGGCAGAGGTACATGGCGATCTGGCGGGCCGTCACCAGCACGCGGCTGCGCGAGGTTCCGCAGAGGTCGTCCACCGTCAGACCGAAGTAGTCCGCGGTCGCCGCCATGATGGCCGTCGCCGTGATCTCCGGGGCCGAGTCCTCGCCCCCCGGAATCAGATCCTTCAGTACATGCTCGGTCAGCCCGAGGTCCACCGGCTGACGGTTGAGGCTGGCGAAGGCCGTGACCCGGATCAGCGCGCCCTCCAGCTCCCTGATGTTGCGGGAGATCCGGGAGGCGATGAACTCCAGGACCTCCGGCGGGGCGTTGAGCTGCTCCTGTACCGCCTTCTTGCGGAGGATCGCGATCCGCGTCTCCAGCTCCGGCGGCTGCACATCGGTCGTCAGACCCCACTCGAAACGGTTCCGCAACCGGTCCTCCAGGGTCACCAGCTGCTTGGGCGGCCGGTCGGAGGACAGCACGATCTGCTTGTTCGCGTTGTGGAGCGTGTTGAAGGTGTGGAAGAACTCCTCCTGCGTCGACTCCTTGCTCGCCAGGAACTGGATGTCGTCGACGAGCAGGATGTCCACGTCGCGGTAGCGCTTGCGGAAGGTGTCGCCCTTGCCGTCGCGGATCGAGTTGATGAACTCGTTGGTGAACTCCTCGGAGCTCACGTACCGCACCCGGGTGCCTGGGTAGAGGCTGCGGGCGTAGTGCCCGATGGCGTGCAGCAGATGGGTCTTGCCGAGTCCGGACTCCCCGTAGATGAAGAGCGGGTTGTACGCCTTCGCGGGTGCTTCGGCGACCGCGACCGCAGCGGCGTGCGCGAACCGGTTGGACGCACCGATGACGAAGGTGTCGAAGAGGTACTTCGGATTCAGCCGTGCCGCCGGCTCACCGGGCCCGGGTGCGGGGGCCGACTGTGTGCCCATCGGCCCGGTGCCACCACCGGGCCGGCCGGTGCCCGCGCCGCCCTGCCGGTGCGGGGGCTCCGGCAGGGCGTGGTGCTCGGGGCGCTGCTGCTCGTAGCCCTGGCGCTCGGGCGGCTGCGGCCGGTAGTCGTGCTGTGGCTGCTGCGGGCGGCCGCCGGTGTACGGCTCGCGCCACTGCTCCGCGGAGGTGTCGCGGTCCTGGAATCCACCGAGCCGCGGCTGCTGCCAGGAGAGGTCCTCCTGGGTGCGCGGCCACGCACCGGGGTCGGGGCGCTGCTGCTGGTAGTCGGGGTAGGCGGGCCGAGCGGTCGGCATGCCGTCGTCCGAGGGCCGGTGTCCGTATCCGTCGTACGCGTCGTTGTGCTGACGCTCGTCGTGCTGCGGTCCCGGATAGCGGTGCTGCTGGGACTGATGCATCGGGGGCGCGGGCGGGCTCGGAGGCTCGCCCGCGGAGTCGTCGACGGTGATCGCGATGCGGATCGGGCGGCCGCACTCCCGGCTCAGTGTCTCGCTGATGAGCGGCGCGAGCCGGCCCTCCAGGACGCGCTTGCCCCATTCATTGGGTACGGCGAGCAGCGCCGTGTCGGCGACCAGTGCGAGCGGCTGGCAGCGCTCGATCCACTGCTTGTCCTTCGGCTCGATGCCCTGCTGGCCCTCTCCGAGGAGTTGCTCCAGCACGCGTGGCCACACTGCGGCAAGATCGGCAGGTACATCAGCCACAAGGCACGCTCTCTCGCTGGTCCCACGAATGTGTGGTTCTCGGGACGGGATGGGTCGGGATGGGTGAGGACCGGCAGGCAGGAAGAAAAAGAACCGGAGTTCAGCCACGGTAGTCAGGCCGACCCGCGTGGTTCAAGTCGTTGTCCACAGGCTGTGCACAGTGGGGGGGTGCTGCGGAGCCGGTTTGACCGGATGGCTTAGCCGCGCGTACCGTGACCAGGTCGAGTTGTCGATGGCTGCTGCCGCCTGCCTCCGATGGGCAAAGATCACGATCTGTGATTGTGAAGCGGTGCACTAGAGCGTTTACGCGAGTTCCTCGTGGGCGCACGGTGACAGCCAGGCGATGTCCCGCCAACACACGAGTCATTTCTGGAGCCCCCGAGTGAGCAAGCGCACCTTCCAGCCGAACAACCGTCGTCGCGCGAAGACCCACGGCTTCCGGCTGCGTATGCGCACCCGAGCCGGCCGCGCGATTCTCGCGTCCCGCCGTGGCAAGGGTCGCGCCAACCTGTCCGCCTGATCGCATACAGGTCATGACGTGCTGCCTACCGAGAATCGGCTGAGGCGGCGCGAGGACTTCGCGACCGCAGTACGTCGAGGACGCCGGGCCGGCCGCCCGCTACTCGTCGTTCATCTACGCAGCGGTGCAACCGACCCGCACGTGACTGGGGAGAACGCTCCCCCGACGCGTGCGGGTTTCGTTGTCAGCAAATCCGTGGGTGGAGCGGTTGTGCGCACAGCGGTGAAGCGCAGGCTTCGCCATCTGGTCCGTGAACGGCTGGCCCTGCTGCCCCCCGGTAGCCTGGTTGTCGTACGAGCGTTGCCCGGAGCGGGCGACGCCGACCATGAACAGCTGGCCCGAGACCTGGACGCCGCTCTGCAGCGGCTGCTGGGAGGGGGCGCGCGATGAAGTACCCGCTGCTGGCTCTTATCAAGCTGTACCAGTGGACGATCAGCCCACTTCTCGGGCCTGTCTGCCGTTACTACCCGTCGTGTTCCCACTATGGATATACGGCGATCGACCGGCACGGAGCGATCAAGGGAACCGCGCTGACGGCCTGGCGCATCCTTCGCTGCAATCCGTGGTCACCCGGTGGCGTGGACTACGTTCCACCGCGCAAACGTCCGCGTTGGCACGAACTGCTGCGTAGTGCCATGCGCGGTGACAAGGGCGGGGACTCCGCCGCTGATGTGCCTCCCGAGGGGACGGTTTCCGTACCCCCGGGCCCGGCCGCAGAGACTTCGCCCAATGCTCAAGGAGCCTGATTAGTGGACACGATTGCCAGTCTGTTCAGCTTTATCACCTGGCCTGTTTCATGGGTCATTGTCCAGTTCCACACGTTGTATGGAGCGATCTTCGGCAATGACACGGGCTGGGCCTGGGGCCTGTCCATCGTGTCCCTGGTGGTGCTGATCCGGATCTGCCTGATCCCGCTTTTCGTGAAGCAGATCAAGTCGACCCGGAACATGCAGGTGCTCCAGCCGAAGATGAAGGCGATCCAGGAGCGCTACAAGAGCGACAAGCAGCGACAGTCCGAAGAGATGATGAAGCTGTACAAGGAGACGGGTACCAACCCGCTCTCCTCGTGCCTTCCCATCCTGGCGCAGTCGCCGTTCTTCTTCGCCCTGTATCACGTGCTGTCGGCCATCGCCTCGGGCAAGACGATCGGCGTCATCGACCAGCCGCTGCTCGACAGCGCCCGTAAGGCGCACATCTTCGGTGCTCCGCTCGCTGCCAAGTTCATGGACAGCTCGTCGGATGTCGCCGCTCTCGGCGCCTCTCTGACCGACGTCCGGGTCGTCACCGCGATCATGATCGTGATGATGTCGGCGTCGCAGTTCTTCACCCAGCGCCAGCTGATGACGAAGAACGTCGACCTGACGGTCAAGACGCCGTACATGCAGCAGCAGAAGATGCTGATGTACATCTTCCCGCTGATCTTCGCTGTCATGGGCATCAACTTCCCCGTCGGTGTCCTCGTCTACTGGCTGACCACCAACGTCTGGACCATGGGTCAGCAGATGTACGTGATCAACCAGAACCCGACGCCGGGCAGCAAGGCGCAGGACCATTACCTGGGACGTCTGCTGAAGAGCGTCACCGCGCACGGTGAGGTTCGTGGCAGGACCAAGCGCAATACGGTCAAGCGGATCGTGTCCAAGGGCCCGGACCGCAATGACATCGAGCGGAAGTTCATCACCGGGCTGGCCAAGCTGGGCCTCGCCGCCCAGGAGGACGGCACGGTGATCAAGAGCGACACGGCTCTTGCCGAGGCCGAGGGCGGAGCCGCGCGGCGTCAGCAGCCCAAGCGCCAGAGCAAGGCCCAGCGCCAGACCGGTCCTGCCAAGGACATCGGCTCCACCGAGTCGGGATCCAAGACCTCCCTGCAGAAGCAGGACGGATCGCAGGACGACAAGCCCAAGCCGGAGGGCAAGCCGGCGTCCGGCTCCTCACGCCAAGCCAAGTCCGGACAGCGCAAGGGTCCGCAGCGGCCCAAGCACCCGTCCAAGAAGTAAGAAGGAGTCCATCCGTGACGGAAGGCACCACCTCCACGGCCGCTGAGGGCAGCGACACCTTGACCCGCCTTGAGCAGGAGGGCGAGATCGCAGCGGACTATCTTGAGGGCCTGCTCGACATCGCCGATCTCGACGGCGACATCGACATGGACGTCGAGGCGGACCGGGCCGCGGTTTCGATCATCAGCGATTCGGCACGTGATCTGCAGAAGCTCGTGGGCCGCGACGGTGAGGTGCTGGAGGCGCTCCAGGAGCTGACGCGGCTTGCCGTGCACCGGGAGACCGGTGACCGGAGTCGGCTGATGCTGGACATCGCCGGCTTCCGGGCCAAGAAGCGGGCCGAGCTCGCGGAGCTGGGCGCCAAGGCCGCTGACGAGGTCAAGAGCACCGGTGAGCCGGTGAAGCTGGACCCGATGACGCCGTTCGAGCGCAAGGTCGTGCACGATGCGGTCGCGGCCGCCGGTCTGCGCAGTGAGTCCGAGGGCGAGGAGCCGGAGCGCTTCGTCGTCGTTCTCCCGGCCTGACCGGACCCTTGTTCTGTCGGCCCCGTCTGTTCGCAGGCGGGGCCGATCTTTGTCAGCCTGATAGTCAGCCACCCACAGTGCGTTAGTGCGGTACGGAAGGACGGTCCCCGTGACGGCGGAAGTAGAGCTTCCCCAGGCGCCCGAAGAGGCGCGGGCGGTTTTCGGCGAGCTCTTCCCGGAGGCTGTCCGGTACGCGGAACTGCTGGCGGATGCCGGGGTGAAGCGGGGGCTGATCGGCCCGCGTGAGGTGCCGCGGCTGTGGGAGCGGCACTTGCTGAACTGTGCGGTGCTTTCCGAGGTCGTGCCCGAAGGGGTCACGGTCTGCGATGTGGGCTCGGGTGCGGGTCTACCGGGTATCCCTCTGGCGTTGGTGCGCCCGGATCTCAAGATCACTTTGTTGGAGCCCCTGCTCCGTCGGACGAACTTCCTCCAGGAAGTCGTCGAACTGTTGGGGCTGGACCATGTGACGGTCGTGCGCGGCCGGGCCGAGGAGGTCCTGGGAACGCTTCAGCCGGTTCACGTGGTGACGGCTCGGGCCGTGGCGCCGCTCGACCGGCTGGCCGGCTGGGGCGTTCCGCTGCTGCGTCCGTACGGGGAGATGTTGGCGCTCAAGGGGGACACCGCCGAGGAGGAGATCGCCGGTGCGCGTGCGGCCCTGAGCAAGCTCGGTGTGGTGGAGACCGAGGTGCTGCATGTCGGAGAGGGCATTGTCGATCCGATGTCCACGGTGGTGCGCGTGGTGGTCGGCGAGAGCCCGGGTGGTGTGAGGTTCGCCGCAAAGAGGGCCAAGGCCGCGAGGACGAGCCGTACGAGGCGCCGCCGCTGACCCGCTTGGTTGCGCTGTGGACTCATCCGTTACATACGGTTTGTGCCGTCTGTTGGTGATGATCCCGGCAAGCGGCCATACATACCCCGTGCGGAGTGTCGTGCCCCTGTAGCTACGCTGCAGGGGCATCGTGTTTCACGTGAAACGTCGCTCTCTGCTGCATGGGATCATCAGTCGCGGTCGTGCGGCTGCCGCGCCGCGGCATCGCGGGCCCGATAGGGCTACGGAGTTGTCCACAGAAGTGGATTCATCCACAGAAGAGCGGGCCTCGCTGGTTCACGACCCCGAAAGCATGACAGGCTCTGTTCATTGCGAGCCTGAAGTCGAGGAGAGTGAATCCTTGCGGTCCGACGCCAACATCGCGGGACCGATGACCGATCCGGTCCCCGGTCCCCGAACCGAATCGGCGGGGGAGGGTGTTTCACGTGAAACACCGCCGCCGATGGACGACACACCCATCGGTCGCGCGGCCCAGCTGGCGGTCGAGGCCCTTGGCCGCGCCGGCGAGGGTCTGCCCCGTCCTGACCGGACGCGCGTCATGGTGGTGGCCAATCAGAAGGGTGGAGTGGGCAAGACGACCACGACGGTCAATCTTGCGGCCTCGCTCGCGCTCCACGGTGCACGCGTTCTGGTGGTCGACCTCGACCCGCAGGGCAATGCCTCTACGGCTCTGGGTATCGATCACCACGCCGAAGTTCCCTCCATCTATGACGTCCTGGTGGAGAGCAGGCCGCTCTCCGAGGTGGTCCAGCCCGTCCCGGACGTCGAAGGCCTCTTCTGTGCCCCCGCCACCATCGATCTCGCCGGTGCGGAGATCGAGCTGGTGTCGCTGGTGGCGCGGGAGAGCCGACTGCAGCGGGCGATCCAGGCGTACGAGCAGCCGCTGGATTACATCCTGATCGACTGTCCGCCCTCGCTCGGTCTGCTGACGGTCAATGCCATGGTCGCCGGTGCCGAGGTGCTGATTCCCATCCAGTGCGAGTACTACGCCCTGGAAGGGCTGGGGCAGCTGCTGCGCAATGTGGACCTGGTGCGGGGTCATCTCAATCCCGCGCTGCATGTGTCGACGATCCTGCTCACCATGTATGACGGCCGGACCAGGCTCGCTTCACAGGTCGCGGAGGAGGTGCGCACTCACTTCGGCAAGGAGGTGCTGCGGACGAGCATTCCGCGGTCGGTGCGGATTTCGGAGGCACCGAGCTATGGGCAGACCGTGCTGACCTATGACCCGGGTTCGAGCGGGTCGCTCTCGTACCTCGAAGCGGCGCGTGAGATCGCCCTGCGGGGCGTCGGGATGCAGTACGAGGCCCAGCATGCCCACACGGGCACTGGGAACAGCCAGCAGAGCATTTCGGAGGGGATTCAGTGAGCGAGCGTCGAAGAGGGTTGGGGCGTGGGCTGGGTGCCCTGATCCCCGCCGCTCCCCAGGAGAAGCAGGTGCCGTCCACGGGGGCTGGTTCAACGTCTCCTGGGGCGGGTCCTGTCTTGACGGCAGAGCGGGGGGTGGCCGCTGCGAAGGTGGCCGCTCTCGCGTCCGCTCCGGTGGTGCCGGAGCCGAGTGCGCCGGTTACGGCACCCGAAGCCGGCGTGGAGTTGGCGGGAGCTGCCGGTGCGTACTTTGCCGAGGTTCCGCTCGGCACCATTACCCCGAATCCGCGTCAGCCGCGTGAGGTGTTCGACGAGGACGCACTTGCCGAGCTGGTGACCTCCATCAAGGAGGTGGGTCTTCTCCAGCCCGTCGTTGTGCGGAAGACGGGTTCGGATCGCTATGAGCTCATCATGGGTGAGCGTCGCTGGAGGGCCTGCCGTGAGGCGGGTCTGGAGCGGATCCCGGCCATCGTCCGGGACACGGACGACGAGAAGCTTCTCCTGGATGCGCTCCTGGAGAATCTTCACCGGGCTCAGTTGAACCCCTTGGAGGAAGCAGCCGCGTACGACCAGCTGCTCAAGGACTTCAAGTGCACGCATGACCAGCTGGCCGACCGGATCGGGCGTTCGCGCCCCCAGGTGTCCAACACACTGCGTCTGCTGAGGCTGTCGCCTCCGGTTCAGCGCAGGGTTGCGGCCGGCGTTCTGTCGGCCGGTCATGCGCGGGCGCTGCTGTCCGTGGACGACTCGGAGGAGCAGGACAGGCTGGCGCATCGCATCGTGGCCGAAGGGCTGTCGGTGCGCGCGGTCGAAGAGATCGTGACCCTCATGGGGTCCAGGTCCACGAGTCACGCCAAGTCCAAGGGGCCGCGAGCCGGTGGCCGGGTGTCGCCCGCGCTGACTGATCTTGCCTCCCGACTCTCGGATCGCTTCGAGACCCGGGTGAAGGTCGACCTCGGACAGAAGAAGGGGAAGATCGTCGTCGAGTTCGCGTCGATGGAGGATCTGGACCGCATTCTCGGCAGCCTGGCACCGGGTGAGGGGCGGGTGCTGGATCAGGGACCGTCCGACGACCCCGTTGACGGCGACGAGGGCTGACCTCTGCCGGATGGGCTGAGGGGCGGGCTGTGTCCGGGGGCATACCGGAACACAGCCCGCCCTTTGCTTTCTCTCGGTGTCCGCTTCATCCCTGGGTGGATACGATGCGTTCTGGTATGGCACATCCGGCTTGAGTCACCTCGGCGGAGGGAGGGCCATGATCAGTGAGCCGCAGCCGACTGGTGACAGTGGGGCTGGGCCTGGGGGCTGTCGGAGGGTTCTTCGGGAGCCTGCTCCTCGGACGGAGTGCACTGACTGTCGTACGCGATACGGCGGGCGAAGGAAGCGAGGAACAGCCTTCATGGGGCGTCGGCTCGTACCGCTCACACTGGACAACCTTTCCGATCTCCCCAGGCGCTGCCGCTCGTGTGTCTTCTGGGAGCTTGATCCGGTCAGCGGGGAAGCTGCGGTAAAGGCGGGAAGGCCCGAGCTGGAGAAAGAGGCCTGGATCTCGGCCGTTCTACTGGAGTGGGGATCCTGCGGCCGCGTCGCCTATGTCGACGATGTGCCGGTGGGGTTCGTTCTCTACGCACCGCCGGCCTATGTGCCGCGCTCGACGGCTTTCCCGACGAGTCCCGTCTCCCCCGATGCCGTGCAGCTGATGACTGCCTGGATCGTGCCGGGTTACCAGGGGCAGGGTCTGGGGCGGGTCTTGGTGCAGACCGTTGCCAAGGATCTCCTGCGTCGGGGATTCAAGGCGATCGAGGCCTTCGGAGATGCCCGGTGGAAGGAACCCGCCTGTGTGTTGCCCGCGGATCATCTGCTGGCGGTGGGCTTCAAAACCGTACGGCCGCATCCCGTTTATCCACGGCTGAGACTGGAGCTGCGTACGACGCTTTCCTGGAAGGAAGACGTTGAGCTGGCGTTGGACCGGTTGCTGGGTGCCGTCCAGAAGGAACCGGCCCTGAGGCCGCTGTGACCGAAGGGTCCACAACAAACGTGAAACGGGTCCGTCCCCCGAGGGACGGACCCGTTTCACGTGAAACAGCGGACCGTGGTCCTACTCGCCGATGAAGTTTTCGAGGTCGCGGAGGATCGCGGCCTTCGGCTTGGCACCAACGATGGTCTTGGCGACCTCGCCGCCCTGGTAGACGTTCAGGGTCGGGATGGACATGACGCCGTACTTGGCGGCCGTGGCCGGGTTCTCGTCGATGTTGAGCTTGACGATCTCGATCTGGTCGCCGTGCTCGGCGGCGATGGCCTCCAGCGACGGCGCGATCTGGCGGCAGGGACCGCACCAGGCGGCCCAGAAGTCCACCAGTACGGGCTTCTCGCTCTTCAGGACGACCTCGTCGAAGGAGTCGTCGGTCACGTTCTTCAGGGCGCCGGCCACGGCGGCCTCCTTAACTACTTGGGGTGTGGGGTGAGAGAGTCGTGGATCAGACGGTGGCCGCAGCAGCCTTCTCGTCATCGGCGAGCGCAGCGAGGAAGCGTTCGGCGTCGAGAGCGGCCGAGCAGCCCGTGCCGGCGGCGGTGATGGCCTGCCGGTAGGTGTGGTCGACTACGTCACCTGCGCCGAAGACACCGGTCAGGTTGGTGCGCGTCGAGGGGGCGTCGACCTTGAGGTAGCCCTCGTCGTCGAGGTCGAGCTGGCCCTTGAAGAGCTCGGTGCGCGGGTCGTGGCCCACAGCGATGAACAGGCCGGTCACCGCGAGCTCCGACGTCTCGCCGGTCTTGGTGTTCCGCAGGGTCAGACCGGACAGCTTCTGCTCGCCGTGGACTCCGGCGACCTCGCTGTCCCAGGCGAACTTGATCTTCGGGTCGGCGAAGGCGCGGTCCTGCATGGCCTTGGAGGCCCGCAGCGAGTCACGGCGGTGGACGATGGTGACCGACTTGGCGAAGCGGGAGAGGAAGGTCGCCTCCTCCATCGCGGTGTCACCACCGCCGACCACGGCGATGTCCTGGTCCTTGAAGAAGAAGCCGTCACAGGTGGCACACCAGGAGACGCCTCGTCCGGAGAGGGCGTCCTCGTTGGGCAGGCCGAGCTTGCGGTGCTGGGAGCCGGTCGTCACGATCACGGCCTTGGCGCGGTGCACCGTCCCGGCCGTGTCGGTCACCGTCTTGATGTCTCCGCTGAGGTCCACGGAGATGACATCGTCGGGGACGAGCTCGGCGCCGAAGCGTTCCGCCTGGGCGCGCATGTTGTCCATGAGCTCGGGGCCCATGATCCCGTCCTGGAAGCCCGGGAAGTTCTCCACGTCGGTGGTGTTCATCAGTGCGCCGCCGGCGGTGACGGCGCCCTCGAACACCAGCGGCTTCAGCGAGGCGCGTGCGGTGTAAAGGGCGGCCGTGTAGCCCGCGGGGCCGGAGCCGATGATGATCACGTTACGGACGTCGCTCACGGATTTGTTCCTCGTCTCTGCAGACTGCCTACTGTCCACGCCTACTGGGGTCGGTTCAACGACTCTCACCCCACCCAACGGATCCTACGGGGGATGCATTCCCGACGTGCCGGGCGGCGTACGGCGCGATTCTCAAGGACGCGTGTAAGCGCGGGTCAGCAGCAGTTTCCCCTTGGCGGCGGGCTTTTCTCCGACGCAGGCCGCGTCGACGACATACGCCTGGACGCGTGTCGCGTCCGACGGGTGCGGCAGCACGACCAGGAAGGCATGTGTTCCTTCGTAGCTGCCTTCCTCCATGGCGAGGGCCGCGGTCTTGCGACCGATGCCCTGCTCCACACAGGGCGGGACGGACACGATGGGCGCGCGCAACGGCGTTCGAGGCGACTCGGACCCCGGGGAGTCGCTCTTCGGCGTCGACTGCTCCTCGACGGATGGCGCCTTTTTCTCGGTGTCAGCACTTTCTGCACCCGAAGGCTTCGTGGTGGCACTCCGAAGCAGCGTGTGCACCTGGTCTTCGAGTGTGGATTCCGAGAAGCCCCCTGCG
This sequence comes from Streptomyces sp. NPDC104309, assembly GCF_055584025.1. Taxonomy (NCBI): domain Bacteria; kingdom Bacillati; phylum Actinomycetota; class Actinomycetes; order Kitasatosporales; family Streptomycetaceae; genus Streptomyces; species Streptomyces sp. NPDC104309. Next base: position 269,579 of record NZ_JBVJMV010000007.1, on the reverse strand, counting down.
CTCTTTGCCGTGGCGTCGGAGCCTCGGTCCGCCGCCTTGAGACCGGCAGCCTCCTGGGACGGCTGAAGGCTCTGCAGCATGAAGACGCTGACACCGACCACGGCCGCACCGAGAGCGGCGCCGAGGACGGCTGCGCGGCGGCGACGCCGGGCCGGTCGGCGTCCAGGGCCGGTCGCTGCGCTCGAATGCCCCGCTGGGCGGTCCGAAGCGCCGGCGGACTCTGTGCTCGGCTTCTGCACCACGGAGCGTTCTGTTTCACGTGAAACATCTGCCGAGTCGGCGGGTGCCGTGGTGCGGAGAGCTTCGGCGGCGAGCGCGGCGTCGATGCGGTCGGCGACATCGTCGGGCATGGGCTGTGGTTCTGGCACAGCGCCGAGCAGTTCTTGGATCTCCACGAGGGAGGCATGGACATCACCGCAGAGTGTGCAGCCGTCCACATGACTGCGTACCTCTGCCGCACGTGACGGTGGGAGCAGCCCTTCCATGAGGTCGGAGATCTCCGAGACATCGGGATGCTGGGTCGTGTCGGTCGTTGATGTCATGCGCGCCCACCTCCGCCCTTCACTGCAGCAGGATCGCTTGTCCCGGTGTCCCTCGGCCCCGATGCCGGTGGGACGGATGCGCGTGGCGTCCGGTTCCTTTCCGCGGTGGCTTCATCGGGTTTTGCACTCTCACTGCGGAGGTGAGTGAGCAGAGGGGCCAGCCGGGCCCGGCCCCGAGCACAGCGGCTCTTCACGGTGCCGGTCGGTACGTCGAGGATGCGTGCCGCCTCGGCCACGGGGTAGCCCTGCATGTCCACGAGGACGAGTGCGGCACGTTGCTCGCTGGGGAGAGTGGCGAGTGCGGCCAGGAGCTCGCGGTGTAGATCCTGGCGCTCCGCCGGCGCCTCGGCGGACTCGTGCGGGTCGAGGAGCTGCTCGAACCGTTCGGTGTCATTGACCGGTGAGGTCTTGCGGGTGGCTGCCTTGCGGACCCGGTCGAGGCAGGCGTTGACGGTGATGCGGTGCAGCCAGGTGGTGACGGCGGACTGGCCGCGGAAGGTGTGGGCGGCCCGGAAGGCGGAGACCAAGGCGTCCTGGACGGCGTCGGCGGCTTCCTCGCGGTCGCCCAGGGTCCGGAGTGCCACGGCCCACAGCCGGTCGCGGTGGCGTCGTACGAGCTCGCCGAAGGCGTCGGGTTCACCGGCCACATGGCGAGCGAGGAGGTCTGAGTCGCTAGAGTCGGGTTTTAAGGATTCAGCAACCACGCGATACCCCTAAATGCCTAAAAGAAACCTTAACCTCGGGCTTTCGCGAAATGGGTCGTCCAAGGCTTGATCAGGAAAGCGGAAAGTGCCCCTGATCGGAAAACTCCATGGTCAGGTGGGCATGGCCAAGTAGCCCCCGGTGGCGTGTGCTGTCAGGCGGCTGCCGGGATGAGGGTGACGCCGTGGCCGAGGGCCTTGAGCCGGCGGGCGAGGTCGCGGCTCTTGCGGCCCGGGTCGAGGTTGTGGGTTGTGTGGAAGTCGGTGCCGATACCGAGGCTGAACACAATACCAATGACTGCTGACACGCACGTTTTCGCCGGAGCTGGTGGACCGGGTGGTCGCTGAGTGCGGCCGTTCTGGCCTGCGCACTCGGCTGCTGACGCCGCGGGTGGTGGTCTATTTCGTGCTGGCGATGTGCCTGTTCTCGGGGCAGGACCATGAGGAGGTCGCGTGGCTGCTCATGCAGGGTCTGACCTGGGTGAAGCGCTGGTCGGGCTTGTGGCAGGTGCCGAGTACGGCGGCGATCTCGCGGGCGCGGGTGAAGCTGGGGCCGGAGCCTTTGAAAGCGCTGTTCGCCGAGGTTGCCCGGCTGTTGGCGACCGAGGAGACCCGAGGTGCCCGGTGTGGGCGGTGGTGGCTGGTGGCGATCGACGGCACGGTCTTCGATGTGCCGTGCAACGAGCAGAACGCCGCGCACTTCGGGCGGCTGAAGACCCGTCGCACCGAGCGGTGCGCGTATCCGCAGGTGCGGATGGTGGCGCTGGCCCGAGTGTGGCACCCACGCCATCACCGCCGCCCTGGGGCCGCTGTCGTCCTCCGAACCGGCCCTGGCTCGTGGGCTGTTCGGTCATCTCGGCGAGGGGGATCTGTTACTGGCCGGCCGTGGGTTCACCGGGGTGGAGCTGTGGCGGGCGGGCGGGCTCGGCCGGTGGCGCGGACCTGCCGTGGCGGATTCGCTCGCATCAGATCCTGCCGGCGCGCGAGGAACTTCCCGACAGCTCTTACCTGTCGGAGATCGTCGTCGCGAAGGACCGTAAGCGCGCCGAACCCACGCCCGTGCGGGTCGTCGAGTACGCACTTCACGGCAACAGGCTTTCCCGAACAGGATGTCCCCTACCAGCTGATCACCACGAACCTCGACCCCGAGGCCGCCCCGGCCGCCCGCCACCACGAGCGGTGGGAGATCGAGACCACGCTGGACGAGCTGAAGACCCACCAGCGCGGTCCCGCCCAGGTCCTGCGCTCCCGCTCGCCCGACGGCGTCGAGCAGGAAGTCTGGGGCCACCTGCTGGTCCACTACGCCATTCGCAGCCTGATGCACGACACCGCGGACGCCGCCCAACTCGACGCCGACCGGATCTCCTTCACCCGCAGCCTCCGCCTCGCCCGCCGCCAGGGCACCGCGCAGGCGGCCTTTTCCCCTGACCGTCTGGCCACAGCCCTCGCCGAAAGCCTGCAGGAGATAACCCGGCACCTGCTGTCCGCCCGCCGCAGACGCTTCAACCCCCGCGCCATCAAACGCAAGATGTCCGGCTTCGGCGTCAAACACGACGAACACCGACACCCTCCTCAACCCGCCCGGAGCCCGGCCAAGGCCTGCGCCATCGCCCCGCACTGGCGCAGAGCCTTAATCAACCCACCAACGAAGGTCCCACGAAGCTGGGACCCGATCCCTTAAGTCACTGGTATCGAGGCTAAACAGTGACGCCGCTGCAACGACGGTTTCAAGACCGCTCCCTACGGCCGCTCTGACACATTTCCCCGCGTTCGCTCACCCGGGGCGGACGCGGGTACGAGCATGGAAACGGGACGGCATCATGGGGGCCTCGGCCCACATTCGGGTGTACGCTGACGAGCTCCGAAAACGATCTTGAAATGGGGAGTCAATGCTTTCTGTTCGTAAGGCACTTGTCACTGCTTCAGTAGCGATATCGGCCGTTGCCAGCGCCCTTGTCGCGGCTTCCCCGGCGAGCGCATCGGTCTGGACCGACTCATCCAGCAGCACCAGCTGTGATTCCCAGTGCCTGGTTCTCTTCTACAACACCGGCTACGCGGGCTCGTACACGAGGTTCAGCTCCACCGGTTCTGGCAGCGAGGGAATCCGCGACTTGGCCGCGTACACCTTCCTGAGCTCCGGTGCCGGGCAGGGAATGAGCCTGAAGAACCACGCGGCCTCGGCGAAGGCGCGCATCTGGAGTGTCGACTCCAGCGTGACGATCTACTACAACAGCGGCTACGCAGGCCCTTGCGACAAGCTCAACACGAACGAACAGCCGAGGGCCTACCAGCTCTCGAAAACGTACAACAACAATGCGTCGGTGCTCTTCCGGAGCGCGAAGGTCAGCCAGGGCTGCGTCAACTTCAGCTGACCAGGGTCATGGATTCGTGGCGGCCGCGTTCCAAACGGCCGCCCCATTCTTGTGGAGGAGTGTGCAGTGTCCATGGCGAGACAGGACTTGCCAGCCATGACGTCACGTGCTCTTGCGCTCGTGGCGACCGTGCTCCTGGCGACGACCTCCTGCTCGGCCCCTCAAGGAGGCACCGGTGGCAAGTCCGGTGGTCAAGGCATGGACGCCCGCTCCTCGGCAGCACCCTCTGCCAGTGCTTCCCTGCCGATTGAAAAGTTCGCTCTTACTGCCCAGGAGTCCCACACCGTCGAGCGTGCCAAGGTACTCCTGGCCAACGAGTGTCTGCGAGGGTTCGGTCTCGACTACCGGATACCGGAGCCTTCACCGTTGGTTCTCGAATCCACCAGGCGCTACGGGATAACGGACCGCGAGGTCGCCCGCGACCATGGATACCACCTGCCCCCACAGGCCGGACAGGCAGACGTTGCCAAGCAGCCCACCGAGGCACAGAAGGCGATCCTGTTCGGAACGAATCGCAAGGGAGAGCGACAGACGACAAGTCCCGACGGCCGCACGATTTCACCTGGCGGCTGTTACGGGGATGCCGAGGTCCAGCTGAACGGCGGACCGCTCCCTGAGTCCGACATCGCCGTCGCGGCGACCATCGACAGGGAGAGCTTCAAGCGCTCCCTGGCCGACAAGAGAGTCGTCCAGGCATTCCGTGAGTGGTCGACGTGCGTGGAGCGCCACGGCTACCGGTACCAGGACCCCATGGCGTCCGTGAGCGATCGGGCTTTCGACACTGAGGAACCGACCCAGCGGGAGAGGGCAGTGGCCCTGGCGGACATGGACTGCAAGACCGAGGTGGGTCTGCTGAAGATCTGGGGTGCGGTCGAGACCGAGATTCAGGCACGCATGGTCAAGAACAAATCCTCGACGCTGAACAGGCTGCGCTCCTTCCAGAAGCGCAAGGTGAGCAATGCCAGCGAGGTCATCAAGCGCCTGAGCAACTGAGCAGCGCCCTGGTCAGTGCGGGTTGGCGTGGTTTCAGGTTCGCTGGTTCGGTGGCTGCCTGGTTGGCGTAGTGCTTCTCTTCGTACTCGATCGGGCTGAGGTAGCCGAGCCGTTTCTGGATGCAGCGGGGGCTGTAGAGGCCGTCGATGTATTCGAAGGGCGCGAGGCTCGCCTCGGCCCGGGTGTCGAAGACGCGGCTGCGGATGCATTCGGTCTTGATGACCATCCAGAGGTTTTCCGCCAGGGCATTGTCGTACGAGTCGCCGACCGAGCCCATGGACGCTTGGATCCCGGCTCTGACCAGGCGTGTTGTGAGCTTCACGGACGTGTATTGGCAGCCGTGGTCCGCATGGTGAATGAGCTCGCCGGCGACGGGCTCGCGGCCGGCCAGGGCGTATTCCAGCAAGGTCAGGATCAGGCCGGCTTCGGCGCGGGCGGAGGTCTCCCGGGCCACGACCCGGCGGGAGAACACGTCGCGCATGCGATGCCCACGATCCCGGTCACATTTCGTCACCACCGATTACGGGACAGAGCCGAACGATTTACAGTCCCCCGCACGACTTCCCGAACCGTTGCACGGTCTAGTCCTACTCCTGCGCTGCCTGGCGCGACGAGGGAATCTTTGCCCAGCTCAACTACGGCCTGGCCGGTCTGGCTCGCGTCAAAGAGGGCCGTCGGCTCGAACCGACCGGCTCCGTGATCGGTACCCAGAGCGCGAAGACCGCGAGCAACGTGCCCCTGGCCAGCCAGGGAGCAGACGCCGGGAAGAAGATTGCCGGCAGGAAGCGGGGCATCCTCACCGACACGATCGGCCTCATCTTCGCTGTGACCGTCACCGCCTCCGGTCTCTCGGAGAACGCCCTGGGAAGCGTTTTGCTCGTTTCTCCGAGGTAGATCATCTCTTGCGGATGAGTTATGGCGACACCGTGTGTTTCTGGGGGCTGAGGGGATTGCGACGTTGCCCGCTCGACGAGGTTTGAGTTTATGGAGAAGGTGCGGCATCGGTGAATAGGGGGCGAGTGTGATGACCCGCGAGCAGGTAGTCAGCCCATGAATTTAACATCGGTGATGGCTTGTTTGTAGCCTGCTCTACTGTAGCGATCGGCGGGTGACTTCGGCATGTCGGTAAGCCATACGAGAACGAACCGGGTCTTTACCGGGTTCTTCGTTTGCAGTTTCGCTTCTGTGCCGATCGTCTCGGTCGTTGCGATTTTCTTCATCGACGTTAGCGGCGTTGAAGAGTTGAGAGAGTCGGCCGCGTAGAGCGAGGCGGTGGTGTGATCGCCACCGAATTGAAGTCTTACGGAGGCTGACGAAATGAACTGAGCAGAATGGAGTTCATACACGATGCCGACGCCCTGTTTGAAGGGGGCCAATTTGGGGCCGTCTATGAAGCTTTTGGACCGCCAGTATGTAGAGCTGTCTCCGTCATAGGTCAGGCCAACATCCTCTGGATGCTGTGCTTTCCCGTCCGGAAAATACTCGGCCGCGTTCTTGATCGTGAGAGGTTGGCCCGTGGGCTCCCTCTTGTCGTCGCCGCTTCCCGGGGTGGTCTGGGTGGTGTCGTCGGTCCCCGAGTCCTTGCCATGGTCCAGGAGCGTCTCGGCGAGTTGCCAGCTGCCGAGGCCCAGGGCGGCAATGAGCAGTGCGGACACCGCCCACTTGAGGACCTTGCCGGTGCGGCTCTGGAGCGGGGGCGGTGGCACGGCGATCACGGGCTGGGTGGCGCCGGGGCCCGTGGGCGGGCGTCCGTAGGTGCCCTGCTGGTAGGTCGTGCGCTGATACTCCGGGGGCGCCGTGAACGTGGGCTCCGGAGGACGGATGCGGGGCATCGCGGCAACGGCCCTGGCCAGCTCGTCCGGGGTGGTGCACGGCTGCTCCTGCCGGGAAGCAGTGGCGCCGTCGTTGGCGAGTGCGCGCATGGAGAGCTCGGACAGGCCCCGATGCACGCCGGCCCGCACCTGGTCGGGGGCGATCAGCCCCATTCCCTTGGGCAGCCCGGACAGGCCGTAGGCGTCGGTCTCGTACGGCCAGCGCTGGGTCAGCGCGGCATAGAGCAGGGCACCGATCGCCTCGGTGTCCGCACGCTGGGGGCTTTCGGAGGTGATGCCCCGCAGGGCGGCGTTCACCGCGAGGCCACGGATGCGGTACTGGCCGGTCGAGCTGCGCAGCACCGCCCCGGGGGTCAGCCTCAGATGCGCGAGACCTTCTCGGTGCGCGGCTGCCATGGCCTGGGAGACCTGGCTGACGAGCTGGTACGCGTCGTGTGCGTCCATCGGCCCGGAGGCCAGCAGGGAGGTGAGCTCGGTGGCGTCGGGGAGCCACTCATGGACGACGTAGACGAGGTCGTCCTCCTCCACCGCGTCGAGTACCTGCACGAAGCGCGGGTCGCCGAGCAGGGCGGAGGATCTGGCGGCGGCCAGCACGGAGCGGGCGCGGGGGTGCTCGGCCGGGAGCAGATGAACGCCCACCGCGCGGCGCAGCTTCTCGTCGACAGCGCGCCAGCTGCTGAATCCGTCCAGACGGGTGACGCACTCCTCGAGCCGGTAACGTCTGGCAAGTTTGTGCCCGCTGTGCAGGTCAGGGGTCGGCAGGGTGGTCTCGGCGCTGATCTGCTCTCCGTCCGTGTCCTGCGGCTCGGTGCCCGTCGTGTCCTGAGCTTCTGCCGTCCCGTCGGTCGTGGCCTCGTCCGCCTTGGCGGTCAGCGGCTCATCACCGCTGTTGTCGGCCACGTCGACGGCAGCCGTGCTACGTTCCGCCACCGTCGTTCCTGCCTCCCCATCCGTTGCGCGATGCCAGCCAGCTCTGCACAGTCACGCCAATTGTGCCCACACTCCGGCGCTATGCACGACACGCCAGGGGCGCTGAAGGTTGTGCGGCCGGTGATCCTCAGCGCCCGAGGCGTCCTCGGACCATGCCGACCATGCCGTTGATCTCTTCGATCCGCATCCGCTTGGCGGCCACGAAGAAGACTCCCAGCAGAACGGCCCCACCACAGATCAGCGCGACGAGTGACCCGAAGGCTCCTTCGCCGAGGCCCAGAAGAACCGCGAAGCCCACGCCGCCACCGAGCACGGCCGCCGGGACGGCGGCCAGGCACAGGCGGGCGTAGGTGCGTACGACATGAGCGCCGTCCAGGTCGCCGCCCAGCCGGTTGCGCAGCCGTCGCCAGGCGATGCCCACGCCGACGGCGTAGGCGAGGCCGTACGAGGCGGCCATACCGACCACGGCCCACTGGGCCGGCAGAACCACGTAGCAGAGGGCCGAGGCGGCCGCGTTGACCGCGGCGACGATGACGGTGTTGTAGAAGGGCGTCCGGGTGTCCTCGTAGGCGTAGAAGCCACGCAGCACCACGTACTGCACCGAGTACGGGATCAGGCCGAGGCCGAAGGCCATGAGGATGTAGCCCATGGAGCGGGCGGCTTCGGTGCCCGCGGAGGCGTACAGCAGGGTGCACATCGGCAGGCCGAGGGCGAGGAACGTGAAGGCCACCGGCACGATCGCCACGGCGGAGTTCCGCAGCCCCTGGGAGATGTCGTCGCGGACGGCACCCGGGTCGTCGTCATGGGCGGCGCGGGAGATGCGGGGCAGCAGGGCCGCCATGACCGACACGGTGATGATCGCCTGCGGCATGCCCCAGATGAGCTGGGCGTTGGAGTACGCGAGGAAGCCGGTGCCGTCCTTGCCGGACAGTTTGCCCGCCGAGGTCGCGAGCTGGGTGACGACGATCACGCCGGCCTGGTTGGCCAGGACGAACAGGACGGTCCACTTGGCGAGCTTGACCGTTTTGCCGAGCCCGTGTCCCTTCCAGTCGAAGCGCGGGCGGAAGCGGAAGCCGGCCACGCGCAGATACGGGATCATGGCCAGGGCCTGGACGATCAGGCCGAGCAGGGTGCCGATGCCCAGGAGCCGGACGCCCTCCGGCGGGATCGTCTGCACGCCCATCTGGGATTCGGCGGAGGTGCCGTAGACCCAGATGAACATGCCGAACGTGAAGATCATGACGATGTTGTTGAGGACCGGGGTCCACATCATCGCGCCGAACCTGCCGCGGGCGTTGAGGATCTGGCCCATCACGACATGCACGCCCATGAAGAAGATGGTCGGCAGGCAGTACCGGGCGAAGGTCACGGCGACGCTGTTGGCGGCCGCGTCCCCGGCGATCGTCGGCGACATCATGTGGATCAGCCATGGAGCGGCGAAGACGGCGATCGTGACGATGACACCGAGCGCGACCATGACCAGGGTCAGCAGCCGGTTGGCGTAGGCCTCGCCGCCGTCCTCGTCGTCCTTCATGGAACGGACGAGCTGGGGAACGAAGACCGAGTTCAGCCCGCCGCCGACGGTGAGGATGTAGATCATCGTCGGCAGTGTGTAGGCGATGGTGAAGCTGTCACCGAGCAGGGCGGCACCGAGCGCGGCGGTGATCACCAGGCTCCGGACGAAGCCGGTGAGCCGGGACACGAGGGTGCCGGCCGCCATCACGGCACTGGACTTCAGCAGGCCGGATGCCCGGCCGCCGGACTTGGGCGGTGCGGGCGCCGGGGCCGGCTCGGGCTCGGCCGGAGCGGACGCGGGTCCGGCCGGGCCCTCCTGGTCCCGGAACAGGTGCGCGAAGGCGTCCTGCTGCTCCCGGTCGTCGGACGCCTGGCTGACGAGGTCGTCGACCCCGACGAACTGGGTGGTCGCCGGGTTGTCGCCGTACGGCAGGTGCCGCGACGGCCCGTCGGGCTCGGGTGGCGGGGGCTGTGCCCAGATGCGCGAGTCGGGTGCGTACTGCGCCGCGGGCGGCTGCTGGTACAGCGGCTGGGGCTGCTGGTAGGTGCCGGAAGGCGGCGGCGGGTGCGCGGCGCGGTCGTACAGCGCCTCGTTCACCGGGTCCTGGACGGACAGGTCCTGGGCCCGGTAGGGGTCGTAGTCGTAGGCGGCCTGCAGGTACGGATCGGGCGCCGGCGGAACCTGGCCCTGCCCGGGAGGCGGCACAGGCCCATCGGCAGACCCGGCTCCGCCCGCACCCTGACCGCGGTCACCGTCGTACGGCGCGTTCATCGAAACCCCACCTCATCGTCCCCGGCCGACCGGCCACGACAGACATCGCTCAACGTTCCACTTTCTCACCCGAGCCCGACGGCGCCCCGCTTTCCGGACCGGTGTCCGGCGTCGGGTCACTCGGCTGCTCGGGTCCGCTGCCGTCGTCCCCGGCCGCGCCGCCCGCGTTGGCACGCTTGCGGTGGGTGTACATCCTGATGCCCGCGAGGACCAGCAGCAGCAGCCCACCGGCGATCACCAGCAGCACGGTCGGGGTGAGCTCGGAGACCTTCACGGTGAAGGTCATCTCTTCGCCGTACGGCGTGCCGTTCTCGGTGTAGAGCTGTGCGGTCATCTGCACCTGGCCGTTGACGTTGGCCGCGGCGTCGAACTTCACGGACTGGCTGTGACCGCCGGCGATCCGGATCGGCTGCTCCGCCACAGCCCCGCCGTTGTTCAGCTTGAGCCGGGTGGCGTTCTCGGACTTCAGCCGGAGGACCAGATGATCCACACCCTGCAACAGCCGGTTCTGCACGGTCACCGGGATCGTGGCGCTGCGGCCGGACAGGGTGACGTCCGACTTCGAGATGAGCTGGACCTCGTTGACGAGGCCCTGCAGATAGGTGCGTACCGAGTCCCGGTACTGCTGGGCCTTCAGTGGCTTGCCGCGCCACGACGTCGACATGGACCGGTTGATCGCATTGCCGAAGGGGGTCACCACCCGCTCAGGGTGGGTGAGGATGACCTGGAAGTCGTTGAGGGAGACCTGGGTGGACTTGATGTCCTGGAACGCCTGAGTGGGCAGTTCCTGGCTGCGGAGCTTCTTCGGGTACCGGGACGCCCCGGGGACGCTGGTCGTCGCGTTCGCGTCGGGCTTCACCTCGGCCGCGTCCACGAGTCCCAGGGGCTGTGTCCAGCGCTCGTCGTCGAGGGCGTGCAGGGCGGCGGCCATCGACTGGGCCTGAGCGACCGTCGGCATCCGCTGCGGTGCGACGACGATGCTCCGTTCCGTGTCGCTGTCCTGTTCCGCCAGAGCGAGGGTCTGAGCGAGGAACTTCTGCACGGCGAGGGTGGAGCTCCCCGCCGTCGCCATGTTGCCCTGGAAGGCCGTGGAGAGCCGGGCGTCGGAGACCACCGCAGTGGTGCCGCCACCGATCGGACGGGCCGCGGTCGGCGTGTACGGCAGATCGTCGGTCTCCTGGAGGCTGTCGCTGCGGGCGATCACGTTGTGGGCGCCGGCCGAGGTGGCGACATCGACGATCGACGGGTCGATCGCCCCGTCGACGGGCCAGGCGAAGTCCGTCGACGATTTCACATGCAGGATGGTCTCCACCGTCGTCCCGGCCACCTCGGTGGCGGTCTGCAGGTGGCTGAGGGTGCCCGACACGTTCTTGCCGCGGTGCGCGATGGAGGCAAGATCGGGGTCGCCGAACGGCAGCGCGATGACCTTGCCGTCCGACACCGCGGCCTCCAGCGAGGCGAGCCATTTCTTGGCGACGGCCTGGTTCTTCCCGGCGACGGTGGTGTCGCCGGACTTGACGCGGTAGTTCCGTGCCATCGCGTCGACACTGGACAGCAGATCCGGGTCGATGACCCACGTCACGGGCAGCTGACTGCCCAGTGAGACCAGTTGTTCGAGACGTCCGCCCGGAGCGAGTTCGGCGGCCAGTTCGTCGTCCGCGAACACGGGGGTCTGCTGGTCGTCGGAGCCGGTCTCGGCAGTGACATGGGCCGTTGCGATGAGCGGCCAGAGGTAGGTGATCTTCGTTCTGGAATCACGCTGCTCCTCCTGCCAGGGCAGGAAAGTGCGCTGGATTCCCAGCACGTGGTCGTACCGGGCTCGGGATGTCTGTCCCGACAGCGAGACACCCAGCTGGTAGACGCCGTCGTCGCCGAGCCCCAATTTGTCGACCGGGACGGACAGCGTGAAGTCCTGGCTGATCCCGGCAGGGAGCTTGGCGAACTTCACCGTGTACTTCCCGCCGAGCGGAGCGGGGTCGGTACCGGGGACATACCCCGTGCGCTTGGCGGCGGTGTCGATCGACGTCCTGCCGAAGAGCTTCGGGCCCACCCGCAGGTCGACCTCCGCCTGCGTGATCGTCTCCTTGCCACGGTTGGTCACGGTGCCCGAGACGCTCAGGGTGTCCCCCTTCACCGGTGCGCTCGGAGCGATGGTGTCCAGGGAGACCTTGACCGTCTCCGAGCCGGTGGGGGTCCGGGTCGTCCCGCCGGCCAGTGCGGCGGGCGCCGCCGTACCGACCAGCAGCGCCGCGACGAGCGGCGCCCCGATGATCAAGGAGGCTGTGCGCCGCAGCCATCGACGGGCAGGAGACGGAACGATCTCCTGGATGTCTGCCGCCTCGGCCACGCGCCTACCCGTCCCTCGTCGTCGTCAGCTGGTGTCGATGGTTGTCGGTTGCTGCGTCCCCGCATGGTAACGATGTGCGCGGGCACCCAGTGCTGCGGAGTCCGCTACATGATCGGAAGAGTCTCGCAGGACGGGACGAAAGCAGGACGACCGGGCCGGTCCGGGCACGTACCCTTTTCTGTTGTGTCGAACGCCAATGAAGACAGCCTCAGTGCCCTGACCCAGGTGCAGCACCGCGCAGTCAGCGAACTGCTGCGGGTGTCACCGGTCGCCGACGACCTCGCCCGCCGTTTCCAGGATGCCGGATTCAGTCTCGCCCTGGTCGGTGGCTCGGTCCGGGACGCGCTCCTCGGCAGGCTCGGGAACGACCTGGACTTCACGACCGACGCCCGCCCCGAGACGGTGCTGAAGATCGTCCGCCCGTGGGCCGACTCGGTATGGGAGGTCGGGATCGCCTTCGGCACGGTGGGCGCCCAGAAGGACGGCTATCAGATCGAAGTGACGACATACAGGTCGGAGGCGTACGACAGGACCTCGCGCAAGCCCGAGGTGTCCTACGGCGACTCCATCGAGCAAGACCTCGTCCGTCGTGACTTCACGGTCAACGCGATGGCCGTCGCGCTCCCGCAGAAGGAATTCATCGACCCTCATGGCGGTCTTGAGGACCTTGCCGAGCGTGTACTGCGCACTCCCGGTACACCCGAGGAATCCTTCTCGGACGATCCACTGCGCATGCTGCGCGCTGCCCGCTTCGCGGCACAGCTGGACTTCGACGTCGCCCCCGATGTGGTCACGGCGATGACGGAAATGGCCGGGCGCATCGAGATCGTCTCCGCCGAGCGGGTCCGGGAGGAGTTCAACAAGCTGCTGCTCTCCGCCGACCCTCGCAAGGGCCTGGCGCTGCTGGTCGACACGGGGCTGGCGCAGCAGGTGCTGCCCGAGCTCCCCGCCCTCCGTCTGGAGAGTGATGAGCATCACCGTCACAAGGATGTCTACGAGCACTCGCTGACCGTCCTGGAGCAGGCGATCGACCTGGAGGAGGACGGCCCCGATCTGGTTCTGCGTCTGGCCGCCCTCCTCCATGACATCGGCAAGCCGAGGACGCGGCGCTTCGAGAAGGACGGGCGCGTCTCCTTCCATCACCACGAGGTGGTGGGCGCCAAGATGGTCAAGAAGCGGATGGCCGAGCTCAAGTACTCCAACGACATGGTCAAGGACGTCTCGAAGCTCGTGGAGCTTCATCTGCGCTTCCATGGCTATGGCGACGGAGAGTGGACCGACTCCGCGGTGCGCCGGTACGTACGTGACGCGGGCCCCCTGCTGGAGCGGCTGCACAAGCTGACCCGATCGGACTGCACCACGCGCAACAAGCGCAAGGCCGCGGCCCTCTCGCGGATCTATGACGGGCTTGAGGAACGCATCGCTCAGCTCCAGGAGAAGGAGGCGTTGGACGCCATCCGGCCCGACCTGGACGGCAACGAGATCATGAAGACCCTGGGGGTCGGACCTGGGCCGGTGATCGGCAAGGCGTACGCCTTCCTGTTGGAGCTGCGACTGGAGCACGGGCCTGTGGAGCATGGCGTGGCGGTCGAGAAGCTCAAGCAATGGTGGGCCGACCAGGACTGAGGCCGGTGGCGGCACAGTCAGTGGCCGTACGGTGGGTGCGCTCATGTTTCACGTGAAACATGAGCGCGAACACGACGGGGACTCGGTATGAAGAGGGGCGCTGTTTCACGTGAAACAGCGCCCCTCTTCACATCTGGAACGCCAGTGCTGTGACCGGAAAGGTTCACCGGCTCGCGATGCCCGGCCCGGCACCTCGCCGCGTTGTCACCTCGCCCGCGTGCGTCCGGCGCGAGGGTGATCCCCCGTCTTGCGGCGCACCGCACCGGCCCCCGAGAGCTTCCCGCTAAGCCTTTCCGCGGCCGCAGCGCTAGAGCGGCCTCTCGGCTCGGCTCCAGCGGAAGAGCAGTACGGCGGCGACCGCATAGAGAACGGCCACGCCGGTCACCAGCGCGACCGACTGCCCATCAGGAGGCAGCATCAGGGCGGAGACTGCGGCGGCGCCCACGAACGCCACGTTGAACAGCACGTCGTAGAGGGAGAAGACCCGGCCGCGGAAGGTGTCGTCCACCGACGTCTGCACCACCGTGTCCGTCGCGATCTTCGCCCCCTGTGTGACGAGTCCAAGGACGAACGCCGCCACGAATATCGGTGCGGGAACGAACCACAACCCCAGTGCGGGTTCGAGGACGGCTGCCGCTGCCGCGCACACCGCCATCCAACGGAACCGGCCGAGCCACCCCACCGCCCAAGGCGTCACCACGGCCGCCGCGAAGAATCCCGCTCCGGAGACCCCCACCGCCAGCCCGAGAAGGGCCAGGCCTTCAGATTCGCTGTCGGACCAGGCGTACCGGCACAACATCAGCACCATCACGGTGAGCGCCCCGTAGCAGAACCGGAGCACGGTCATGGCGGCCAGCGCCCGGGTGGCTTGCCTCCGCTCCGCCAGATGGTGCAGCCCGTCCGTGAGACCCCGAGCGGTGATGGCCAGCGCCTTCCCCAGCCGGATGCGGTGCTCGTTCCGATCCGGGCCGAGCAGCCCGGTGGCAAGGCTCAGCGAGACCAGTGCCGACGCGAGGTAGAGCGCGGCGCCCAGCAGCACCACCGCCGCATCGGAGTCGGCGAGTACCAGTCGCACGATGAAGGCGAGTCCGCCGCCGGCCGTGGCAGCGAGCGTGCCCGCGGTCGGTGAGAGTGAATTCGCCACCACCAGCCGGTCCCTGTCGACGACCCGCGGCAGGGCGGCCGAGAGTCCGGCCAGCACGAAACGGTTGACCGCGGTGACGCACAGCGCCGAGGTGTAGAAGAGCCAGTCGGGGGCGGAGCCGAGAATCAGGAGTGCGGTGCAGCAGGCGAGTGCGGCGCGCAGCAGATTGCCGTACAGAAAGACCTGGCGTCGCGGCCAGCGATCCAGCAGGACGCCGGCGAACGGGCCGACGAGCGAGTAGGGCAGCAGTAGCACGGCCATCGCGGAGGCGATGGCCCCCGCCGATGCCTGTTTCTCCGGGGAGAAGACGACATGCGCCGCCAGTGCCACCTGGTAGACGCCGTCGGCCGACTGAGAAAGAAGCCGTACGGCGAGCAGACGACGGAAGTTCCGAAGGCGCAGAAGGACGCGCAGATCACCTACGACGGGCATGTGATCAAGGGTCACATACGTTGAGGGTCCCCGGGCGGATTACCCGGGGACCCTCAACGATGCGGAAAGGGAGGAGCGTTGCCGCTCATCAGCGATCCGCGCCGACGCGCCGTGTCCGGTCGCGTCAGTGGGAGACCTCGCCCCTGATGAACTTCTCGACGTTCTCGCGGGCCTCGTCGTCGAAGTACTGGACCGGCGGGGACTTCATGAAGTACGAGGACGCGGAGAGGATCGGGCCACCGATGCCGCGGTCCTTGGCGATCTTCGCGGCGCGGACGGCGTCGATGATGACACCGGCGGAGTTCGGGGAGTCCCAGACCTCCAGCTTGTACTCCAGGTTCAGCGGAACGTCACCGAAGGCGCGGCCCTCAAGGCGCACGTACGCCCACTTGCGGTCGTCCAGCCAGGCCACGTAGTCCGACGGGCCGATGTGGACGTTGTCCGCACCGAGCTCACGGTCGCGGATCTGGGAGGTGACGGCCTGCGTCTTGGAGATCTTCTTCGACTCCAGGCGCTCACGCTCAAGCATGTTCTTGAAGTCCATGTTGCCGCCGACGTTCAGCTGCATCGTGCGGTCCAGGATGACGCCCCGGTCCTCGAAGAGCTTTGCCATCACGCGGTGCGTGATGGTGGCGCCGACCTGCGACTTGATGTCGTCGCCGACGATCGGGACACCGGCCTCGGTGAACTTGTCCGCCCACTCCTTGGTGCCGGCGATGAAGACCGGGAGAGCGTTGACGAAGGCGACCTTGGCGTCGATGGCGCACTGGGCGTAGAACTTCGCGGCGACCTCGGACCCGACCGGCAGGTAGCAGACGAGAACGTCGACCTTGCGGTCCTTGAGGACCTGGACGACGTCGACCGGGGCCTCGGTCGACTCCTCGATGGTCTGGCGGTAGTACTTGCCCAGGCCGTCGTGGGTGTGGCCACGCTGGACGGTGACGCCGGCGTTCGGCACGTCGCAGAGCTTGATGGTGTTGTTCTCGCTGGCGCCGATGGCGTCCGAGAGGTCGAGTCCGACCTTCTTCGCGTCGACGTCGAAAGCGGCGACGAACTCGACGTCCCGCACGTGGTAGTCGCCGAACCGGACGTGCATCAGGCCGGGCACCTTGCCGGCCGGATCGGCGTCCTTGTAGTACTCGACGCCCTGGACCAGCGAGGCGGCGCAGTTGCCCACGCCGACGATGGCTACGCGAACCGAACCCATTCCGGTTGCTCCCTGTGTGTAATGGATGTTCCCGATGAAGCCCCGCGGATCTGCGGGGACCTCACTTTGAGGTGTCGTCGGACGGATCCGGCGGGGTGTCACCCCGGCGCCGGGGCAGGCCGTCCGTCTCTCCTCCTGTGTTCCGCTGAGCTTCGCTCCCGGGCGAGGATCGTCGCTGATCCCGTCCCGACCGCTCGCTCTCGATGAGCTCGTTCAGCCAGCGCACTTCGCGCTCCACGGACTCCATGCCGTGTCGCTGCAGCTCAAGCGTGTAGTCGTCGAGGCGCTCGCGCGTGCGGGCCAGAGAGGCCCGCATCTTCTCCAGACGCTCCTCCAGCCGGCTGCGCCGGCCTTCCAGCACCCGCATCCGCACCTCGTGCTCCGTCTGACCGAAGAAGGCGAAACGAGCTGCGAAGTGCTCGTCCTCCCAGGAGTCGGGGCCGGTGTGCGAGAGCAGCTCCTCGAAGTGCTCCTTACCTTCTGCCGTCAGCCGGTAGACGATCTTGGCGCGGCGCCCGGCCAGTGAGGAGGCGGGGGCGACCGAGCGGCCGGCGGCGGGTGGAAGGTCGGCCGGGGCACTGCCCGGCTCCTCGATCAACCAGCCGTTGGCGACGAGCGTCTTGAGGCAGGGATAGAGGGTGCCGTAGCTGAAGGCGCGAAAGATCCCCAACGAAGTGTTGAGGCGTTTGCGCAGCTCGTACCCGTGCATCGGGGATTCGCGGAGCAGACCGAGGACGGCGAATTCGAGGATGCCGGAGCGTCTGCTCAACTTCGCCTCCTCCTTCTCCGCGCCTCTCCGAGTGCTCCTGCGGAGCCCTGTGCTGAGTCGATGTACCGAGCTGATGTATCGACTCGATACATCACGACGATAGATCGGTCGCCGCTCTGCGACAAGAGGGGTCATCGTGAACGGCGTCACATCGTGAATTCGTAGGCACCGACTTGCGCTGTTTGAGGTGAAGTTCGGCCCTAGGGGGGTTTTGGCCGTGCGTAGTCTGTGCGGCATGCAGACCACCGGGAACCGCGAGACGCTCATACGCGTCGGTTTTCGCGGACTAGCCGGATGCACTGCGGACGAGCCTGTCGCAGGGCTGGTCCGTAATTCGGGGGGACCGGATCTCAACTGCCGCTTCCAGGCGCTCTCGCCTGCCCGAGGAGTAGTCGTTCCATGAGCGAGCACCGTCGCAAAACGCCGCAACCGCAAGGTGGAGGGCGCGCAGCGGCCAGACGAGCCGCCCAGCAGCCGTCAGGACGCCGCGCCGCGCCGTCACACGGAATAACGCCCGAACCACCTTCCGATGCGGATGGCGGTGACAGTCCGTACGGCGGGCGTGCGGCGGCCAGACGCGCCGCCCAGCGCGGCGGCGGGGGCCGTGGCGGCGGAGGTGGCCGTCGTCGTGGTGGCGGCGACGGCGGACACGAGGGCCCGGACAGGGGGCGTGGCCGCGGTGTCCAGCGTCCTGTCAAGAAGCGCTTCATCGACTACCCGCGCGCCGGGAAGTACGGCTATCGGCGCTGGGTGCCGTCGTGGAAGCTGGTCTCCAGCCTCTGCATCGGCTTTCTCGGCCTGATCATGGGCCTTGCCGGTCTCGCGTACGCGATGGTCACCCCGCCCGACGTGAAGTCCACCGCGAAAGCGCAGAACAATGTCTACTTCTGGGACGACGGCAAGCAGATGGTCGCCACGGGCGGTGAGGTCAACCGTCAGATCATCGGCTACGACCAGATTCCCGAAGCCATGCGGAACGCGGTCATCTCGGCGGAGAACAAGTCCTTCGAGCACGACAGCGGCATCGACCCGATGGGCATCGCCCGTGCCCTGTACAACATGGCCAGTGGCGGCCAGACGCAGGGTGGCTCCACGATCACCCAGCAGTACGTGAAGAACTCGTTCCTGTCCCAGGAACAGACCCTGAGCCGGAAGTTCAAGGAACTCTTCATCACGCTCAAAGTCACGAACACGAAGGACAAGAAGGACATCATCCGTGACTACCTCAACATCTCGTACTACGGGCGAGGCGCGTCGGGGATCCAGGCCGCGGCCCGCACGTACTACGACAAGGACGCCAGGGACCTGAACCCGAGCGAGTGCGCCTTCCTGGCCACGCTGCTCAAGGGAGCCAGCTACTACGACCCGGCGGGCGCCCCCGAGATCGATGAAGTGGAGGCCACCAAGGCGAAGAACACCGATCGGGCCAAGAAGCGCTGGGAGTGGATCCTCAACGAAGAGGTGAAGGACAAGCGCCTCTCGGCGACGGAGCGCGCCAAATACACCAAGTTCCCGATGCCCAACCCGCCGAGGAAGAACGCCCAGCTGGGCGGTCAGACCGGCTACCTGGTCGACCTCGCCAAGAAGTACTTCCTCAACAACAACGACCAGGGCGTCACAGCGGACAAGCTCGCCCAGGGCGGCTACGAGATCCACACCACCTTCGACAGGAAGAAGGTCAAGGAGCTCGACGCCGCGGTCCAGAAGGTCTACGACGACAAGATCAAGCCGAAGCAGCGCCCCAAGACGGACACCCACGTCCAGTTCGGCGGCGGGTCGGTGAATCCCAAGACCGGTGCCATCGTGGCGATCTACGGCGGTCAGGACGCGACCAAGCACTACACCAACAACGCCGACCCCACCGGTGCGCAGGTCGGTTCGACCTTCAAGCCGTTCGTGCTGGCGGCAGCGATGGAGTACGGCAGGCTCGACCCCTCGCTCCCCGAGGACCAGGCCGATTCACAGCGTGAGAAGGTCTCGCCGCTGAGCATCTACAACGCCGACGACAAGCTGAAGATCAAGAAGTACAACGGCGCGATCTGGATGGACGAGAACGGCAAGGAGTGGCTGCAGACCAACGACGGCCATAAGTCGGAGGGCAACATCACCCTCCGTGAGGCGATGCAGGTGTCCGCCAACTCCCCCTACGTACAGCTCGGCATGGACGTAGGCACCGACAAGGTGAAGGAGGTCGCCATCGCCGCGGGGCTCAAGGACGACACCAACATGGCGGATTCGCATGTGCCGTCGTTCTCCATCGGTACGTCCTCGCCCAGTGCGATCCGCATGGCCGGTGCGTACGCGACCTTCGCCAACAGCGGTATGCGGCGCGAGCCCTACTCGGTCACCGAGGTGAAGCACGAAGGTGCGGTCATCTACCGGCACAAGGAAGTGTCAAAGCGCGCCTTCGACCCGAACATCGCCGACAACGTCACCGACGTCCTGAAGAACGTCGTCGAGCACGGAACCGGCACCCCCGCGCAGCTCCCCGGCCGCGACGTGGCGGGCAAGACGGGTACGACGGACGGCAACAGGTCCGCCTGGTTCGTCGGCTACACCCCGCAGCTGTCGACGGCCATCAGCATGTACCGGCTGGACGACAACGAGAAGAACGCGAACCGCGAGTTCGAGAAGATGTTCGGTACGGGTGGCGAGGAGAAGATCCACGGTGCTTCGTTCCCGGCCCAGATCTGGCACGACTACATGGCGGGTGCGCTGCGGGGTCAGCCGGCCCTGACCTTCCCGGAGCCGACGCCGATCGGTGAGCCGGTCTACGGTGGCGGTGCGCAGAGCCCCAGGCCGACGCCCACGATGGAGACGTCGCCGTCGCCGACCACGTCGGTGTCCGAGCCGCCCCCGACGCCCCCGTCCTCACCCACGCCCGACCCCAGCGAGACCTGTAGCGCCTGGGACCGGAACTGCCAGAACCCCGACGGCGGAACCAGCACCGGAGCTGCGAACGGCGGAGAGGTCGGCGGCCCCGGTACCGACCCGACGACATCCGCCTCGCCACCGAGCGGTGGCAACGGGAATGGGAACGGCAATGGGAACGGGAATGGGAACGGCAACGGGAACGGTGGATTCTTCGGAGGCCCGGCCGGTTAGCGGCCCTCCGGCCGGGTAGACAGGCGACCCGGCCGGCCGGATCCCGGTCGAGGGCCGCCGCACCACATGGTGCGGCGGCCCTCGACGTTTCCACAGCCCCGTACGGCAGGATGAGCGGCATGCCAAGCGCAGAAGAGACGAGTGTGGACCAGACACGGCCCGTTGTACGGCCCACGCACCAGGACGAGATCGCCGAGGCCGGCAGCGAGCTGATCGGAGGGCGGTCGGGGCGCTGGACACGGCTCGGCAGCACGGCACTCACACCCGTGGGCGTCATCGCTCTGGTGGCTGTCGGGATGTTCGCGCTCGGCATGGTGCAGAAGCTGCCCTGCTACAACTGGGCGTGGTTCAGGGGCGCCGGTTCGCAGTACACGCACGCCTGCTACTCGGACATTCCGCATCTCTACGTCGCACGCGGCTTCTCCGACGGCCTCGTCCCGTACTTCGACCGGCTGGCCGGCGACATGCAGTACCTGGAGTACCCCGTTCTGACGGGCGTGTTCATGCAGATCGCGTCCTGGCTGACGCCGGGCGGAGACGTTCAGCACCGTGAGCAGATGTACTGGATGGTCAACGCCGGCATGCTGATGATCTGCGCCGTGATCATCGCCGTCTGTGTCGCCCGTACCCACCGGCGCCGCCCCTGGGACGGGCTGCTGGTCGCCCTCGCGCCCGCCTTCGCACTCACCGCGACGATCAACTGGGATCTGCTGGCCGTCGCGCTGACGGCTGCGGCGATGCTCATGTGGTCCCGGAAACGGGCGCTGGCGTTCGGCATCCTCATCGGGCTGGCCACGGCCGCGAAGCTGTATCCCGTGTTCCTGCTGGGGCCGGCCTTCGTGTTGTGCTGGCGGGCAGGCAAGTGGCGGGAGTTCGGCCTGGCGACGCTCGGGGCGGCGGTGTCCTGGCTGGTGGTGAACCTGCCGGTGATGATCTTCGCACCCGAGGGGTGGAAGAAGTTCTACACGTTCAGTGAGGAACGGGGCATCGACTTCGGTTCCTTCTGGCTGATCATCACCCAGCGCACCGGCAAGGCCATCGAGGTCACGACCGTCAACACCGTCTCGACCCTGGTGACGATCCTGCTGTGCGCGGCCATCGGTGCGCTGACGCTGATGGCGCCGCGCAGGCCGCGCTTCGCGCAGCTCGCCTTTCTCGTCGTCGCCGCGTTCATCCTCGTCAACAAGGTCTATTCGCCGCAGTACGTGCTGTGGCTGATTCCCCTGGCCGTCCTGGCCAGGCCGCGCTGGCGCGACTTCCTGATCTGGCAGGCGTGCGAGGTCATGTACTTCCTGGGCATCTGGATGTACCTCGCGTACACGACGAGCGGGGACAAGCACCAGGGTCTGCCCACGGAGGGGTACCAGCTGGCGATCGTCCTGCACCTGCTGGGCACGCTGTACCTCTGCGCCGTGGTCGTACGGGACATCCTGGTGCCGGAGCGGGACGTCGTACGGCGCGACGGGTCGGACGATCCGTCCGGCGGGGTGCTCGACGGCTCACCGGACGTATTCGCGCTGGGGCGGGCGGCGCATGCGCCGCGGTATGCCCAGCCCGCCGTCGAAGGGCCGCGGGTGGACTGGGGCGCGGCGCACGGCCCCGCCGCCGACTGATCCGGATCTCTCCGGGGACGGAACCCCCGGAGAGAGTCCTCGGAGCCTTCCTAGCGGTCGACGAGGCGGTCGAACTGGGTGGTCGTGTGGCGCAGATGGGCCACCAGCTCGTCACCGACCTTCGGTTCCTGCGCGTCCGAGGGAACGAACAGGATCGACACCTGCATGTGCGGCGGTTCGGCGAACCAGCGCTGCTTGCCCGCCCAGACGAACGGGGACAGGTTGCGGTTGACCGTGGCCAGACCCGCGCGTGCGACGCCCTTGGCGCGCGGCATCACCCCGTGCAGGGCCTTCGGGGCCTCCAGCCCCACACCGTGCGACGTACCGCCCGCGACGACCACCAGCCAGCCGTCCGAGGCGGCCTTCTGCTGGCGGTAGCCGAACCGGTCACCCTTGACCACACGTGTGACGTCCAGAACGGCGCCCCGGTATTCCGTCGCCTCGTGGTCGCCGAGCCACAGCCGGGTACCGATGCGGGCGCGGAAACGGGTCTGCGGGAACTGCTGCTGCAGCCGGCCCAGCTCCTCGGCGCGCAGATGGCTGACGAACATGGTGTGCAGCGGCAGCCTGGCGGCGCGGAGCCGGTCCATCCAGGCGATCACTTCCTCGACCGCGTCCGAGCCGTCCGTGCGATCCAGCGGGAGGTGCAGGGCGAAGCCTTCGAGGCGTACGTCCTCGATGGCGGCGTGCAGCAGCCCGAGCTCCTCCTCCTTGACACCGTGGCGCTTCATCGAGCTCATGCACTCGATGACGACCCGTGCGCCCACCAGGGCGTGCACTCCGTCCACGGAGGAGACGGACCGGATGACACGGTCGGGCAGCGGCACCGGCTCCTCGCCCCGGCGGAACGGGGTGAGGACCAGCAGATCGCCGCTGAACCAGTCCTTGATGCGGGCCGCCTCGTAGGTGGTGCCGACGGCGAGTATGTCGGAGCCGAAGCGGATGGCCTCGTCGGCGAGCCGCTCGTGACCGAAGCCGTATCCGTTGCCCTTGCAGACCGGGACGAGGCCGGGGAACTGGTCGAGGACGGATTTCTGGTGCGCCCGCCAGCGCGTGGTGTCGACGTAGAGGGAGAGCGCCATGGCCGGTCCGGAACCCTTCTGGTGGCTGCGGTGGATCAGAGGTGTGCGGGGCGTTGCGGAGTGCCCGTCGGGTCGAAGTCCCCATTGAAACGAATGAAGCAGGTTTCGTCAGCGGGACGACGCGTATCAGCGACGCGACATATAGATGTCGAGCGCCTTGTGCAGCAGCTTGTTGAGGGGGAAGTCCCACTCGCCGAGGTACTCGGCAGCCTGCCCGCCGGTACCCACCTTGAACTGGATCAGACCGAAGAGGTGGTCGGTCTCGTCCAGCGAGTCGGAGATGCCGCGCAGGTCGTAGACGGTGGCTCCCATGGCGTACGCGTCGCGCAGCATCCGCCACTGCATCGCGTTCGAGGGCCGGACCTCGCGCTTGTGGTTGGCGGACGCGCCGTACGAGTACCAGACGTGGCCGCCGACGATCAGCATGGTCGCGGCCGCGACGTTCTCGCCCTCGTGCCGGGCGAAGTACAGCCGCATCCGGTTGGGGTCCTCGTTGTTGAGGGCGGTCCACATGCGCTGGAAGTAGCCCAGAGGCCGCGGCCGGAAGTGGTCGCGCTCCGCCGTGATCTCGTACAGCCGCTGCCACTCGGCAAGCTCCGCGTAGCCGCCCTGCACGACCTCGACGCCGGCCTTCTCGGCCTTCTTGATGTTGCGCCGCCACAGCTGGTTGAAGCCCTTGTGGACGTCTTCGAGCGATCGGTTCGCGAGCGGCACCTGGAAGATGTAGCGCGGCTGTACGTCACCGAATCCGGCGCCGCCGTCCTCGCCCTGCTGCCAGCCCATCTTCCTCAGCCGGTCCGCGACCTCGAAGGCACGCGGTTCGATGTGGGTGGCCTCGACATCGCGCAGCCGCTTCACGTCCGGGTCCTGGATCCCCGACTTGATGGCGGCCGCGTCCCAGCGGCGGATGATGACCGGCGGGCCCATCTTCACGGAGAAGGCGCCCTGCTGCTTGAGATGCGTCAGCATCGGCTGCAGCCAGTCGTTCAGGTTCGGGGCGTACCAGTTGATGACCGGGCCCTCGGGCAGATAGGCGAGGTACCGCTTGATCTTGGGCAACTGCCGGTAGAGCACCAGGCCGGCGCCGACGAGCTGTTCGTTCTTGTCGAACCAGCCCAGGCTCTCCGAGCGCCACTCGGCTTTCACATCTGCCCATGCCGGGACCTGCATGTGACTCGCCGCGGGCAGATTCTGGATGTAAGCCAGATGCTGCTCTCGACTGATGGTCCTCAGGGTCAGGCTCATGCGGGGCGCTCCTCGGCAGGTGTGTCCCCATCGGTCAGGGGCTCCGGCTCTCGCGCCGAAGCCTACTGCGACCGGGGAGCGCCCCGTCTGGCCCTGTACGACCTTGCCGGTTCGTCCCGCCGGGACCCGGGTGGCCCGGGCCCTGCACGGGGAGCGGCGCCGGATCCCTACGAGGACTCTCGCGCCGACCCATATGTCCGGCTCTGTCTGGTTGTGTGTGTTTGTGTCTTCTCGAATCAGCCCACTATGCCGCCGAAGAGGCCGCCGTGGGCCATGCCCAGGAAGAACCCGATGGCGGACGCGCCCAAGCCGATGATCAGCGGGAGCCTCTCGCGCGTGGTCACCGACACGTACTGTCCGTACGCGGCGGTGAGGATTCCGATCAGCCCGGCCCACGAACTGATCAGGTGCAGGTTGTGGAACATCGCCGTCACGAAGGCGATTGCACCGAGCACCAGAGTCACCGCCACCAGGGTCTCCTGGAGCGGATGCTTCTTGCCGTCCGTGGCAAGAAGGGAAACGGGGGGGCGGGGTCGAACTGCCTGTGCCATGGAGTGCCTCCTGGCCGTAAGGCGGCGCCTCGTGGCGTCGCTCACATCCGACGTGTCCAGATTGCGTCTCCTGAGCACCGGATTTCAACCGGAAGCGGGTGTGCGGGTAGTCTGTAACGTCTGCACCGGTGTCTGCCCAGGCCAGCACTACGGCCCCCTCCAGGAGGAGGGCGTTGTCAGTGGTGGCTGTTCTACTCGGAGACACTGTTGCTCACGCATCACGACCCTCCTGCCACGGAACGACCGTGGCCGCTGAGTCCAAAGGAGGTGGGTTCCACATGCGTCACTACGAGGTGATGGTCATCCTCGACCCCGATCTCGAGGAGCGCGCTGTCTCCCCGCTGATCGAGAACTTCCTCTCCGTCGTCCGTGAGGGCAACGGAAAGGTTGAGAAGGTCGACACCTGGGGCCGTCGTCGTCTCGCTTACGAGATCAAGAAGAAGCCCGAGGGCATCTACTCGGTCATCGACCTGCAGGCCGAGCCTGCGGTCGTCAAGGAGCTCGACCGCCAGATGAACCTGAACGAGTCGGTCCTCCGGACCAAGGTCCTCCGTCCCGAGATCCACTGAGCATCTAGCTCAGCGGTCATCGGGTTCGAGTAGCAGCAAGCAGCCAGAAGCAATCCCCGCCGAGAGGTTCACCCATGGCAGGCGAGACCGTCATCACGGTCGTCGGCAATCTCGTCGACGACCCCGAGCTGCGCTTCACCCCGTCCGGTGCGGCGGTCGCGAAGTTCCGTGTCGCGTCCACTCCCCGCATCTTCGACCGGCAGACCAATGAGTGGAAGGACGGCGAAGGCCTGTTCCTCACCTGCTCGGTCTGGCGGCAGGCGGCGGAGAACGTCGCCGAGTCGCTCCAGCGAGGCATGCGCGTCGTCGTGCAGGGCCGGCTGAAGCAGCGGTCGTACGAGGACCGCGAGGGCGTCAAGCGCACGGTCTACGAGCTGGACGTCGAGGAAGTCGGCCCCAGCCTCAAGAACGCCACGGCCAAGGTCACCAAGACCACCGGTCGCGGTGGTCAGGGCGGCCAGGGTGGATACGGCGGTGGCCAGCAGGGCGGAGGCGGCTGGGGCGGCGGTCCCAGCGGCGGTGGCCAGCAGGGTGGTGGCGGCGCTCCCGCCGACGACCCGTGGGCCACGAGCGCGCCGGCCGGCGGCCAGCAGGGCGGGGGCCAGCAGGGAGGCGGTTGGGGCGGAAGCTCCGGCGGCTCCGGCGGCTCCGGCGGTTCCGGCGGCGGCTACTCGGACGAGCCTCCCTTCTAGGGCAGCTCGTACCCCCACTTCTTGATCACACAGGAGAAACACCATGGCGAAGCCGCCTGTGCGCAAGCCTAAGAAGAAGGTCTGCGCGTTCTGCAAGGACAAGACCCAGTACGTGGACTACAAGGACACGAACATGCTGCGGAAGTTCATTTCCGACCGTGGCAAGATCCGTGCCCGCCGCGTGACCGGCAACTGCACGCAGCACCAGCGTGACGTCGCCACGGCCGTCAAGAACAGCCGTGAGATGGCGCTGCTGCCCTACACGTCCACCGCGCGATAAGGGAAGGGTGACCGAAACATGAAGATCATCCTCACCCACGAGGTCTCCGGCCTCGGTGCTGCGGGCGACGTCGTCGACGTCAAGGACGGGTACGCCCGTAACTACCTGGTTCCGCGTGGCTTCGCCATCCGCTGGACCAAGGGTGGCGAGAAGGACGTGGCGCAGATCCGCCGCGCCCGCAAGATCCACGAGATCGCCACGATCGAGCAGGCCAACGAGGTCAAGACGAAGCTTGAGGCCGTCAAGGTCCGTCTGGCCGTCCGCTCCGGCGAGGCCGGCCGCCTCTTCGGCTCGGTGACTCCGGCTGACATCGCCTCGGCGATCAAGGCCGCCGGTGGCCCCGACGTCGACAAGCGTCGCGTCGAGCTCGTCTCGCCGATCAAGACGCTCGGCGGACACCAGGTGTCCGTGCGTCTGCACCCCGAGGTCGCTGCGAAGCTCGGCATCGAGGTTGTTGCTGCCTAAGGGCACAGCTCACCAGAGCAGGTGAAGGGCCGTACCTCTCGGGGTACGGCCCTTCATTGTTCGGCTTCGTTGATCCGCGTCTCCGCTCTTCCGCTCTTTCACGGTTCCGCGGTCTGGCGGTTCGGCGGTTTCACGTGAAACGGGCGTGCCGCTCGGCGGTGGTCAACGGGTGGCTCCGGTGACGATCCACTTGCCGGACCGGGTGCGCAGCCAGAGCGTCACCATGCGGACGGCCATCATCAGTGCCATCGCCCACCACAAGGCAGTCAGGCCGCCGCCGAAGGTCGGCACCAGCAGGGCGACCGGGGCGAAGACAGCCAGAGTCACGAGCATGGCCCAGGCCAGATACCGACCGTCTCCGGCGCCCATGAGTACTCCGTCCAGGACGAAGACCACGCCGGCGATCGGTTGGGACAGCGCCACCACCAGCAGCGCCGGGACCAGGGTGCCCTGAACGGACTGGTCATCCGTGAACAGGGGCACGAACACCGGTCGGGCAAGGACGATCAGCGCCCCGAACACCACTCCGGAAACGATGCCCCACTGCACCATGCGGCGGCATGCCTCGCGTGCGCCCCGGGCGTCGTCGGCTCCCAGACAGCGGCCGATGATGGCTTGCCCTGCGATGGCGATGGCGTCGAGCGCGAAGGCCATCAGGCTCCAGAGCGAGAGAATGATCTGATGCGCGGCGATCTCGGTGTCGCCGAGGCGGGCGGCGACCGCTGTGGCGATCATCAGGACGGCACGGAGCGACAGCGTACGGACGAGCAGCGGGACGCCGGCTTGCGCGCTGGCCCTGATGCCGGCGGCATCAGGCCGCAGTGAGGCCCCATGCCGACGTGCCCCCCGGACCACCACGATCAGATAGGCGGCGGCCATGGAGAGCTGGGCGATCACTGTTCCCCATGCCGATCCCGCGATGCCGAGCCCGGCACCGTAGACGAGTCCCGCGTTGAGGGCTCCGTTGGCCGCGAAGCCGCCGATGGCGACATAGAGCGGGGTTCTGGTGTCCTGCAGGCCACGGAGTACGCCGGTCGCGGCCATCACCACGAGCATGGCCGGGATGCCGAGACTGGAGATCCTCAGATACGTGATCGCGTAGGGGGCGGCGGTGTCGGAGGCGCCGAAGGCGTCCACGAGCCACGGGGCCGTGGGGAGTGCGACGGCGATGACGCCTACGCCGAGCAGAAGGGCCAGCCAGATGCCGTCCATGCCCTGTCGGATCGCGGAGGCCGGATCGCCCGCTCCGATCCGACGCGCCACTGCCGCAGTGGTGGCATACGCGAGAAAGACAAAGACACTGACGGCGGTCGTCAGCAGCGCCGCGGCTACGGCCAGACCGGCCAGCTGCGGTGTGCCCAGATGACCGACGATGGCGCTGTCGACCATCACGAAGAGAGGCTCGGCGACGAGTGCGCCGAAGGCAGGGACGGCGAGCGAGATGATCTCGCGGTCGTGCCGTCGACGACTGGGCGGCGAGGTTGCCGGGGCCTGGGTCATGGGGGCCAATCTAATCTTCCACAGGTAATGGATGCAATGGGTCAGCAATCCTTACATTTGTTGGCGGGCGGGGTTCTTCTGCGTGGTGTTTTTCGTGATCTTGAGCCGAGTTGAAAAGTTTTTCTCCCCCACAGCCCGTGGATGGAGAAACCCCAGGTCAGAGGATTGGTGGTGAGGGTGCTATGAGTTTGTCCACAGTGCTGTCCCCCGCTCCGTGCACAGGTTCTGTGGAGTTCTCCACAGCATCTGGTCCGTCGTCCACATGCCCTGTGGATAACCAGATTGGCTGACGGTGCATAGCGGCCTACCGTGGTCCGGCGCCCGCACCCCGTTCCGGCCCTGGAACCCCGTAGAACTCGACGCGCCGGAACCGGAGTCGGGCGTCTTGTTTGTCGGTGCTGTGCCGTAAGAAAGAGTGGCATGGCGAGGTCCGCGGAGCGGACGGGAGGAGGTGGCCCGGTGAGCATTCCCGAGCCTTTGGACGACCCCTGGGCCGACACCGGTCCCAGTGACCGTCTGCCCGTCACCCGCCAGCGCCGTGGTGAAGGCCGGGACCGCGGTGAGCAGCACGAACGCGGCAGGGAGCGCGGCGGGTGGGAGGACGGTCCCCCCGGTTTCGAGCGGGTCCCGCCCCAGGACCTCGATGCCGAACAGTCGGTCCTCGGCGGCATGCTCCTGTCCAAGGACGCCATCGCCGATGTCGTGGAGATCATCAAGGGGCACGACTTCTACCGCCCCGCGCACGAGACCGTCTACCAGGCGATCCTCGATCTCTACGCCAAGGGCGAGCCGGCCGACCCGATCACGGTGGCGGCCGAGCTGGTCAAGCGCGGTGAGATCACCAAGGTGGGCGGGGCCCCGTATCTGCACACCCTCGTCCAGTCCGTGCCGACCGCGGCCAATGCCTCGTACTACGCGGAGATCGTTCACGAACGGGCAGTCCTGAGGCGGCTTGTCGAGGCCGGGACGAAGATCACGCAGATGGGATACGCGGCCGACGGCGATGTCGACGACATCGTGAACTCCGCGCAGGCCGAGATCTACGCCGTCACCGAGCAGCGCACCAGTGAGGACTACCTGCCGCTCGGCGACATCATGGAAGGCGCTCTCGACGAGATCGAGGCGATCGGTTCGCGCAGCGGCGAGATGACCGGGGTTCCGACCGGCTTCACCGACCTCGATGCCCTGACGAACGGACTGCACCCGGGCCAGATGGTCGTCATCGCGGCTCGACCGGCCATGGGCAAGTCCACGCTGGCGCTGGATTTCGCACGGGCCTGTTCGATCAAGAGCAACCTGCCCAGCGTGATCTTCTCCCTCGAAATGGGGCGCAACGAGATCGCCATGCGACTGCTCTCGGCCGAGGCACGGGTGGCGCTGCATCACATGCGTTCCGGCACCATGACCGACGAGGACTGGACACGGCTGGCCCGCCGAATGCCGGACGTCTCGGCCGCTCCTCTCTACATCGACGACTCCCCGAACCTCTCCATGATGGAGATCCGGGCGAAGTGCCGTCGTCTGAAACAGCGCAACGACCTCAAGCTCGTGGTGATCGACTATCTCCAGCTGATGCAGTCCGGTGGGTCGAAGCGCGCCGAGAGCCGCCAGCAGGAGGTCTCGGACATGTCCCGAAACCTCAAGCTGCTCGCGAAGGAGCTGCAGCTCCCGGTCATCGCGCTCTCCCAGCTGAACCGTGGTCCCGAACAGCGCACGGACAAGAAGCCCATGGTCTCCGACCTGCGTGAATCCGGATCCATCGAGCAGGACGCCGACATGGTGATCCTGCTGCACCGCGAGGACGCGTACGAGAAGGAGTCCCCCCGCGCCGGCGAGGCGGACCTGATCGTGGCCAAGCACCGTAACGGCCCGACGGCGACGATCACCGTGGCCTTCCAAGGCCACTACTCGCGCTTCGTGGACATGGCACAGACCTGAGCGGCCTGGCTGTATGGTCTCAAAATTCGCGGCACAGTCTCAGATCCGATGGCAGATCGGTGACACTTATGCCGTCTTCGTGAGACTCGCCGGTTGTCCCGTCGCACCGTAAGTGGCAGATCCTCAGGGCTTCGCAGTCGGATCTCGCGGATCCTCACCCGTTCCGTGGCGGGACCAGACGGCAAGGCCCTCGCCGGGCAACGAGACGAAGCGCCATCCTCGGGATTCCGTGATCTGCCAGGCTTCGAAGGATGCGTCGGGCGAACAGTTCAGATGCGTGCCGCCGACGA
Organism: Streptomyces sp. NPDC104309; assembly: GCF_055584025.1. NCBI lineage: Bacteria > Bacillati > Actinomycetota > Actinomycetes > Kitasatosporales > Streptomycetaceae > Streptomyces > Streptomyces sp. NPDC104309. The sequence continues at coordinate 239,067 of NZ_JBVJMV010000007.1, read as the reverse complement.
ACACCGTCCGCAGGCCAACGGACTTGAACGCAACCGCGGACAGGACTTTCTTCCCGAACAGTGGAAGAACCGCAGCTACGTCCTGGGTCTCCGGATTCGACAGCACACGGGATCAGCGCGCAGTGACCCTGCCGAGGGCCGAGCTGGTGCTTCCAGTGATATGTCCCACCCTGCCTCCAGGACGTGGGTCAGACGAAAGCCGATGCTGATCCTCACGACATTCAGGCCATGGAGGTTCAGGACCCACCGGTCCTTGTGCTCGACCGGATCCACTTCAGTACTCATCACCACACCTTGGTCCTCTCCAGCGCAGGCGCCGAGGAGCACTTCACCATCGAGCCCGGCTCCGGGCTCGCCCTGAGAGCAAGTGACAGGCCCGGCTTCATGGCCCCGCCGCGGGCCGTGAGTACGGCCGTCGCGGTGATCACTGCCCTGCGTGTTCTCGAACAACACGATGTCCACCGGGCCGGCGAGAGGATGCGAGCCCTGCTGGAGGCCCTGTGCGAGAAGCGCTGGCAGATCAGCGCTACCAGCATCGACAGCTGGGGACGAGGCCTGACCCCAGAGGAAGCAAACTCGGGTGAAACATTCCGCCGCATCCACCGCATCTAAATGGTGTAGGCGACGAGGTGAGGGGAGGGCGGCGGATGAGACGGTCCCAGGAGAGCGCCTTCCGGGAGTTCGCGGCGGCCCGCATGGGGCATCTCTTCCGTTCGGCGTGCCTGTTGACCAGCGGCGACACTTATCTCGCCGAGGATCTGGTGCAGGAGACGCTGGGGCGGACGTACGTGGTGTGGGGTAGGTCGTCGAAGCTCGGCAATCCGGCGGCGTACGCGCAGACCGTTCTTGTACGAGTCTTTCTGGCGCACCAGCGGCGGCGTTCGGCGGGAGAGCGGCCGAGCGACGAGATTCCCGAGGTCTCGGAGACGGCCGCGCAGGGTGATGCCTCGCTGCGGCTCATGCTCCTGGACGCGCTACGGGAGCTGCCGGCGAAGGACCGGGCGGTGGTCGTGCTGCGGCACTGGGAGGACCGGTCCGTCACGGAGACTGCGGACGTCCTCAACGTCAGCTCCGCAGCCGTACGCACCCGCAGCACCCGTGCACTCGCCCGGCTGAGGGCGCAACTGGGCGACAGCATCGGAGAGCTCGCCGCGCACTGATCAGCCCGACTGACTATTACGAGCAATGGTGGTGGTTTGGCATGTCTGGAACGCAGGGGAACCTGGACGCCTTCGAAGGCGGGCTCGGTGACGCACTTCGCCGCACCGGGGAGGTCTTCACCGTGGAGGGGCGTCCGCTGGTGGACGGCGGCGTCGTGCGCGGCAGGCGGAGGTTGCGGCGCAGGCGGGTCGCGGCCGTGACCGGCAGCGTCGCGGCGCTCGCCGTCGTGGGGTTCGGGACGTCGTACACCACAGGGACGTTCGGCGGCGGCTCTGGGCACGGCGGGGCGGGCGCGGCCACGCAGCCGAAGGTGCAGGAGACCGGCCCTTCGACGAAGTCGTCGCCCGGCAAGGGGCCGCAGCTCTCGGCGCAGCAGGTGATCAAGAGGTTGGAGGGACTGCTGCCGGAGGGGAAGATCAGCGGGCGGGCAGCGCGCGGTACGGCCGACCGGTTCGGGCCATCGGCGCACCTCGTCTTCGACGATGGCGAGGGCAAAGCTGCGATCGGTGTGAGCGTCGGCGCCATCGACCCGGACGGCGCGGCGGCGGAACAGCAGCTCGAATGCCCCGACAAGACCTTCGTGCCGTACGACTCCTGCCGGAATGAGACGCTTGCCGACGGTTCGCGCCTGATGGTGTTGCGCGGGTACGAATACGCTGACAAGCGCGTGGACACCAAGTGGTGGAACGCCTATCTCGTGACCCCCGATGGGTCACGGTGGATGCCAGTGAGTGGAACGCGCCCGCAGAGAAGGATGCCGCCGTTTCAAGGGCCGAGCCCCCGCTCACTGTTGGGCAGTTGAAGGGACTCGTCATCTCTGACGAGTGGCGGCCCGTGATGAACGCCCTGAGAAAGGCGGCCCCGGAACCGGTACGGCAGCCGTCGGCGCAGGGGCACGACGGCCAGGCGATCCTGAAGAAGCTCAAGTCGCTGCTGCCCGTGTCCGCGAAGGTAGCCTCCGAGCGCGGTGACGACGGATACGCGTACGTCGTCGTGAATGACGGCAAGGGCGCGAGCCTGGTGCAGATCAACGTGCAGCCGAACATGTCGGACGTGGAGGGGGAGCTGTTCGGGGCCGGGGCGGAGGTGCTGCCGGACGGGACAAAGGTCGTCACGCGTCAGGGCCCAGGCGAGAAGGGCGGCGCGGGCGTGGTGATGTGGACGGCCGACACCATCCGTACGGACGGCCTCCGGGTCGTGGTCTCCGCATTCAACTCCGGTTCTCAGAACGCGAAGGCCACACGACGGACGCCCGCGCTGACCGTACAGCAGCTGAAGACGATCGCTACGAGTGGGAAGTGGGCCGGAAAGTAGGGCCGTAGGCAAGCAACGCACCTGCTCGTCACGGTAGTTCGGGAAGAGGATCACCTTCGGGGTCGCCGTCTCCTGCTTCGTGTTGCGTAGGTGAGCGTTGCGCGGCGCTGTTGCCTTGCCCGGGCCACCACACAGCCGCTGTCGCAAACCGTCGCCACCCTGCTGGACGACACCGGAGCGCCCGCAGTTGGTACACCAGCGTGTGCGCCAGACGCACAGCGTTCCCGCACACCCGCAGAAGCAGGCTGCTGCGCCCCACGGCGTAGCGTCGCGTACTGCCCGTCGGCCGAACCCGCATGACCGGGCTTCGGCCGACGCCGTTCGCAGGGGGTTTGATCTGTGGGCACGGATGAACGGTCCCTCGACTGACGCTGCAAGAGCCGTCGTTATCGTCACGTTCGGTTTACTTCACCGTTCGCCGTAGTGGCGTAGGGAAATGCCACGTTCGTGAGACTGAGCCGTTCCGCCTCCGACCTGAGACAGCGGAAGAACCGCTGGTCAGCGACCACGGCCGGTGCCACGAGCAGCGAAACCCTACACTGGTGCAGGTTCCGAACAGAGATGTCGTTGGCCAAGTGATGTGTCATCAACTTGTCGTTCGACGCGTCCAGCTGAGTCTCTGCCAGGGCCTGTCCCGTGATCACGTGACGGGGTCGTGGAGCCAGATGCGGATCGAGGCGACGTCAACGGTGCCCTGGTAGATGAGCTGGCGTTTGTCACCCCGCCCTAGGGGAGGCGGGCCAGCAAGTGGGCGTCGAGGAAGCCCCGCTCGGAGGCCGGGTCGTGGAGCAGCCGGGCGAACGTGACGAGCCCAGCGCCGGCCAGCAATTCGGCGAACCGGTCCACCGGCCAGCTATAGGCAGGAGTCACCTTGTGGTCGAAGCGGACCGGCTCCGGTCCGTCGGTCGCGAAGAATGAGACCAGGAGCAGGCCCCCTGGTGCCAGGACACGTGCCTGCTCGGCAAGCAGCACGGGCAATTCCTCAGGCGGGGTATGGATCATTGAGTAGTGGGCCAGTACGCCGCCGAGCGCGCCGTCCTCGACCGGCAGGGCCTCCATCCGCGCCTCGTCGAACCGCAGCGCCGGTTGGGCCCGCCGGGCGTGGTCGACCATGGCCGGGGAGAGGTCGAGCCCGAAGGCGTCCAGCCCCAGGTCGTGCAGCATGGCCGTCAGATGTTCAGGTCCGCACCCGACGTCGGCCGCCCGCGGGTTTCCCGTCCCGCGCACCAGCTCGGCGAAGGTGCCGATCATGTTCCGCGCGAACGGCTGCGTCTCCAGCCGATTGGCAAACATCGACGCATACAGCTCGACGACTCCGTCGTAGGCCGCCCTGGTTTGTTCCTGGTGCTCCACCACGGGAAGGAAGCTAACATCCGCGCACCTTCGCAGCTTCTCCGGCCCCGTGCCGTCCCCCGCCCCCTAGAGACTGACTGAGGGTCCCCCGAGATTCGAGGAAAGGTGACAGCGGGTCAGATGAGTCTCATGAGAGGAACTCAGACGATGCCTGCCCCGAGGGCGTACCCCAATGCCGCGTAGTTAAGGCGATTCCGCAGGTGTCAACACCGGGTGGTCAGCGTGTTGGTGGAGGCTGGGCGTGGTCCATTCGCGGGCCAGGACGTTGACACCGCGGGCAGTTCGCTGAAGGACGCCCTCGTTGACCCAGCGAGCGAGTTCGGCACGTCGTCCTCGGGCATCGTCCAGGCCGATGCTCCTTGGGATCTCGCAGGTGCGCCAGGAACGTTCCGGGGCGGCGCGCATGAGCTGGAGTGTTCGGTGCCGCCACCCCTCGGGGGCGCGTTCGGATGCGTGGTGCACAGCGGCCTCGATGGCGGTGATGCGGCCGGCGGGGCGGCCGCGTGTTTCATCCCGAGGGGTCGCGCAGCGGGAGATCGGGCATTTGACCCTGCGTGGTGCGATGCGCGGACGGCGTCTGGGCAGCAGGTTCTCCAGCACGGTGCGGCCGATGACGCCGGTGAGCGCGGGCTGTGCCGGGTCGGGCAGTACGCCTTGGGCGGTGATGACCTGGTCCCGAGCCGCTTCGAGGGCGACGGTGAAGGAGGCGCGGTCGGGATCGGCCCCAGGCACGGACTCCGCAGCCGTGGCCATGGCGCGGCCAAGAATCCGATAGGCCGTCAGCTGGGCCCACATCTCCCGCTGGACGCCGCACGGGTCCTGCGAGCGCAGGACGAGACCGTCGAGCAGTGTGTGGCGCAGGGAGTAGAAAGCCGATGCGATCTCCCATCGTTCATGATGGAGCGCGACGAGCTCGTCAACCGGGTGGTGGCGGTGGTCCAGCAGGGTCGTCGCCAGGCGGTAGTTACCGGTGTTCGGATACCGTCATCGGTCGTGACGGTGACTTGGGCGCCGATGATGCGCAGGCGTACTCCGTGGATTCCTGTCAGGTAGGAGCCGTCGGGCAGGACGGCCCATGTGGCTGGAGTGCGGGTGCCTTTGAGGCGCACCAGCAGCTGGGCGCCGGTGCTGGCGCATTTGGCCAGGAAGTCGTCGGAGTCAAAGCCCCGGTCGTTGAGTAGCAGCATGGTCTCGTCCAGCAACGGCAGCAGTTGCTCGGCGTGGACGGACTCCGCAGGCGCCATGGGACCGAAGGCGGCGCCGAGCAGAGCGCGGGTACCGGTCTCGCAAAGGGCCACGAGTTTCAGCATGGGGTAGCCCTCCTGACCGTAACGGTGCTTGATCTTGCCGAGCCGGCGGCAGACGCCGGGCCGGTCGGGGGCCTTGGCGGAACTGCAGCCGTCGAAGGCGACTGTCCGCCGGCGTCGGTAACGCACTCCGGAAGTCTCTGGCCGGGCCACTGGGCCAGCCAGAATGGTGAAGAGCAGCTCCAGTGGGGCCGGCCCCAGTCGGCGGCGCATGTCCCGCAGGGCCTTCTCCGACGGTCGGCACAGGGATACCTGCTGCAGTCCGGCCGTGATTTTGTCCCATACCCGCATGTACCCAAGGTGCGGGAACAGAGCCATGGCCAACACGAAGTAGATGCTGACCCGCGAGGGCGGCATCCGCAGCCTCGACTGCGTCGTCCCGATCCGCTCCAAAACGTCGTCGACAAGCTCGAAAGGACCTGCTGGGTCAACTCCTCGAAGTGATTGGGGGCATGGAGGACCTTGTCGACGGTGACGGTGCGGGTGAGCTGAGTGATGGCAGACAGGATCCGGACGCGACTGCGGCCGGCGAACGGCCGGGCCATGAAGCCGCCACCCTTGGGAAAGCGTGTGGTCGCGGCGGCCCGAAAGATCCTTGCGGAAGAAGAGACGAGGCGCTGAGTTCACCGAGCTCTCACTGCCTCAGACCGGCGGCCTTGATGGCGCGTTGAGCGAAGACGTCCTCACGGCGGTCTGCCATCTGCCGCAGCGCGTCTTTGCGATCCCGCTTGGAGAGCCGGTCGAGATACGTGTGACCGAAGAGGTGATCGGTCTCGTGTTGCAGACACCGGGCGAAGTAACCCGTTCCTTCGATGACGAGGGGGTTGCCGTCCTTGTCGAGCCCGCGAGCGACGGCACGATCGGTGCGGGGAACCGCCTTGCCTGCACCGGGCACGGACAGGCAGCCCTCGAAGTCGTCAACGAGGCGGCGGCTCCCTGGATCGGGGCGGTCCAGAACGGGGTTGATGATGTGGCCGACGTGCCGGATCCCATAGTCGTCCGGGCAGTCATACACGAACAGCCGCAGGTCGACGTCTACCTGGTTGGCGGCCAGGCCGGCACCGTCGGCCACATACATGGTCAGGAACATGTCGTCGATCAACGCCGACAGTTCCGGGGTTCCGAACTCGCTCACCTCCCGGCATGAACGGCTCAGCACCTCCTCACCCACCACCGTGACCCTGCGAACCGAACCCCGTTCCGCCTCCGGTGGCAGAGCCGGATAGGTGTCGACGGGGCGGTCTTGCACGTGGACTCGCCGGTCGACGGGACGGGACCGCTCGTGATGAACAGACATGGCTGTCTCCCCTTTTTTGCGCACGCCACAGATGTCGCGGAGGTCACCGCAGCTGATGCCTTCGGCAAGGACTACTGCTTGCCAAGTTCTTTGCAAAGTAGCAGACTTTGCAAAGTGATTGAAGATGACGTCAACACCCCGGACGATCAGACAGCCGACAGTGGCCAGGAATTGCGCGAGCACCGGGTCCGCACCGCCCTGTTGGGCCTGCTGGCCGAAGTCGGCACCGTCACGGCGACCGAAGCCGCCTCCCGGCTGGGCTACAGCTCTGGTCTCTGCTCATTTCACCTACGGCAGCTCGCACGTCACGGATACATCGAAGAGACCCCCCACAACGGGGGTCGCGCACGTCCCTGGCGTCTGAAGCAGCACACCGCCTCTGCCGACGTACCTCTGGAGGAACAGTTCGGCGACTTGGCCCGTGGGCTGGAGGACGAGAGCTGGCAGCGATGGCTGACCCAGCGAGATGAGGCGCCGTCCGAATGGCGCCACGACGAAGCCTTCAGCGCCGTCGCCTACCTGACACCTGAAGAGATGAGCCGGGTCGCGGACGTGATCCGACGGGCCCTCGCGCCCTACCAGGACCGCGAACAACGCCCCCTGGCCCGGCCCGGCGATGCTCGACCGGTGGCCCTCATCACCCGGCTGTTCCCCCTGCTTCCCCACACGGCACACGGCACCGCGGACCAGGACTGAGGAGCCGTCGGGTGTTTCGCACTTGCTTGAGGAAATGACGCGGACCCGAGACAGCAGGCAGGTGACATGACGCGAGACAGCTTGGAAACGTCCGGGTCATCGCGTCGCTACCTGACACAGAGGCTGAGAACCTACACCGAGCTCGGCCGCCGCCGCGTCTCATGTTCGCGTCCTGGAGCCGGGGCGTGGCCCGGGGATGCGAAATGGGTTCGCCACGGCTCGGGTTCTCCGGGTAATTGTTGAGGATGACCTCCCCATCTGAACAATTGCTCCCCGGTACGCGGCGCGCCCTGCTGCACCGCATCGCCACCGCGCAGTCGGAAGGCCGGGCTCCTTCGCTCGTCGCCGCGGTACAGAGGCAGGGGCAGATCGTCTGGAGCGGCTCCCGCAGCTGCGTGGACGGCCACGCACCCGATGCCGACACGCAGTTCAGGATCGGCTCCATCACCAAGACGTTCACGGCGGTGCTCGTCCTGCGACTGCGGGACGAGGGTCTTCTGGACCTGGACGATCCGCTGGAGAAGCATCTGCCCGATACGGGCGTCGGTGGAGTCACCGTCCATCAACTCCTGGGCCACAGCGCGGGACTGGGTGCCGAGTCACCCGCGCCGTGGTGGGAGAGGACTCCGGGCACCTTGCGGCCCGAGCTTGCCGATGTACTCGGTGAGCAGCCGAGGATGCACATTCCGGGCCGCCGCCATCACTACTCGAACCCTGGCTACACACTGCTGGGCGCGCTGATCGAGAAGGTGCGCGGGGAGAGCTGGGCGGAGGTGCTGCGGCGCGAGATCCTGGAACCGCTGGGCATGCACCGTACGAGCCTCCAGCCACAGGCACCGCACGCAGGCGGCTGGGCCGTGCACCCCTATGCCGATGCCATGCTGCCTGAACCGGCCGAGGACCTCGGGCTGATGGCTCCGGCCGGCCAGCTCTGGTCCACCACGGGCGACCTCCTCCGCTTCGCGGCCTTTCTGGCCGAGGGGGATGACCGGGTGCTCTGCGGCGCCGCTGTGGAGCAGATGCGTGAACCGTCCGCTCCGACCGAGTCCGGTGCCTGGGATGCCGCGTACGGCCTGGGCATGCAGTGCGCACGGAACGATGGCCGCACCCTCTTCGGGCACACGGGTTCGCTGCCGGGCTTCCTGGCCGCCCTGTGGTTCAGCGTCGAGGACGATGTGACGGCCGTTGTCCTCACCAACACCACGTCGGGGCCGTTGATCGGTGACGTGGCCGCCGACCTCGTGAAGATCGTCGCCGAGGCAGAGCCCCGCATTCCGGAGCCCTGGCGCCCGCTGCCCGAGGTGGACGCCGAGCTGCTCGCGTTGACCGGCCCCTGGTACTGGGGCACGCGTGCGAACATTCTGCGACTGACTTCGGACGGTGGGCTGGAGCTTCAGCCCCTGGGGGGAAGTGGCCGCGGCGCCCGGTTCACGGCACAGCCCGACGGGACCTGGACCGGTCTCGACGGGTATTACGCGGGGGAGACGTTGCGTATCGTCCGCAATGGCGACGGCAGCGTGAACCATCTCGATCTGGGCTCGTTCGTCTTCACGCGGGAGCCGTACGACCCGGCTGCGGCCGTACCCGGCGGTGTGGACGAGGGCGGTTGGCGGGGCCTTCGGGCCTGAGTGCCACGTTTCACGTGAAACGGCGGAGGGCGGCCGACTCAGGCCGTCAACTCCCGTTCCAGTGGGGTTCGGAAGCGCGGGGTGATCCGCGCTCGACCCACCCATTGAGACAGCCGGGACGCTTCCGCCTCGATCGCGGTGGTGGCATCCCGGCCGACGTCGGACAGCAGCCGCCAGACCGGCTCGCCATCGACGCGCTGTGCCCAGCCGCCCACGATCTCGCCGTTCCACCACACGGTCGGGCCGATATTGCCGGACCGGTCGAAAAGCGCGTTCCGATGCTCGGCAGGGAGGTGGAAGCCGCGATCGGCCCAGCCCATGGCACTGGGGTCCAGTGCCGGAAGCAGCGCGGCCCAGGGCTCAGGGGCCGGTTCGGACTCCAGGTCCTCCGGCAGGACCCGTCCCACGGAACCGTTGTCGAGCCGAACCTCCTCTGCTTCGACGGCTGCCAGGGCCTTGCGGGCCGGGCCCAGCCCCCAGCCCGTCCACCACTTGAGGTCGGCCTCGGTCGCCGGCCCGTACGACCGGAGCCAGCGCCGGGCCAGCTCGGTCTGCGCCTGTGCCGGGTCCTCGAAGGGCCAGGGCTCGGACGTGGTCCAGCGGAACTGGCTGGATGTCCAGGAACCGCGAGGCCGGTCCCGCCGTATGCGGCCTTCGGCCGCCAGGATCCGGAGGACACGGGAGGCGACGCCCTGTACTGCCTCTTGCTTCTTGCCGGGGAAGACGGTGATCTTGGTCCGCAGAGCGGCCACGGAGGCGGAGAGTTCGCTGCCGGTGGCGGGCCCCTGGGCCATCAGGGCGGCAAGCACCGTCTGTTCGGTGTCGGCGAGCCAGCGCTCGTCCAGTCCCTTGCCGTCATCCGCCAGGTGCTTGAGAAAGGTGCGGCGTTCCTTGGCGGCCACGGCACGGGCGTTCGCCGCGTCGACGCAGGGCGCGAGTTCCTGCGGTACGACGAAGAGGGTGTTGCGCATGGAGAGCTGCCGGACCAGGGAGACGTCCGCGTAGAGCGCCCGCTCGACCGAGGCGACACTTGCCTCGGACATCCGGGCACACGCGGAGAGGAAGACCGTGGCGGCGTCCGTGGCGTGCAGGGCGACGATCGCGTCGGCCACGGACACCGGGGACACGGTCCGTACCGACGGGGCCAGGAGGTGCCGCCGCCCGAGCCTGATCCTGCGCTGTTCGTCACTGATGTGGTGCACAGACAACCTCTCGGGTTCCGGGCGGCGGTCAGAGCGCGAGCTTGAAGCCCACATGGCTTGCGGTGAACCCCAGCCGCTCGTAGAAGCGGTGGGCATCGACCCGGGTCGTATCGGACGTCAGCTGGACCAACTGACAGTCCTGGCGCCGGGATTCTTCCACGGCCCATTCGATCAGCAGGGTACCGAGGCCGCTGCCGCGCTCGTCGGCGTGGACACGGACGCCCTCGATGATCGAGCGGGTCGCGCCGCGCCGCGAGAGCCCCGGGATCACCGTCAGCTGCAGGGTCCCGACGACGCGGCCCTCACGCACGGCCACGACCAGGTGCTGGTTCGGGTCATCCGTCAGGCGCTGGAACGCGGCGTGGTACGGGGTGAGGTCGTCCGGTGACTCACGCTGTGCACCCAGCGGATCGTCGGCGAGCATGGCCACGATCGCGGCGATGTCGGTGAGTTTCGCAGGGCGTATGTCCAGGTCGCTCATGATCGGCAGAGTACGCAGGTCATGAGGGTGGCGCGGGAAAACGTCGAGACTGCGGGGGACCGGCCGCGGCCGCGCGGCGACTCACGCGACCTTGACGGGGACTTTCAGCTCTTCGACCGCTCTGATGAGCGGGGCCAGTTCGGGGTTCTTGGCGGCTTCGTCGAGTGCGGCGCGCAGCGCTGTGTCATTGGTCGGCCTGGCCTCGGAGAGCAGCGTGAGGCCGGCCTCGGTGACATCGGTGTAGATGCCGCGGCGATCGGTGTCACAGAGATACCGGGTCAGCAGTCCGCGGTCCTCAAGGCGGGTGACCAGGCGGGTGGTGGCGCTCTGGCTGAGCACGACGGCGTCCGCGACCTGCTTCATCTGGAGATGGCCACCCGGACCGTCGTGCTGCCTGCTGAGGACATCGAGCAGGGAGTACTCCCGCACGCTGAGCCCGTGCCCGCTCTGCAACGCCCGCTCGATACGGGCCTCGATCTTCCCGTGGAGCAAGGAGAGGGCGCACCAGCCCTGGGAGAGGGCGGTCAGTGCGGGGTCCGTCGCTGTCATGGTCTCTCCTCCGTTTCGGAGCCGCTTGCGTCCAGGGTAGGCGACTACCGCAATAGCCCGCGCTTGCAATTAATTGGCGTCTGCAATTATTGTGGACGCTCGTAAGAGGCAGATGCAATCTTCAGGGAAGGTGAAACCCATGCCGCTGGCGCTTCTAGCTCTCGCCATTGGGGCTTTCGGTATCGGAACGACCGAGTTCGTGATCATGGGGCTGCTTCCCGAGGTCGCTGCGGATTTCCACGTCTCGATCCCCACCGCGGGATTCCTGGTCACGGGATATGCGCTCGGTGTCGTCCTCGGCGCCCCGCTGATGACGGTTCTCGGCACCCGGCTCCCCCGCAAGCGCATGCTCATGCTGCTGATGGGGCTGTTCGTGGTGGGCAATGTCGTTTCCGCGGTTGCCCCGGTCTTCGGCGTGATGCTCGCCGGCCGGGTGATCGCCTCACTCGCCCACGGCGCCTTCTTCGGCATCGGATCGGTCGTCGCGGCAGATCTGGTCGCCCCGCAGAAGAAGGCCGGGGCGATCGCCATGATGTTCACCGGCCTCACCGTCGCCAATGTCGTCGGAGTACCGATGGGCACCTACATCGGACAGACCGTCGGGTGGCGGACCACGTTCTTCGCCGTCGCCGCGCTCGGTGTCGTCGGTCTTCTCGGTGTGGCCAGGCTCATCCCCGATCAGCCCCGGGCCGAGGACATACGAATCCGCCACGAGCTGGCCGCGTTCCGCAATGTGCAGGTCCTGCTCGCCATGGCGATGACGGTGCTGGGCTTCGGCGGAGTCTTCGCCGCGATCACCTACATCACGCCGATGATGACCAAGATCGCCGGATACTCCGCGTCCTCCGTCACCTGGCTGCTGGTCCTCTTCGGGCTGGGCATGGTGGGCGGCAATCTGCTCGGCGGCAAGTTCGCCGACCGCCGTCTGATGCCGATGCTGTACGTGTCGCTGGGTGCCCTCGCCGTGGTCCTGTCCCTGTTCACCCTGACCGCGCACCACAAGTTCCCGGCGGCCGTCACCATCGTGCTGATCGGGGGCCTGGGCTTCGCCATCGTGCCGCCGCTGCAGAAGCGGGTGCTCGACCAGGCGGCCGGCGCTCCGACCCTCGCCTCCGCCGTCAACGTCGGTGCCTTCAACCTCGGCAACGCGCTGGCGGCCTGGCTCGGCGGCCTCGTCATCGCAGCCGGCCTCGGCTACACCGCGCCCAACTGGATCGGCGCCGCGCTGGCCGCCTCCGCCCTGGTCCTCGCGGTCGTCTCCGGCGCTCTGGAACGCCGCACCGTCCACCGTGGCCGGATCGTCGCCCAGCACAGTCCTGAACCGGTCGTGGCCCCCGCGGTCCAGCGCTGACCCTCACGGCACTGCGCATCCCGACCTCAGGGACAACACCTCATCGCACCAAGGAGTCATCCCCCATGAGCACCACCACGGTCGCCCCGCTGACCACCCCGGATGCGGAAGCGCTCATCGAAGCGGCCCGCAGAGTCGCCGAAGCCGCCGAAGTCGCCGTTGCCGTCACGATCCTCGACGCGGGCGGCCACCTGCTGGCCTTCCGGCGGGACGACCGCGCCGTTCTCATCGCGGGCGAGACCAGTACCCGCAAGGCCTACACGGCCCTCCAGCTCGACGCCCCCACCGCCGACCTCGTCGCGGCGGTCCAGCCGGGCGGGCTCTTCCACACCCTGCCGACCGCCCTGGACCGGCCGCTGCTCTTCATCGCCGGTGGCGTCCCGGTCCACCGCGACGGCCGGCTCATCGGTGCCATCGGCGTCGGCGGAGGTGCTCCCGACCAGGACCACGGCTTCGCGACGGCTGCCGTGAAGGCTCTCGGCTGACGTCCTCGCCGCCCGCGAGGGCGAGGACCGACAGCCGGGTGGGTCAGCCCGTCGCCACGGTCAGCGGAGCGTAGCGACGGGTCCAGTCGCCCGGCAGGTCCGGTGTCCCGTACGTCATCACCGTGGTTGTGGAACCGGTCCGCAGACCGCATTGCCCGAACCAATCGAGCAGGTGCGCATGGCGCGCGTCGATGTCCGCCCGCAAGGGCAGATCGGTCGCGTCGGCGAGCGAGGCGACGAGTGCCTGAGCCGTGGCGGTGTCGGACGCGATCAGCGGGCCGACCACATGAGTACGGTCGCTCGGCCAGGCCGCCGCGTAACCGGTGAGCCTTCCTCTGTCCTCCGCGACCCGGATGTGGTCGGCGTACGCGGGCAGCCGGGCAAGCACATGTGTCCGGTCGGAGCCGAAGACGTCCGAGTCCAGCCGGACGATGGATCGCAGGTCCTCTGCCGCAGCCGGACGAACGGTCACGGCGGACGTTCTCTCACCGGCCGGCCGGAAGAATCCGGTGACCCGCTCGACGCGGCCCACGACCGCGAAACCGAGCTGTTCATAGAGCGGTTGTCCCGCGGAGGTCGCGTACAGGCTGAGGGGTGTGCCTCCGGCCTCGTCCATCACATGACGCATCAGACGCCGGGCGACTCCCTGTCGCGCATGCCGTTCGGCGACGAGCAACATGCCGATGGCAGCCAGGCGCGGACCGTAGGAGGTCACCACACAGACCGCCATCAGACCCTTGCCCCCGGGGGCGTCCACGCCGTAGCCCGTTCCCGCGGCAAGGAGCAGCCCCCATCTGTGCTCATCGCGTGGCCAGCCGCGGTCCTCGCAGAGGTCGGCGCAGGCGACCAGGTCGCCCGGGGTCAGACGCCGGACAGGCAGATCGGTGAGCGGACGGGGCAGTGGGGAGGGCATGAGGGTCAGGCTGTCCGACGCGGTGATCGCTCGTCCACTCCTTTACCGGCCGAGACCCGTAGTCGCCGCCCGCGCCGAGTCGGTCCCCAGGGCTTCAGCACCGATACCGCGGTGATGAACAGATACGTCGCCGTCGCCACCGACGGAGCGACCACCAAGTCGATGTCGACGGAGCCGCGCATCGCCGCCTCGTTGATGCCGGGGCGCAACGAGAAGATCGACAGCGCCGTGGTGATCAGAGTGAGCCAGAACTTCGTCCAGACCCACCGGTGTCTGGCCAGCCCCCAGGGCGTGCCGAGCGCCAGTACGAGTCCGCTGGACAGGGAGAACAGGGCGACGGGGACGAGCAGCCAGTCTCCGAAGATCTTCATGGCGCGGGTGGTGGCCTGCGCGGTGGCGGGGTCGTCGGTGAGAAAGGCTGTGATGCCGAGCGTCAGCAGGCCGACGGTCAGTCCCAGCCAGCTCACGGATATCGAAACATGCGCGACGAGGAGGCCGCGGCGGGCGGAGCGGTTGAGTGGTTTCACGTGAAACACGGTGCCGGGAACGAGGAAGTCGAGCGTCTGACAGCGGGAGTATTCGCACGTACTGGCCTCGGCGTACAGCGAGCGCTCCCCAGAGGCCTTGCGGGCCGGACCGGTTGGGAAGCGTTCCTTGGAGGCGGACGACTGTCGTGGATTCAGGGCTCGGCCATGGGGCAATGGAGCGTCATGGGAAAGCCGGTTCGGATACCCGGACTTCCCGCTATTTGTCCGGCCTGCGTTCGTGACAGGGCATGCTGGGGCAGGGGACCGCGAGCAGGAAACGACCAGCGACCGCGACCGGGACCCGACCGCGTCCATGGACGGGGGCCGCGGCCGTGTGGGCGCGCAAGGCGACCAGAAGACGTTCGAGGCGAGGCACACTATGGATGCTCCGGCCACCGGGTGGACCGAAGACGGAACGAAAGGATCTCCCGACGCGATCCTGATCCACCGCACTCTGGCCGAGATCTCGCCGGTCGCGGACCGAACGACCTCGTACTTCTACGCCCTGCTCTTCATCCGGCACCCCGACCTGCGTGACCTGTTCCCGGTCGCGATGGATGTTCAGCGCGACCGTCTTCTCCGCGCGATCCTCACCGCGGCCGACCGGCTGGACGACCCTCATGCGCTGGCCGAGTACCTCGGCGGCCTGGGTCGGGGGCACCGCAAGTACGGCACGCTGCCCACGCACTATCCCGCCGTGGGGGAGGCGCTCCTCGGTGCGCTGAGCCGTTACGCGAGCACCACCTGGGACGCGGAGACCGAAGCGGCGTGGATCCGTGCCTACACCGCGATATCGCAGATCATGATCGATGCTGCCGCCGAGGACGAGATGCTGGCCCCCGCCCGGTGGCACGCGGAGGTCGTCTCCCACGACCTCAGGACCCGGGACATAGCGGTCCTCAGGGTCCGTCCCGACCAGGCCTACCCCTTCCGCGCAGGCCAGTACGCGGCGATGGAGACCCCGTGGTGGCCCCGGAACTGGCGCCACTATTCCTTCGCCTCGGCGCCCCGCCCGGACGGTCTGCTCACCTTCCACATCAAGGCGGTCCCGGCGGGCTGGGTCTCCAACGCCCTGGTGCACCGGGCCCGGCCCGGTGACATCGTGCGCCTCGGTCCGCCCACCGGCTCGATGACGGTCGACCACTCCACCCACAGCGGTCTGCTCTGCCTGGGCGGCGGCACGGGCATCGCTCCCATCAAGGCGCTCGTCGAGGACGTTGCCGAGTACGGCGACCGGCGTCCGGTGGAGGTTTTCTACGGGGCACGCAGCGGACACGACCTGTACGACATCGACACGATGATGCGGCTCCAGCGGACCTATCCCTGGCTCGCGGTGCGACCGGTGGTCTCCACCGGCCCGGGAGCGGAGGGCGCCCTGAAAGGACTGCTGCCCGAGGCCGTGCGCGAGTGCGGTCCGTGGCACGAGTACGACGCATATCTCTCGGGCCCGCCGGGCATGATCCGCAGTGGCGTGGACGTACTCAGGGGCATCGGCATGCCCGCCGAGCGCATCCGGCACGATGCTGTGGAGGAACTGGCGGCCACCGGCCCCGCCTGATCGTGGGCGCGATGGCGCCGGGCGCCGCCCCACGCGAGCGGCGACAGGTGAGCCCCGCCCCAGGAAGCGGCGGGGTCAGCCCAGGTCGGGCGCGTGCATCGCCCGTACGCCCTCGATATTGCCGTCCAGGTAGTGCCGCAGCGACAGCGGTACGAGATGGACCGCAGCGATCCCCATCCGGCTGAACGGCACCCGAACGACGTCGTACTCCCCACAGGGATCGTCGATCTCGGGCCCGTGGCGCCGGGACAGGTCCATCGACTCCAGTCGGCAGACGAAGAAGTGCTGGACTTTGACACCCTTCACCCCGCCGCCTTCGATGTGTTCCACGGTGTCGACGAAACAGGGGACCACATCGGTGATCTTGGCACCCAGCTCCTCGTCCAGCTCGCGGTGCAGAGCGTCGACGACGGTCGCGTCCTCGGGCTCGACCCCGCCGCCCGGCGTGAGCCAGTACGGATCCACTCCGGGCTTGGTGCGCTTGATGAGGACGAGGTCGTCGCCGTCGAGCAGGATGGCGCGTGCGGTGCGCTTGACCACAGGACGTTCGGTCATGGCAAGAGAGTGGCCCACGGAACCGGTTCTGAAACACCGGAGCGGTGCCGGGGTGTCCTGCGCTCACCAGTCGGCGGCGGCGCGCAGCAGCCACTCGTGGGCCCGCGCGATGTGCGGCAGTGCGAGGGTGCCGGTCCGCACGACCAGGAAATAGGTGCGCAGCGGAGGTACGGGAGGGTCGAGAAGTGCCACGACCTCGCCCCTTTCCAGCGCGCCCTCGCACAGATAGCGCGGCAGCACGGCGAGCCCGGCACCCGCCACCGCGCACTCCAGGACGGCCCGGAGATCCGGTGCGATGACTGTTCCCGCAACGGCGGGCCGGTGGTCGAAGACGGCGGCCCAGTAGCGCGAGACGAGCGGTAGGCTCTCGTGGACCTCCACGACCGGAAGCTCGTCCAGCACCACGGGTCCTTTGTGCCGCAAGGTTCCGGGCCCCAGTCGCCCGGCCCAGCGCGGTGCGGCGATCAGGACGTGCTCTTCGTCGCAGAGCGGAGTCGCGGTGAGCAGCCCACCGCGCGGGCGGGCCGTCGTGAGGGCCAGATCATGATGTCCGGCGGCCAGCCCCTCCAGCGCCTCCTCGGCGCCTGCGAAGAACGAACTGCGCAGGGCCAGGCCCTGGGCAGTAAGAGGGGTGAGCGCGGGCAGGGCCCGCATCGACGTGAATTCGGGCGGCCCGGCCAGATGCAGTGTCCGTACGCCCGACTCCTCGTCGAGCTCGGTCTCGGTGATCTCGACCAGCGCGTCCAGATGGGGCGCCGCCCGGTGCGCGAGCTCGTCACCGATGGTCGTCGGGGTCACACCACGGGCCCTGCGCAGGAAGAGCGGACGGCCCAGCTGCCGTTCCAGGGTGCGGATCTGCGAGGTCACCGCGGGCTGGGAGAGGCCGAGCAGGGCGGCCGCCCGGGTGAAGGAGCCGGCCCGGTGCACCGTGACGAATGTGCGCAGCAGTGCCAGGTCCATGTCCTGCCCCCTCCCACGGTCGAGACGCTTCGACCCGTACAACTATAAATATGTCGATAGGTCGCTGTCGCTGGCGTGATTGGACTCTGACGGAGAGTCAACTAGCCTTGTTCAGGCGGTTCTTCACATCCGGAACCGGGACGGTCCGAGCCACGAGGGGGGAGGCTCGGACCGTCCGTACCGCTGGTCGGCTCAGCTCTTGCGCAGCGCGGCGTCCAGTGCCCGTTCGACGTCGGCCACCAGGTCGTCCGGGTTCTCGGCGCCGACCGAGAATCGGATGAAGCCCTCCGGTACGGCGTCACCGCCCCAGCGTGCCCGCCGCTCGGCGGTCGAGCGCACGCCACCGAAGCTCGTCGCGTCGTCGACGAGCCGCAGCTCGGCGAGAAAGCGCTCGGCCCGCTCACGGTCGGGCAGTACGAACGACACCACGGAGCCGAAGCGCCGCATCTGCCGTACGGCCTTCGGATACGAAGGATCGGTGGGCAGGCCGGGATACCGGACCCCGGCCACCTCCTCGCGCCTGCCCAGCGCCTCGGCCAGGGTCAGGGCGGTGGCGCACTGCCGGTCGAGCCGCAGCTCCAGAGTGGCCAGCGAGCGGTGTGCGAGCCAGGCCTCCATCGGCCCCGGAATCGCGCCGACGACCTTGCGCCAGCGCCGTACGCCCGCTGCCAGCTCGGGATCGCGGCAGGTCACATGGCCGAGCAGGATGTCGCCGTGCCCGGTCATGCCCTTAGTGTCACTGGCCACCGAGAAGTCGGCCCCCAGTTCCAGCGGGCGCTGGCCGAGAGGCGTGGCGAGCGTGTTGTCGACGGCCACCAGGGTGCCGGCCGCGTGTGCGGCCCCGACGAGCCGGCGCACATCGCAGACATCGAGCCCCGGATTGGACGGGGTCTCGATCCACAGCAGCCTGGCACCCTCCAGGACCGACAACTGGGCGTCGCCTCCGGTCGGTGCGGTCCGCACCTCGACGCCGTAGGCCTCCAGCTGCTCACGCACCAGCGGCAGCGCCTGGTATCCGTCGTCGGGGAGCACGACCACATCGCCCGTGCGCGCCTGGGACAGCAGAACCGCCGAGATCGCCGCCATTCCGGAGGCGAAGACGGTGGTCTCGACCTGCTCCCCCGGCGCCTCCAGTTCGCCGATGGCGCGTTCCAGATGGGTCCAGGTCGGATTGGTGTCCCGGCCGTAGGTGTACGGGCCGGTCGGTTCACCGGCGAGGTGGAAGTGCGCGGCGAAGACCGGCCCGGGCAGGGTGGGCTCGAACTGCTCCGGTTCGGGCAGCCCGGCCCGTACCGCTCGGGTCCCGTCACCCGTGGTGCTCATACCGCTCCTCGCTTCTCTCCCGGTGTGCCACCGGTCCGACCTGCACTGTCTCAGCAGGTGTCGGGTCAGTCCTCGTCGGGCAGGACCACGTTCAGCGCCCACGACACGATCGAGATGATCAGGCCGCCGAGTACGGCGGTCCAGAAGCCGTGGACATGGAAGCTGAGGTTGAACAGACCGGCCAGCCAGGAGGTCAGCAGCAGCATGAGCGCGTTGACCACCAGGGTGATCAGGCCCAGCGTGAGGATGAAGAGCGGGAACGTGAGCAGTTTCACTATCGGCTTGACCACGAAGTTCACCAGGCCGAAGAGCAGGGCGACCAGGATCAGCGTGAGCGCCTTGCGCCCGGTGCCGCCGCCGCTCAGCGTGATGTCCTGGAGCAGCCAGATGGCCACGGCCAGGGCACCTGCGTTGGCGATCGTCTTGACTACGAAATTCTTCATGTGTCTGATCGTGGCAGACACGATCGGTGGCGGACACCGGCAGAACAGAGGCAAGGGGCGGACGGGCCATGAAGGCATTCAGACTGGACGAGCTGGAAGCGGAGCGGGCCGCCAACGACGGCGCGTACCTGCAGTTCGTGAAGGAACGGAACATGTCCGTCGGCCTGTACGCGCTGGACGCCGGTGAACTGGACCCGCAGCAGCCGCACAAGGAGGACGAGGTCTACTTCGTCGTCAGCGGCCGTGCCTCGATCACGGTCGGCATGGAAACCACGCAGGTGGGCAGGGGAAGTGTGGTGTACGTGCCCGCCGGTGTCGCCCACAAGTTCCACCACATCACCGAGGACCTGCGGGTCATGGTGGTCTTCTCCCCGCCGGAGAGCTGAGCCCGCTCCTACGGAGGACCGGGCTCCGGTCTCAGGGATCCCTAGGGGGTCGATCAGGGGACTTCAAGGGCTGCGGAACCTCCGCCGGCCCCCTCCGCGCCTCTAGCATCGAAAGCAGGAACTCACAGAGACGAGGTAAGGACGATGGCGGTGCGGGAGATATTCGCGGGGATGCCCTGGTGGGTGAAGTGGATCGCGGTGCCGGTCATCGCGATCGTCGTGTTCGGCGGTCTGATCGCCAGCGTGGTCGGGTTCGTGATCGGTCTGCTCTTCAAGATTCTGGTCTTCGTCATCCTGGTCGGAGGACTCGTCTTCGTCGTACGCAAGTTCATGTCGTCCTCCTCCTCGCGCAGCGACTGGTAGGAAGATCGGAAACCGGGCGCAGGATTAGCCCAGCTGAGCTAAGTGCAGGACGAAACGACCCTCCCGGCGGATGCGGCCGATATGGTGGCAATCCGCTGCCGCCACCTGGGAATTAACTGTCCGTCACTACCCTGACCAGTGGTTTGTACGGCGTTCGGCCTCCGGACCCCAGGCATGCGGCGGTCCGTGGGGGCGGCCCCCACAGGCGGGCTGACTGCCCGTCACCATGCCTGGGGGTGACTGTTGACCACGGCATCGAGCACTGCTGTCCCGACGCTGATCGGTTCGGTACAGCGAGCGCTGAGGCTGCTGGAAGCTGTGGGCGCCCATCGGGACGGGGCGCCCGCGAAGCAGCTGGCCAGGGAAGCGGGTCTTCCCCTTCCCACCGCCTACCACCTGCTGCGCACCCTGGCCCATGAGGGCTATCTGCGCCGGGAGAACGGCGTCTTCCTCTTCGGCACCGCCGCGGAGCGCCTGGTCGGCGAGGGAACGCTGCGGAATCGTCGCAGCAGGATGACGGAGTCGCTGAGCCGCTGGCGCGACACCATCGGCGCGCCGGTCTACTGCGCCGTCTACCGCGAGGGCGAGATCGAACTCGTCGCGGTCGCCGACGACCCCGCCACACCCGCGGTGGACGAGTGGGCGTCCTTCCGCGAGACCGGCCACGCCCATGCGATCGGCCAGTGTCTGCTGAGCCGGCTCGACGAGAAGGCCCGCGAGGATCATCTGGACCGGCACCCGGTGCGTCCGCTGACCCCGTACTCGGTGCGGGACCGCGCGGCGCTTCTTGAGCGATTGCGGTCGTTGGAGCGAATGGAACCTGTCATCGAACGACAGGAGTACGCCCTGGGGACGGTCTGCGCGGCCATCCCGATCGCCGCCGGTTTCACTGCCGCGGCGATGGCGATTTCCGTACCCCTGGAGCAGGAAGACCGGTTGCTCCCCGCAGTCGAACAACTACGTGGCGAAGTGGCCAGCCTCTTGCGTTCGTTCGTGTTCTCTATCAGTATCTGAAAAATCACTCCTTGTGATCTGCTATCGCGTGCACCACGATGGCGTCAATAGGGCCACGGGGGATCATTCCTGGCCAGATTCATCTACTGCGGGGTTGGACGATGCGCGAGTCGGTTCAAGCTGAGGTCATGATGAGCTTCCTCGTCTCCGAGGAGCTCTCTTTCCGGATCCCGGTGGAGCTCCGGTACGAAGTGTGCGATCCGTATGCGATCCGGATGACCTTCCATCTCCCCGGCGACGCCCCCGTCACCTGGGCATTTGGCCGTGAGCTGCTGCTCGACGGCCTCAACAGCCCCAGTGGCGACGGCGATGTGCACATCGGGCCCACGGAGCCCGAGGGGTTGTCCGATGTACATATCCGTCTCCAGGTGGGCACGGATCGCGCCCTCTTCAGGGCCGGTACGGCGCCGCTCGTGGCCTTTCTCGACCGCACGGACAAACTCGTGCCGCTCGGGCAGGAGTGCACGCTGGGTGACTTCGAGGGCAATCTGGAAGAGGCCCTGGGCCGGATCCTCGCGGAGGAACAGAACGCCGGCTGAAGAGCGCGGCGCCGCAGGCCGGCCCGTCGGTCGAACGCGACATCCGCCGAATGGGTGAATCGCTCTCCGTGTGGAGGCGTTCAAGACTTCGCCCTGCGACGGCGGCCCTTCCCGGTCCGTACGGGTGCTGGAGCTCCGGCTTCCGCGCCGAGCCCCGTGCGGTCCGCGGAGACGACCAGCGCGGCGAGCACGGTCGTCACCGGCACCGAGGCGACCAGTCCGATCGAGCCGACCAGCGTGCGTACGATCTCCTCCGCCACCAGTTCGCTGTTGGCCACCGTCCCCACGCTGCTCCGGGCGATCGAGAACAGCAGCAGCAGCGGCAGCGCGGCGCCCGCGTAGGCCAGCACCAGCGTATTGACGACCGAGGCGATGTGGTCGCGCCCGATCCTGATCCCTGCCCGGTAGAGACCCCGCGCCCCCATCGTCGGGTTCGCCTGGTGCAGCTCCCAGACCGCAGATGTCTGCGTGACCGTCACATCGTCGAGCACCCCGAGCGAACCGATGATGACACCGGCCAGCAGCAGACCGCTCATGTCGATGTGCGGGTACAGGCCGTGGATGAGGCCGGTGCTGTCATCGGTGTTGCCGGTCAGGCTCGCCCAGCCGATGAAGAGCGATCCGAGCAGCCCGATCAGCAGCAGGGAGATCAGGGTGCCGAGGACGGCGACCGAGGTGCGAGCGGTCAGGCCGTGGCACATGTACAGCGCGATCAGCATGATCGCACTGGCGCCGACCACCGCGACGAGCAGTGGGTTCGAGCCCTGGAGGATGGCCGGGAGGATGAACAGCGTCAGCACGGCGAACGACACGGTGAGCGCGACCAGGGCCATCACGCCGCGCATCCTGCCCACCGCGACCACCACCAGGGCGAAGATCCCGGCCAGCAGCGTCATCGGGAACTTCCGGTTCACATCCGTCACCGAGTACTGCAGATCATGGGGAGCGTCGGGGGCGTACGCCACGACCACGCCCTGTCCCTGGCGCAACTGACGCGGTGCGTCGGGCTGGACGATCTCGACGAAGGTCCGGCCCCTGTCGTGACCGGTCGTCACTTCCACGGTGGCTTTCTCGCACAGCCCCGCCCCGCTCCCCGGCGGCGTCGTGTCGCCACTGGTGGGCATCTGAGCGGCGTTCACGTCCTTGCAGTCCACCTTGTCGATCTTCACCACCTTGGCCTGCTGGGTCTGCTGGTCGAAACCGACACCGGTCCGCTCGTGCGGCGGCGCACCCCCGGGCCAGAGCGCCACCAGACCGACGACGACCGCGGTGGCGAACGGGATCAGTACCACGGCGATGACCTTGCGCAGGTGCTGGGAGACGGGTGCGGCGGGGCCGTGGCCGTGTGAATGGCCGTGCTGATGGCCCTGCGGGTCGGGGTCGTTACGGGGGGACGTCACCGGCCGATCATCGCAAGAAGAGAAGGGCCTCTGTTCATTCCGCCGGACGGGGCGCTAGCGTGGGGGGACCTTTGCACACGCGGGAGCTCGGAGCACCGGGCTGAGAGGGCGCTGATATCCGTACATCCGTACGGGACAGGCTGCGCCGACCGCCGAACCTGTTACCGGGTAATGCCGGCGTAGGGAGTAGGTCTCATGACCACATCGGACGCACGCACGCCTGCCTCGAACCAGAGCGACGAGGCCGGGAAGTCCATCGGCTGGCACAAGGGGTACATCCAGGGCTCACGCCCGGACCTCCGGGTGCCGGTCCGTCAGGTGCACCTCACCAACGGCAAGGACGTGACGCTGTACGACACGTCGGGGCCGTACACCGATCCCACCACCGAGACCGATGTCCGTCGCGGCCTCGCACCGCTGCGGGAGAACTGGATCATCGCGCGCGGCGACACCGAGGAGTACCCGGGCCGCCCGGCCCGCCCCGAGGACGACGGGCTCAAGCACACCTCGCCGCGTGGCGGGCTGCGCAACCTCGACGCGGTCTTCCCCGGCCGGCCGCGGCTGCCCCGCCGCAGCCGGGACGGGCAGCCGGTCACCCAGCTCGCGTACGCCCGCCGGGGCGAGATCACTCCGGAGATGGAGTACGTGGCGATCCGGGAGAACGTCGGACCCGAGGTGGTGCGCGAGGAGATCGCCGCGGGCCGGGCCGTGCTGCCGGCCAATGTCAACCATCCCGAGATCGAGCCGATGATCATCGGCAAGCGGTTCCTGGTGAAGGTCAATGCCAACATCGGCAACTCCGCGGTGACGTCCTCCATCGAGGAGGAGGTGGAGAAGATGACATGGGCGACGCGCTGGGGCGCCGACACGGTCATGGACCTTTCCACCGGACGCAACATTCACACCACCCGTGAGTGGGTTCTGCGTAACTCCCCCGTGCCGATCGGCACCGTTCCCCTCTACCAGGCCCTCGAAAAGGTCGACGGCAAGGCCGAGGAGCTGACCTGGGAGATCTACAAGGACACCGTCATCGAGCAGGCCGAGCAGGGCGTCGACTACATGACGGTCCACGCCGGCGTGCGCCTGCCGTACGTTCCGCTGACCGCTCGCCGCAAGACCGGCATCGTCTCCCGCGGCGGCTCGATCATGGCCGCGTGGTGCCTCGCGCACCACAAGGAGTCGTTCCTGTACGAGCACTTCGAGGAGCTCTGCGAGATCCTCGCCACGTACGACGTGACGTACTCGCTGGGCGACGGGCTGCGCCCCGGGTCGATCGCCGATGCCAACGACGAGGCCCAGTTCGCCGAACTGCGCACGCTCGGTGAGCTGAACACGATCGCCAAGCGGTTCGGCGTACAGACCATGATCGAGGGTCCGGGCCATGTCCCGATGCACAAGATCAAGGAGAACATCGACCTTCAGCAGGAGATCTGCGAGGAGGCGCCGTTCTACACGCTCGGCCCGCTGACCACCGATGTCGCTCCGGCGTACGACCACATCACCTCGGGCATCGGCGCGGCGATGATCGCCTGGTGGGGCACGGCGATGCTCTGTTACGTCACGCCCAAGGAGCACCTGGGCCTGCCCAACCGGGACGATGTGAAGACCGGCGTCATCACGTACAAGATCGCGGCCCACGCGGCGGACCTCGCCAAGGGGCATCCGGGGGCGCAGGACTGGGACGACGCGCTCTCCGACGCCCGTTTCGAGTTCCGCTGGGAGGACCAGTTCAATCTGGCTCTCGACCCGGTCACGGCACGGGAGTTCCACGACGAGACGTTGCCGGCCGAGCCTGCGAAGACGGCGCACTTCTGCTCGATGTGCGGCCCGAAGTTCTGCTCGATGAAGATTAGCCAAAGCATCACACGGCAGTTTGGTGGCAAGACGGCTGCTGGGGCGACGGCTGAGGAGGTCGCTGAGGGGATGCTCCAGAAGTCGAAGGAGTTCGCTGAGGCGGGGAACCGGGTGTACCTGCCGATCGCTGACTGATCCTGACCGGATCTTAGGCACGTGGCGATCGCTGGGTTCGCGTAGCCAACCGTGCTCCGTCTGGTCGGCCTGACCGGACGGAGCACGATTGGCTGTTTGTCACTGGTGAGGATCACTGTCCTCAGCGCTGGTGGTCACTTCTCCCAGACGGTTGCTTGCGCGGTGAACTCATCGTTCGCAAGGTCCACGCTCTTCACCTCCACGATCGCAGGGCGCCCCCCATTCGTTATGAGGCAGAAGCGGGTCCCTGCTTCCACGTTGAGGCTCTGGACGGCGTGAGTGGCTGCTTGCGAAGCACACACATCTGGTGATGCCTTCGTGCCGGGACCAAGTTCCACGGCCTGAACGTTGTATTCGAAGTAAGCGGTGACGGTGCTTCCCTTGGGGGTGCCCCAGCTTGCATGCAGGTCGCCGCCGTCGTTGTAAGTGCGTGACGGAGGAGTCGTATCCAGATCGGTCGTCTCGTACGTAGCGACAAGCTCGCCTGACCAGCGCACCTTGGGCTTGGCTGCGCCCGACTGGGAGGTTGGGGATTGTTGACCCGGCGTGCTTGCAGCGGCCTCGGGTGGCTGTGGCCGTTGTTTCTGGTCACTGCCTCCTGAGCCCAGAGAGACACCTCCGAAGAACGTGTATATCGCGGTGATCAATGCTGCGACAGCACCGATCAGAGCAGCGGGGCCTTGCCAGTCCCGCCGCCGACGTGAACCTGATGGTTCACCCGGCGATTGTCCGGCTCCCCCCGTCACGCCAGCAGGCGCACTTCCGACTGATCCACTTGAGCCACGCGACGACATCCACCAACCTCCCTTGGCAGGATGCAGCTTGGCATTTGTTGATCGTCGGTGCCCACTTGCTGGTGTCCCTTGCGACAGAACCGAGACAGTCGCCAGCATCGCTCGATCACTGTGCCCAGCCCTGGTGTCGCTCCTTGAGCAGGACCCGGATCTTGAAGGGAAGATGTCAGAACGGAAGCTCAGGCCTGGCGGCACCTCGCTTGATCGTCATCACTTGCTCGTGGAAGTCGCGGGACGCGGCCTCACGCGGGTACCGGGACCTGAGTTCCTTGTCCAGTTCGTCAGCGACCAAGAGCAGGGACGGGAGGGACTTGCGGTCGGCTTCCAGGGCCTTGGTGCCCATGCCGATGGCTTCTTCGATCTCGCCCATGCGGGCGGCGGCCACTCCGAGAGTGAGGCGGGCTTCCGCGGCGCGCATGGGAGAGATCTCGGTGCCGTCTGGGCCGGTGCTGATGCGGATCACCGATCGGGCGTGGGCGGCGGCGCGCTCGTCGTCGCCGAGGAGACGGTAGGCGTCCATCTCGTAGAAGTCCCACTTGTCGGGGTCGATGATGAAGTGGTGTTCCGGGTGGTCGGGCTTGGGGAGTCGGTCCAGCCTGGCTCGGCCTGCATCCAGGGAGTCGCGGACGAGACGGCCGTCACCCATGCGGGCGGCGGCTCGGGCCTTGTGCGCGTAGAGCTGCACGCCCACCGAGTGCGTCTGGTCGGCCACGTGCCCGGCCTCGACGGCGTTGAGCATGTCCTGCCAGCGGCTCTGGGTGAGGGCGAACCATGCCTCGATCTCCCATGCCCACGCCTTGATCTCGCCGTGCCCGGCCTCTTCTCCGATGCGGAGTGCAGCGGCCTTGCTGAGGTTGGCTGCTTCGCGCTGGCCCCGGTCGTACTGCACGCACGCGTTGAGCAGGAAGAGCCATCCGGTGTCGACCAGTAGCCCTCGGTGCTGGCGCAGGGTCATGCGGCCTTCGAGCTGCTTGGTGACGTACTGGAGGCCGTTGCGGGTGCGTTCGTGGAGGTAGTCGGCGTCGGCGTACGGGTAGGCGCGGGCCAGTTGATCAATGCCCTGTTCGATCGACTCCAGGGCGGCGCTGTTGATGCTGGACATCTCCGTGCGGCGCAGCATCTCTGCGATGTCCCATATGCCCGCACCGCCCTGGGCGATCAGGGTGCTCGGATCTTCCGGCTGCGTGGTCCTGGCCGGTTGTTCCAGCTCCCACGGGCGTGGGGTGAGTCCGGCGAGATGGCCGGGGATGCGTAGGCCATCGACCACTTCGAGGATCTTGTGGAACTGGGTGATCCGTGGGCGGACGCCCTTGCCGTCGGTCTCGGGGCGGGCCATCTTGCCGATGTGCTCGCGCTTGTAGCCGACGGCTTCGGCGATCTTGGCGTAGCTGACGTTTCCGTGGATCTTGGCGAGTCTGAAGACTTCGCCGAAGTCGTGGTTGGCGATCGCCGACCGCACGTCTGAGCGTTCCAGTACGTGAGGCGGAAGAGCTGCCGGTGTCGGTGCCGCTGTGGTCATCCACTTCCCCATCGTGATTGACCTGACGTCTGAGCCTGCTTGATCTTGTCTTTCGATCATCTCGCCGTGCCTGTTTCGCGAGTCTACCGAGGGGGTCCCCAAGAGAGGGGTCCCCAAGTGGGGGGAGTCCCGGCAGGGCTGCGTGGTGCACTCTCGCGTCACCCTGCCGGGAGAGCCCCGGCAGACGTGATCAGAGACGGTGGTCCGTGTCATGAGCGCGAGAGAAGCGCGGCGGCATGAACGGGTGACGAGTGAGTTAGACGCGTACGCTCACTGGTTCGCGGCTCCGGATCCGTCAACGGGTGGGCGGTATCTAGCCCTGACGCTCTTCGCCGAGTTCCAGGACACGGCGCGTGTCGCCCGTTCCATGACGGCTGAGTTCCTCAGGGACGCCGGTGCGGACGCGGTTGTCGACGACGCCCGGACGGTTGTGTCGGAGCTGGTCGGGAACGTGGTGAACCACGCGGTCCCGGACCGGCGCCTGGCCCGTCCGGGCGCGAGTCGGCGCATCGATGTGACGTTCAAGGTCTGGCCGGAGTGGCTGTTCATCGGAGTCGGTGACGAGGACTCGACGCCGCCTCTGCTCCCTCTCGGTGAGGCATTCTCGCCTGGTCTTGTGGGACAGCTGTCGGAAGCGGTGCTGCCCGACAGCGGGCGTGGGCTGCTGATCGTCCAGAGGCTGGCAACGGCCGTCTGGTGGACGCCGGAGGACGAAGGCGGCAAGACCGTGTGGTGCCGCTTCGACCTCGGCCAAGGGGCGGTCAGTTCTTCGTCCTGACTGACTCCGGACCGCTGCTCACGTGTCGACATCGCGTGTGTGGCGGCCCGGCTGGCCGGATGTCGCCCGGCCGGGGCGTTGGCCCCCTGGGGCTGGGCTCCCCACTCGGCCCCAGAGGCCGCGCTTCACAACCGAAGACCGAGACCGGACCACCCCCGCGCCTGGCAGCAACCGGGGTGGTCCGGGAGGGGACGCAACGATCCCCGGTGCCTGATGGTACCGGGGTCGTTGTGCTGTGCATTCGCCTTGGTGCCAAGAGAGTTGACGAACAGTTACAAGGCGGGAGTGGCAACGTGACTGGCGCGGGGGCTGAGTGGCCCGTGGACGGCTCGGACGTGACGGGTGCGGACTTTGATCTGTGGGTGCGTGGCGTCGACTACATGGCGGGCTGGCGTGAGGCTCGTGTGGCTGCCGACGAAGCCAACCTTGCGTTGCTCGGGTCCGGTTTCGAGCCGTCCGAGTTGCGGGCTGTCGCAGCGACGGACGATGACGGCCGGGGGGTGGTGCGGCTGGTCGGTCAGCCCGGTGCCGTGACCCGGCTCGCAGGGCTTCTGCGGCGGCTTGCTGACGGCGACGGTGGTGCAGCGTGAGGCGTCATTTCGCTGGGGAGTGGTGCACGTGGGCACGTCGCCGGCCGGAGAGACTTTGGGCTGGAGTTGCCATGGGGCGAGAGAACAGGGGGCCTTACGCTCGCCAGCGGATCGGGCAGTCCTTGGACCTGCCCGCAATAGCCCGATCGGCCCCCTGTTCTTCGAGGCTCGCCCCATGGTGGCTGCCTAAAGTCTCGGAGGCCGTCGACCCCCAGCCCGCCACGCCCCTGCCCTCGACGGCCGGTCGACGCCTCGACTTCTCGGGCAGGCTGCGGGCGGGGGCGCCGGGCGACCGGACGGGACCGGCGTCCACGCCGCACGCCCGGCCGGGGCGGCCGGGCGCCCCGGCGCGCCGCAGGCGCGCCCTTGAGGAAGTGAAGGCTGTTTCGACCGATTGCCCTCGGCGCTCAGGTGCGGGCGCGTTGCGCGGGCTGCTGGTCGGCGGCGATCCGGTAGGCGAGTTCGGCACGGTCCGCGCCAAAGCGCAGCTCTTCGAGGAACAGCGGGCGGTTGTCGGTGTCGTGCGTGACGCGGGCTACGTGCAGGATCGGTGTCGCGTCCGGGAGCTTGAGCGTGGTCCGCTCGTCGGGCAGGGGCATGTGGGCGCTTACCGTCTCGGTCCAGGTCAGTTTGTGTCCGGCCTGGGTGAGCAAGCGGTAGATGGCTGCTGGGCGCGTGCGGGGCTCCTCGGCAAGCATCCGGATGCCGTCCGCGGCCTCGAAGGGGATCAGTGTGCGGTGCATCGCGCGCGTGCCGGTGCCTGGATCGATGAGCAATCGGTCGCACCCGAACAGGGCTTCTTCCTCGTCGAGGTGGAGGAGTCGGCCGGTGACCTTCGTGGTGCGGGTGCGGTAGGTGCTCGGCTCCTCAGCCTCCTGCCAGATGTCGCCGTTAGGCATCACGAACCTGCCCTCGGCGGTGCGGCTGATGCGGCGTTCGATGATGAGCAAAGGCTGTCCGCTGGAGCGTACGAAGCTGCCCTTGCCGTGGCGGACGTCGATGAGACCTTCCGCGCGCAGTGCCGCGATGGCGTTGCGGACGGTCGGCCGCGAAACGCTGTAGCGGGCCATGAGCCGAGCTTCGGATGGCAACAGGGAGTCGGGCGCGAACTCGCCGGACAGGATCGCCTCTCGGATCGCGGCGGCCACCTGCTGGTAGAGGGCTCCTGGGCGCTGGATCTCCGACATGTCGGCATCTCCGGTCTGAGGTCATAGGCACGTCGCACGCGCGACATCACTCGTCAGCATAAGTACTTGCGCTCCTGCCGTACAAGAGTCCATAGTCGTAACACGTAAGGACAAGTGACGTCAGGGTGTCTGACGTCCCAATCGGCCAGGGAGGCCAAACACAATGCAGTCCATTCCCGTGGACACGGCGCGACTGGGCGTACTGCGGTGCGCCATCGCGCCGGAAGCAAAGCTCAGCAACCCCGAGACGCAGGAGGTGAAGAGGGACCGGGACGGCAACCCGGTCTGGACCGTGGCCGTCACCGTGCGGCAGGACGGACGACGGATCTCCGTCATCGAGATCGCCGTGAGCGGTCAGCCGAAGGGCATCGAGGAAGGCCAGATCGTCAAGGTCACCGGCCTGACCGCGTTCGCCTGGTCGATGGGCGACCGGCACGGCGTCAGCTTCCGCGCCGACGCGATCACCCCCATGTCCGGCGGCACGGTGCACGCCAAGGGTGGTGATGCGTGATGGGACACGTATTGCTCGCCCTCGGCCTCGCAGTACTGGCATGGTTCCTGGTCGTTGGTGACCTGGTGCGCCAGCACCGCCCGGCCTGGCACTGGTGCCTGGTCGGCTACCCGGCGACCGCGTTCCGAGTGGCGTTCACCTGGCGCAAGGTCGCCCAGCTCAATGACCTTGCCGTGGCCAAGCGACCGCCGCGCGGGCTCCTTGGGGACCTGGTCGTCAAGGGTGACCCGCTGCGGCCGGTGGCTCCCCGGATCTCGTTCCCGCGTGCCACCCGTACAGGGCTGACCGTGGTCGTGCGGCTGCACGCGGGCCAGACCCCGGCGACCTTCCTGAAGGCAGCAGACGCGCTGGTGCACGCCTGGAAGGTCCACGCGGTCCGAGTCACCTCGCCGGAACGTGGGCTCGTGCTGCTGACCGCGACGGCCACCGATCCGCTTCAGCGACCCGGATTAGCTTCGGCCCCCACCGAGTTGCTGTCTGCCCTCATCGGGGTCCTGGAGACTGGCGGCGCCTGGGTCATGAACCTGCGCCTGGTCCCGCACTGGCTCATCGTCGGCGCGACCCGCTCGGGTAAGTCCACTCTGCTGGCCAGGCTGATCACACAGCTCGCCCCTCAGCCGGTCGCCCTGGTCGGGATCGACTGCAAGGGCGGCATGGAACTCGGCCTGTTCGCCCGGCGGTTGAGCGCACTGGCGACATGCAGGCGTGAAGCGGTCGCAGTGCTCTCCGCGCTGGTGGTCGACATGCAGGACCGTATGAGCGCTTGCAGGTCGGCCGGTGTGCGTTCGATCTGGGAGCTGCACGAGAAGGTGCGGCCGGTGCCGGTCGTCGTGATCGTGGACGAGATCGCGGAGCTGTACTTGTCCGACGGCACCCGTGAGAGCAAGGCGGAGGCGGAGCAGTGCTCCACGCTCCTGCTCCGCATCGGACAGCTCGGCGCGGCGCTCGGTCTCCACTTGGTCGTCGCCGGACAGCGAGTCGGCTCTGACCTCGGCCCCGGCGTCACCGCCCTGCGCGCCCAACTCGGCGGCCGGATCTGCCACCGCGTCAACGACCCCGGCACCGCCGAGATGACCCTCGGCGACCTCAACAAGGACGCGGTGGCCGTCGCCCAGTCGATCACGGCGGAAGAACGCGGCGTGGCCGTCTGTACCGGCCCGGACGGCGGCTGGAGCCGCGCCCGCTCCCACCTCACCCCGACCGACGAAGCCGTGACCACGGCCCACAAGTACGCCGCAACGACCCCGGACCTGCCCGCCGTCGGCCGCGCCCTCGCGGCGCTGGAAGGAGACGCGAAGTGATCAGTACCGGTACCGCCGTCTCGCTCGTCGTGGTCTTCGGGATCATCACCTTCCTTCTCGTCCGCTCCCGCGACGTACGGATCTGGGAAGCCGCCTGCATCGCCCTGTTCGGCATGTACCTGGGCGAGACGCCCGTGGCTCTGACGGTCAACGGCTTCCTCACCTGGCTCCTCAGCGGCTTCCGCCACTTCTGATCTGGAGGAACACGACCATGCCCATGCCTCGCGTGAGGTGCCCCCACTGCAAGGGCGACGGAGCCCGTAGGACCTGGACCGGACGGACGCGCCGTTGCCGCGTCTGCCGGGGCACCGGAACCATCCGCTGACCACCATCCCGCCCTCGACCCGGAGGTGATCCCCATGACCCACGGCGCACCACCCACCATCGCCCGTGCCGCCTCGGCGGCCCACCCCGGAAGGTCACCACCACCATCACCCCGGACCTCACCCCGGCTGACCGGCGCGCCGCCCTCGACCGCGCGGCGCGCCTGCGTCAGCTCCCTGAAGCAGACCGCGACGCCATCCGCCTCGCCCAAGACCCCAAGTTCCCCCGCCTGCTGGAACAGATCACCGCTACCGGCGGCTGCTCCCACCCCGTCCACCTCTCCGGCTCCACCACCGCCTTGGACGGCACAACTGGCGAGATCATCCATCACTACGACACCCGAACCGAACCCGGCGAACGCCTCCTCGTCCGCTGCCGCAACCGCCGCGCAACCGTCTGCCCGGCCTGCTCCCGCCTCCACGCCGGAGACACCTACCACCTCGTCCGCGCGGGCCTCCTCGGCGGCAAGAACGTCCCCGACACGGTCCGCCACCGGCCCCGCCTCTTCGTCACCCTGACCGCCCCGTCCTTCGGCCCCGTCCACAGGGCTGGGGAACAGTGCCGTTCTCGCCGCGACGGCGGAGCCTGCGAACACGGACGGTCCCTCGGCTGCGGCGCCGTCCATACGCCGGACGCGCCTCTCACCGGCCAACCGCTCTGCTCCGACTGCTACGACTACACCGCCCACGTTCTCTGGCACGCGCACGCCTCTAAGCTGTGGGACCGGTTCGTCATCGATGTCCGGCGGCGTCTGGCCTCCTCCGTCGGCCTCGTACAGTCCCGCTTCGCCCGGCACGCCCGGCTGTCCTTCGCCCGCGTCGCCGAGTACCAGAAACGCGCGGCCGTCCACGTGCACGCCGTGGTCCGCCTCGACGGCCCGGCTGGACCCGACGACGAACCCCCGGCTTGGGGCACGGCGGTACTGCTCATCGACGCCGTACGCGCTGCGGCTCGGCGGGTCCTGGTCCACACCCCGTACAGCCCCGCTGTGGGGGAGCTGGCCTTGCGCTGGGGCGTCCAGGTCGATGCCCGCCCCCTGCGCACCGACGGCGACGGACCCGACGATGACGCCGTGGCTGCATACGTGGCCAAGTACGTCACCAAGGGAGCAAGCGAGACAGGCGCCGGCACCGACCATCCGCCCACTACCAGGGACGACATCGAATCGGCACCCGTCAGCGAACACGTCCGCACCCTGATGCGTACCTGCTGGCGTCTGGGCGGCCTACCCGAGTACGAACCTCTGCGCCTGCGGGCATGGGCTCACACCCTCGGTTACCGGGGCCACATCCTCACCAAGTCCCGCGCCTACTCCACCACCTACGCAGCACTCCGCGCCGAACGTGCCCACCACGTGGGCCACGTCGATCTGTCCGATGCGCTCACCGAACGACAGTGGCACTACGTCGGCTCCGGACACACCCCCGGCGCTGCCCTCATCGCCGCTGGCATCGCCGAGGACATCGCCCAGAACCGCGCTGCCGCTCTCGAATCTCTCCGGCCTTGGGGTGACGCCGTCTGAGCACTCCTCCGACGAAGCCGAGCAGGAAGGACAGAGAGCAAGCGGCGGTACGAGCGTGGATCGATCGACAGCTACGCGAATCTCCCCCACTCTCCGACGATCAGCTACGGAGCGTGGGGGAGATCCTCGGACTTCAGCTCATTCGGAGGTCCGCCACACAGGCTTGAACAGGTTCGGATCGAAGGTCTTGTTGCCCTTGCCGCCCGGTACGGCGATCACGGCAGGCAAGACCTTCTTGATCGCCTCGCGCTTCTGGGTGAGCGTCTTCGACTTCCACGCCTTCTTGACGTCCTCCGTGGCTTCTTCGGCCTCCGCCTTCAACGCCTCGTGCGCCTTCTCGTCGGCACGCAGCTCCTTGATCCGGCGTTCGAGGACGGGGAGGTTGCGGAAGAACGTCTCATCGTCGACGTCCGTGTCCTCGTCGTCATGCCACCGGCGTTCAAGCTCCCTACGGCTCTTCAGCGCACGTTCCAGCGCATCGGCCTTGTCCCAGTCGGGCACTTCCTGAGCCTTGGTCGCGGCGTCTCGTTCCAGCTTGGCGATCACCAGTTTCTCGATGGCGTCGTCTGTCATGTCGCCGCGCTTGTAGGTCTTGTTGCAGCCGCCATCCACGGTCTTCTTGCACATGTAGGCGTGCTTGTACTTGAGCCAGTCGTTCGCCTTGATCCCGATCATCTTGTTGTTGCAGACCGTGCCGTCTTCCCGCACGCTGCCGCAGCGCAGAATGCCGGTCAGCAGGTACTTGTGAACCAGGCCGCCACGCGGCATCCCGGTCCCGCCGCCGCGCTCCCTGATCTTGGCCGTCACGGCGAACCACTGTTTCGGCGTGATGATCGTGCCCCACTCGCCCACAATCGGCTGGTCGTCACCGTCGCGCACGAGTTCACCCTTGATCTCGCGGTACCCG
This sequence comes from Streptomyces sp. NPDC104309, assembly GCF_055584025.1. Lineage (NCBI taxonomy): Bacteria > Bacillati > Actinomycetota > Actinomycetes > Kitasatosporales > Streptomycetaceae > Streptomyces > Streptomyces sp. NPDC104309. The sequence goes on along the minus strand of NZ_JBVJMV010000007.1, from coordinate 204,840 downwards.
CAGAGCCGTGCGTTCATCAAGACCTGCTTGACGGTCTGGTATTGGAAGGGATTGCCCCGGCTCGTGATGAATCCCGCCTCCTTCCACTGCCGCGTGATCTCCGAGATCGAGGCGCCCGCGATCACGTCGTGCACGGCCTTCCGGATGGCGTCTGCCTCCTTCTGGCGCAAGGTGACTTTGTCGTCCTCCCATCCGAAGGGGCGCCACGCCGCAACGGCCTGTCCACGGATCGCCCGGCCGCGGTGGCTGTTCCGGCTTCGGCGCTGCTTCTTCCTCGTCTCGCTGAGAGACATGGCGACGCCCACAAGTCCCTTGATCTCGAAGCCTTCGGCGTAGAGGTCCTGGAGGCCGTTCGAGTCGTGGTAGACGCGTTCCTCATGTGCGGTGAACGCCTTCAAGTACCGTTCCCAGTCGCTCGGACGCCGGTACAGACGATCGTCGTTCGCGGCCATGACGCCGTGAATCGGGTATCCCTCCGGCGTCACTCCTGAGGCAAGGTCGGCAAGCAACTGCTCGAAGTCGTCGCGAACGACGCTCTCCTTGCTGGCGCTCTTGTCGTTGTCCGTATAGCGGTAGACGACCAGCCACCCGAGCCTGCGCGCGGTCTCAGTCATGTCCCGGTGCTGGTCCTCGATGCCGTGGGCGTCTTTCACCCGGCCATCGAACGAGATCCGCGCGTAGCAGACCACGCACTTCAACTCAGGGTCGGCGGCCAGCATGGCGCGCACTTCCTCGACGGACGGCACCTCCTCAGGTACACCCCGCAGCTTGCTGACGACCTCTTCCCGCTTGCCCACTGCGTTCCCCCTCCGGTCCGTTGAACGGGCTGATAGAACGACCGTAGCGCATATGTGGGTTCTAGTAATGCTCTTCTCGATGAAGATCTCCCAGGACATCCGTCGTGAACACGGTGGTTCCCAGGCGGAGATCGACGCGGGCATGGCGGAGAAGTCCAAGGAGTTCGCGGCGGCCGGCAACCGCGTCTATCTGCCGATCGCGGACTGAGCCTGTCGCACGGAGCCAGGGGTGGCGAAGGCCGTTTCGCGGACTTTCGCCACCCGTCCGCTGTTCTCCGGGTGCGCAGCGGGACCCGGGCGCGGTGGCGTCGGAGAGCCGGCGGACGGGGCGTGCGCGGGAGCCGACCGGTCTTCAGGATCGCCCGCTCGTAGGGGTGCTCCTGGAGCGCCTGGGGGTCGATACGACCGGACCTGGTCAGTCCGGTTCGTGCTCGGGCCCGCCGAAGTCGGGGCTGGTGAAGTCCGGGCTGGTGAACGTCGGGCGTGGGCCTGCCGCCGGGCCCTCGTCCGGGCTCGTGAAGTCCGGCCGGCTGTAGCCGATCTTCGGGATGCGGTTCGCCGAGCGGTGCGGTGTGCGCGACGCGCGGCCGGCGTCGGGGTCGGCGAGCGCGTCCCTGAGGAACGGCAGGATGCCGCGCTCCAGCAGCGCGTGGCGCCATGCCTCCCGGGCGCGCGCCACATCCTCCGGCAGCTCGTCCTCGGCGTCCTCGGAGGGCTGCGCCGTCGACCCGTTGCGCAGCGCGGTGATGAGCAGTCCCACGGCGGCGGCGAGGATCGCGGCGGCCATCACCGCTGCGAAGAACCATCCCGCGGTGACCATGGTGGAGGCGAAGGACGGCGGCGGGCTGAGCAGTTTCAGCAGATAGCCGGCCAGCAGGAATATGAACGCGGCGGTGCCGGCGAGCACGGGCGTCAGGACCGTGACGACAGCCCCTATGCCGGCGCCCGACTGGTTCTGTCGGCCCGTGCCGGGACCGGTGCCCGAATCCTCGCCCGCTCCTTCGGCCGGTTCACGCAGCTCTTGACGGGCCGTCACATAGTGCTCGTACTCGGTGGCGGCTGTGGCGGTGATCAGCGCCGTGGCGTCCAGCGCCATGGTGCGCAACTGGACGGCATTGAGCCGCTCGCCGACCGCGGCCAGATCTGGTCGTTCATGTGCGTGGCGCAGTGCGTCGTCGAGGATCCGCTCGTACTCGGGGCGGTCCTCGGTCAGCAGGTGCGGAGCGCTGTTCATCTGCATCCCCCGATGCTCCGTTGGGCCTGAGTACCCGCTCGGACCGGGCAGTTGGGCGGAAACGGAGGAGAGCCTGCTACTGATACGCCGATGGTAGAGCGCCCACGGCACGGGGTGACAGGGGGTTTCCGTAAATAGGCCCAGTGATCGGCGTGTTCAGGTCGTGGAAGCGTCTTCCCGGAAGAGCGTCAGTCATGCAGGGGCAGTTGGACGACCAGTAGCTTTCCGGCCATGGTCACTCCGCCGTCCATGGCGATGGCGAGGCCGTCCGCGTAGACGTGCGGCCCTTCGACCACGGGGCCGGAACCGTCCTCTCCGTCCTCCGAGCCGACCTCGCCGAGAAGGTAGGGGATGGGGCTGTGACCATGGACGATGCGCTGTCCGCCGTAGGCCGACATCAGCTCCCGGACGGCCTGCGGACCCCCCTCGTCGCGGAAGGCGAACCGCTTGGTGAGCTTCCGGAAGAGGTCCCAGCACTCGTCGGCGTCGTTACGCGTGAGAATGGCGTGCACGGTGTCGTTGACGTCCTCGATGGTGGTGCCGTAGTCGAGGTACGCCGTCGTGTCGGAGTGCATCAGCAGATGCCCGTCCTCCTCGATGATCGCGTCGAGCCGGGACATCCACTGGAGGTGGACGTCCTGAAGCCGCTCCATGTCGTTCTTCTGGCCGCCGTTGAGCAGCCAGGCGGCCTGGAAGGTGGCGGTGCCCGCACCCGAGTTCACCGGGGTGTCGCCGAACCGCTTGGCGCCGATGAGCAGCAGTTCGTGATTGCCCATCAGGGCCTTGCAGTAGCCGCCGGCGGCCGCGGCCTCGGCGGAGAGACGCATCACGAGGTCGATGACGCCGATGCCGTCGGGGCCGCGGTCGGTGAAGTCACCGAGGAACCAGAGCCGGGCATTGCCCGCGGACCAGTTGCCCTCGGCGTCGATGAGGCCCTGCTCGGCGAGGGCGGCGTGGAGCTCGTCCAGATAGCCGTGGACATCGCCGACGACGTACAGGGGTCCGAGCCCCGGCTCCGGGACGGGCCGGGGGTCGGGGACGGCCCGCACCTGGACGGTGTCACCGCGGTTGATCACGGGAAGGTCGAGCTCGGTGGGGGTGTACCCATCCGGCAGTTCGTGTTCCGGGACGGCATGGCCCGGGTGCGGCGATGCAGGTGGCACCGGTGTTTGCGCATAGGGCGGTACGCGGAAGTCGCGCAACGTCGCAGTCCGCACCACGGGTTCCTGACCGGCCCCCTGTGTCATCGACCCCTCCACCACCGTCGCGCCGCCGTACACCTGACGGGCCCTGCTGGTCGGGGCGGTCCGCGGTGTCGTGCGCCCATCATAGGAATGCGGATCGTGCTCTGTGACGCACCAGGGGTGGTGAATCCGGGCGCACATCAGGTTCACCGGCCGTTTGGTCCGAAATCGCCTGATCAGTCCCCTGCGGGGGAGCGGGGCGCGCTGACCGTGGTGCGAGGCGGACGGCGTTGCGAGGACGTCCGGACGATGAGTTCCGTCGGTATCACCTGCTCCACCGGTCCGTCGTGAGTGACGCCTTCGATGGCGTCGATCAGGAGCTGGACGACCGCTGTGCCGATTCTGCCCGGCTTGAGCGAGAGCGTGCTGATGGGGGGCTCGGTCGTCGCGTACACGGTGGACTCGCTGCAGCAGACCAGCAGCAGGTCCTCGGGGACGCGCAGGCCGTATCTGCGGGCGGCCGCCAGGAGATCGGTGCCGTTGGGGTCGAAGAGCCCGTAGACGGCGTCGGGCCGGTCCGGGCGGGCGAGCAGCCGGTCGGCGGCGACCGCACCCGCGCACGGGTCGTGGGCGGGATAGGACTCGTACACCGGATCCTGCCCCACGCGCTCGCACCAGTGGAGGTAGGCGGTGGTGGAGAGCCGGGTGTACGTGTCGGTGGTGGTGCCGGTGAGCAGGCCGATGCGGCGGGCCCCGGCGGCGGCGAGATGGTCGAGGAGGTCGAGCACGGCGGCCCGGTGGTCGTTGTCGACCCATGCGGTGACCGGGAGCGTTCCGGCCGGCCGGCCGTCCGAGACGACGGGCAGACCCTGGCGTACGAGCTCCGTGACGACCGGGTCCTGGTCGGAGGGGTCGATCACGACGGTGCCGTCGAGAGCGACGTTCGACCAGACGTCGTGGCGTGAGGTGGCGGGCAGGATGACGAGGGCGTAGCCGCGGGCGAGCGCGGCGGAGGTGGCAGCTCTGGCCATCTCGGCGAAGTAGGCGAACTCGGTGAAGGTGAAGGGTTCGTCCCCGTACGTCGTCACGGTCAGGCCGATGAGGCCGGACTTGCCGGTACGGAGGGTTCGGGCCGCGGCGGAAGGGCGGTAGCCCAGGCGCTCAGCGACCTCACGGACATGGCGGCGGGTGGCGTCCGGGAGCCTGCCCTTGCCGTTGAGCGCGTCGGAGACGGTCGTGATGGAGACGCCGGCGGCGGCGGCCACATCCCGGATTCCCGCTCGTCCCTGCCGGCCGCCGCGCCGGGGTGTCTCCGTCCGGCTCACCTGGTGCTTCCCTGCTGCTGTCATGGCGAGCCGATAGTAGGGCTCGGACGGGTGGTCGGTCCGGCCGCATATTCACTTACTGACAGGCACGTTTTTGCATGATCATAAGGCGTCAAATGCCTTGCAAAGCAAGAGCGTTGGCGGGCTTCACCGTTATGTGTCATGCATCGGACCCGCTGGGCCTGCCAAGCGGCCGATGTCTCGAAGAGGTCTCATCTCACCTCTTCGAGGGACGCGCGCCACGGCGTGAGCCACCGGCGCACGTCAAGGAGAGAAGCGCCCCCCCGATTCCCGGTCGCACCGGACGATTGGACGCTTCGACCATTCGCAGCAGCGCCCAATCCTCATAAGGTGAGCAGTATTGATGTGTACAGACGGTCGAGGAGGACCTGCGGTGAGCGAGACGAGCCCCAAGCTGCGCGCCGAGCTGGACGGCGTCCCCGCCTATGTGCCGGGCAAGCCGGCTGCTGCCGACGGACCGGTTGCGTTCAAGCTCTCCTCCAACGAGAACCCGTATCCGCCGCTTCCCGGTGTGATGGAGTCCGCCCTCGCCGCGGCTGCGAACTTCAACCGCTACCCGGACATGGCCTGCACCGGTCTGATGAACGAGCTGGCCGACCGTTTCGGTGTGCCCGTCTCCCATCTCGCCACCGGAACCGGCTCGGTCGGTGTGGCGCAGCAGCTGCTCCAGGCCACCTCGGGTCCGGGCGACGAGGTCATCTACGCCTGGCGCTCCTTCGAGGCGTACCCGATCATCACGCAGGTCAGCGGCGCGACCTCGGTGAAGGTTCCGCTGACCGACGGTGAGGTGCACGACCTCGACGCGATGGCGGACGCGATCACCGACCGCACTCGGATGATCTTCGTCTGCAATCCGAACAACCCGACCGGCACGGTGGTGCGCCGGGCCGAACTGGAGCGGTTCCTGGACCGGGTGCCGGGCGATGTCCTGGTGGTGCTCGACGAGGCGTACAAGGAGTTCATCCGCGACGTCGAGGTGCCGGACGGCATCGAGATCTACCGGGACCGGCCCAATGTGGCGGTGCTGCGGACGTTCTCCAAGGCCTACGGCCTGGCAGGTCTGCGGGTCGGCTTCGCCGTGGCCCACGAGCCGGTGGCGGCGGCGCTGCGCAAGACGGCGGTGCCCTTCGGGGTCAGCCAGCTCGCGCAGGACGCGGCGGTCGCCTCGCTGCGTGCCGAGGACGAACTCCTGGGGCGGGTCGGCTCCCTGGTGTGCGAGCGCGACCGGGTGCAGCGGACGCTGGCGGAGCAGGGCTGGACGGTGCCGGAGTCCCAGGCGAACTTCGTCTGGCTGCGGCTCGGGGACCGTACCGCCGACTTCGCCGCGGTGTGTGAGCGGGCCGGCGTGGTGGTCAGGCCGTTCGCGGGCGAGGGGGTGCGGGTCTCGATCGGGGAGGACGAGGCGAACGACCTGTTCCTGAAGGTGACGGAGTCGTACCGCAAGGACCTGTAGAACGGCGCGCGGTCACCTGCGCGCAACGTGAGGCCCCGGGCCCCGCACCTCGTTCGCACGAGGTGCGGGGCCTTCGCGTTCGAGGCCCCGGACGGGGGCCGGACTACGGCGCTCCGGGGTGTCTGCTTCGGGGGGATTGATCGGAACATCCCAAGAGGGGTACCCCGCCCGAACGTCCCGAAAGTCCGTGCGCCATAATTGCTTGTGAATGTGAACGCGTTCACAAGCGTGTCCCGTTTCATCCCATGATTAGTCGGATTTAAAGGGCAAACCGCCGCTGCGACTACGGTGACGTAAGGAGAAGACGACGTGGAGCTAGCTCTGGCGCCGGAAACCCTGGCGCGATGGCAGTTCGGTATCACCACCGTCTACCACTTCCTGTTCGTCCCCCTGACGATCTCTCTCGCCGCGCTCACCGCCGGCCTGCAGACCGCCTGGGTGCGCACGAACAAGGAGAAGTACCTCAGAGCGACGAAGTTCTGGGGCAAGCTTTTCCTGATCAACATCGCCATGGGCGTCGTCACCGGCATCGTCCAGGAGTTCCAGTTCGGCATGAACTGGTCCGACTACTCGCGGTTCGTCGGTGACATCTTCGGTGCACCGCTCGCGTTCGAGGCACTGATCGCCTTCTTCTTCGAGTCCACCTTCATCGGGCTGTGGATCTTCGGCTGGGACAAGCTGCCGAAGAAGATCCATCTCGCCTGCATCTGGATGGTCTCCATCGGGACCATCCTGTCCGCCTACTTCATCCTGGCGGCCAACTCCTGGATGCAGCACCCGGTGGGCTACCGGATCAACAAGGAGCGCGGCCGGGCGGAGCTGACCGACTTCTGGCACGTGCTCACCCAGCACACCGCGCTCGCCCAGTTCTTCCACACCATCACCGCCGCCTTCCTGGTCGGAGGCGCGTTCATGGTCGGTATAGCCGCCCTCCATCTGGCGCGCAAGAAGCACATCCCGGTGATGCGGACTTCGCTGCGGCTCGGTCTGGTCACCGTGGTGATCGCCGGGCTCCTCACCGCCATCAGCGGTGACCAGCTGGGCAAGGTCATGTTCAAGCAACAGCCGATGAAGATGGCCGCCGCCGAGGCGCTCTGGGAGGGGCAGGACGGGGCACCCTTCTCGATCTTCGCGGTCGGCGACGTGGCCAAGGGTCGCAACTCCGTGGAGATCTCCGTCCCGGGGGTACTGTCCTTCCTCGCGGACGACAGCTTCACCTCGCACGTCCCCGGCATCAACGACATCAACAAGGCCGAGCAGAAGAAGTTCGGTCCCGGCGACTACCGGCCCAACATCCCGGTCGCGTTCTGGAGCTTCCGCTGGATGATCGGCTTCGGAATGGCGTCCTTCGCCCTCGGCCTCCTCGGACTGTGGTTGACGCGGAAGAAGTTCATGCTGCCGCCGGGGATGCGGACCGGCGAGGACGAGGTGCCCCATTTGGTCCTCTTCAAGAACAAGGCCCTCAGCCCCAAGCTCACCAAGTGCTACTGGATCGTCGCGCTCTGGACGCTGCTCTTCCCGCTGATCGCCAACTCCTGGGGCTGGATATTCACCGAGATGGGCCGTCAGCCCTGGGTCGTCTACGGCGTGTTCCAGACCCGCGACGCGGTCTCCCCCGGCGTCTCGCAGGGCGAGGTGCTCACCTCGATGATCGGCTTCACCCTGCTCTACGCCGTGCTCGCGGTGATCGAGGTCAAGCTGCTCGTGAAGTACATCAAGGCCGGACCGCCGGAACTCACGGAGGCCGACCTCAACCCGCCCACCAAGATCGGCGGCCACGACCGTGACGACGCCGACCGGCCGATGGCCTTCTCCTACTGAGAGCAGAGGAGCTGAGAGATGGAACTCCACGACGTCTGGTTCGTACTCATCGCCGTCCTCTGGACCGGCTACTTCTTCCTGGAGGGATTCGACTTCGGAATCGGTGTCCTCACCAAGTTGCTGGCCCGCGACCGCAAGGAGCGGCGGGTTCTGATCAACACGATCGGCCCCGTCTGGGACGGCAATGAAGTGTGGCTGCTCAGCGCGGGCGGTGCTACCTTCGCCGCCTTCCCCGATTGGTACGCCACCCTGTTCTCCGGTTTCTACCTGCCGCTGCTGATCATCCTGATCTGCCTGATCGTGCGGGGCGTCGCCTTCGAGTACCGGTCGAAGCGGCCCGAGGACAAGTGGCAGACCAACTGGGAACACGCGATCTTCTGGACCTCGCTGATCCCCGCGCTGCTCTGGGGCGTGGCCTTCGGGAACATCGTGCGCGGTGTGAAGATCAACGCCGACATGGAGTACGTGGGCAGCTTCTGGGACCTGCTCAACCCGTACGCCATCCTCGGCGGACTGGTCACGCTGACCCTCTTCACCTTCCACGGCGCCGTGTTCGCGGGGCTCAAGACCGTCGGGGACATCCGGGAGCGGTCGCGCAAGCTGGCGCTGAAGCTGGGACCCGTCACCGCGGTGCTCGCCCTCGGCTTCATGGTCTGGACCCAGCGCGACAACGGCGACGGCTGGAGCCTGCTGGCGATGGTCATCGCCGCGGTGGCGCTGGTCGCCGCGATCGGTGCGATCGCGGCGGGACGCGAGGGCTGGGCGTTCGCGTTCTCCGGCGTGACCGTCGCGGCCGCGGTCGCCATGCTCTTCCTGACGCTCTTCCCGAACGTCATGCCGTCCTCGCTGAACGACGCCTGGAACCTCACGGTCACCAACGCCTCGTCCACCCCGTACACGCTGAAGATCATGACCTGGTGTGCGGGGATCGCCACCCCGGTCGTCCTGCTCTACCAGGGCTGGACGTACTGGGTGTTCCGCAAGCGCATCGGTACGCAGCACATCGCCGAAGTGCACTGAGCACACCTGGTCCGCCGACCGAGCCCACTGGGAGCTGTTTCACGTGAAACCGATCGACCCGCGCCTGCTCCACCACGCCCGAGCCACCCGCCTCTTTCTGGCAGCCCTGGTGGCACTCGGAGTGGTCGGGGCGGCACTGGTCATCGCCCAGGCCATGCTCATCGCCGAAGTGGTGGTGGGTGGGTTCGAGGACGGACTGGCCACCTCAGGGCTGCGGACCCCGCTGATCCTGCTCGCCGCGGTGGCGCTCGGCCGGGGGCTGGTCTCCTGGCTGACCGAACTGGCCGCGTACCGGGCCGGCGCGGCGGTCAAGTCCGAACTCCGCGGCCGACTGCTGCAGCGGGCGGCCGAGCTCGGTCCCGGCTGGCTGAGCGGGCAGCGCACGGGCTCCCTGGTGGCGCTCGCCACCAGGGGGGTCGACGCGCTCGACGACTACTTCGCGCGCTATCTGCCCCAGCTCGGGCTCGCGGTGGTCGTGCCGGTGGCGGTCCTGGCCAGGATCGTCACCGAGGACTGGGTCTCGGCGGCGATCATCGTGGTCACGCTGCCACTCATCCCGCTCTTCATGATCCTGATCGGCTGGGCCACCCAGTCGAGGATGGACCGCCAGTGGCGGCTGCTGTCCCGGCTCTCGGGACACTTCCTCGATGTGGTCGCCGGACTGCCGACGCTGAAGGTCTTCGGCCGTGCCAAGGCACAGGCCGAGTCCATCCGCACCATCACCTCGCAGTACCGTCGGGCCACGCTGCGGACCCTGCGGATCGCATTCCTGTCGTCCTTCGCCCTGGAGCTGCTGGCCACTCTGTCGGTGGCCCTCGTCGCCGTCACCATCGGCATGCGGCTCGTGCACGGTGGACTCGATCTCTACACCGGCCTGGTGGTGCTGATCCTGGCGCCCGAGGCCTATCTGCCGATCCGCCAGGTCGGAGCGCAGTACCACGCGGCCGCCGAGGGGCTCTCGGCCGCGGAGGAGATCTTCTCGGTCCTGGAGACCGAACCCCGGCCCGGCGGCACCGCGGGCGTCCCGAAGTCGCTGCGGCTGGAGCTGGAGGGGGTGACCGTACGGCACGAGGGCCGCACCGAACCTTCTCTGGGCGGAGCCTCTTTGGTGGTGGACGAGGGGGAGACCGTTGCTCTGGTCGGCCCGAGCGGCGTCGGCAAGTCCACCCTGCTCGACGTCGTCCTGGGATTCACGGCGCCCGACGAGGGGCGGGTGCGGGTCGGTGGCGTCGATCTGGCGACGCTGGCCCCCGAGCGCTGGCGGGAGCGGATCGCCTGGGTGCCGCAGCGTCCCTATCTCTTCGCGGGCACGATCGCGGAGAACGTGCGGCTGGCGCGGCCGGACGCGGACGACGACGCGGTGACCGCGGCGCTGCGGGACGCGGGGGCGTACGACTTCGTCGCCGAACTGCCGGACGGTGCCCGGACGGTCCTCGGTGAGGACGGTGCGGGTCTCTCCGCCGGTCAGCGTCAGCGGCTCGCGCTCGCGCGGGCCTTCCTCGCCGACCGGCCGCTGCTGCTGCTCGACGAGCCGACCGCGAGCCTGGACGGCGAGACGGAAGCGGGAATCGTCGAGGCGGTGGGCAGACTGGCGGCGGGGCGGACCGTGCTGCTGGTCGTGCACCGCCCGGCGCTGCTCTCGGTGGCCGACCGGGTGGTGACGCTGGAACCGGGCGTGACACTTCGCCCGGAGAGGCCCGAGCCATCCACCGCGATGCCACGGCCCACGGGCGCAGCCGTCGACGGAAGCGACGCGCCGTCGGACCCCGGGGCGCTGCGGGACACCGCGGCCCGCTCCGGGCGGGTCCTCGCCCGGGTCAGGGAGGCCGCCGGGGCGCAGCGCGGACGGCTGGCACTCGCGCTGCTGCTGGGAAGCCTCGCCCTGGGTTCGGCCGTCGGGCTCATGGCCGTCTCCGGCTGGCTGATCTCCCGCGCCTCCGAACAGCCCCCGGTGCTCTATCTGATGGTCGCCGTGACCGCGACCCGGGCCTTCGGCCTCGGACGGGCCGTCTTCCGCTACGCCGAGCGTCTGGTGTCGCACGACGCGGTGCTCACGATGCTCGCCGAGCTGCGCGTCGCGGTCTACCGGGGCCTGGAGCGCGTCGCTCCGGCCGGTCTGCGCCGGACCCGGCGCGGTGACCTGCTCTCCCGGCTCGTCGCCGATGTCGACGCCCTCCAGGACTACTGGCTGCGCTGGCTGCTGCCCGCCGGGACCGCCGTCGTGGTGGGAGCGGCGACCGCCGGATTCATCGGCTGGCTGCTGCCCGCGGCAGGCGTGGTGCTGGCCGCCGGACTGCTGCTGGCCGGAGTGGGAGTGCCGTTGGTCAGCGGGGCCTGCTCCCGCCGTGCGGAACGCCGACTGGCCCCCGCACGCGCCGACCTGGCCGTCCGGATCACCGATCTGCTCGGCGGGACCGCCGAACTGACCATTGCGGGGACTCTGTCCGACCGCGAGGCGCGGACCCGGGAGGCCGACGGAGTCCTGACCCGCATCGCCGCCCGCGCGGCGACCTCCACCGCGCTCGGTGGTGGACTCATCGCCCTGATCGGCGGTCTCACCGTCGTCGTCACCGCACTCGTCGCCCTCCCGGCCGTGCACGACGGGCGGCTCGCCGGCGTGGAACTCGCGGTGGTGGTGCTCACGCCGCTGGCCGCCTTCGAGGCCGTGACCGGTCTCCCCCTCGCCGTTCAGTACCGGCAGCGGGTCAAGCGCAGTGCGGAGCGGGTGTACGAGGTGCTGGACACCCCGCTGCCGGTGAGTGAACCGGACAGCCCGGCAGCGGCACCCGGATCGCCCTTCCCGCTGGAGGTGCGGGGGCTGTCGGCCCGGTACGCGGGCGCGGAGCGGGATGCCCTGGACTCCGTCGACCTGAGGCTGACCGCCGGCCGACGGATCGCCGTCGTCGGGCCGTCCGGCTCCGGGAAGACGACTCTCGCGCAGGTCCTTCTCCGGTTCCTGGACGCGCGGGCGGGCACGTACCGGATCGGCGGGGTCGAGGCCGCCGCGCTGGAGGGGGACACGGTCCGGCGGTTCGTCGGGCTGTGCGCCCAGGACGCCCACATCTTCGACAGTTCCATCCGGGAGAACCTGCGGCTGGCCCGTACCGATGCGACGGACGAGGAACTGCGGGCCGCTCTCGACCGGGCGCGGCTGCTCGACTGGGCCGAGGCGCTGCCGGACGGGTTCGACACCCTCGTCGGTGAACACGGAGCGCGTCTCTCCGGCGGACAGCGACAGCGTCTCGCACTGGCACGGGCGATCCTCGCCGACTTCCCCGTGCTGGTTCTGGACGAGCCCGCGGAGCATCTCGACCTGGCGACGGCGGATGCCCTGACGGCGGACCTGCTGGCTGCCACCCAGGGGCGTACGACGGTGCTGATCACCCACCGTCTGCAAGGACTCGAAGCCGTCGACGAGGTGGTGGTGCTGGATGCCGGCCGGATCGTGCAGCGGGGCCCGTACGCCGATCTCGCTGCCGAGGAAGGGCCGTTGCGCCGGATGCTGGAGCGTGAGCGGGAGACCGTACGGGGGGCCGAAGCAGCCGTGGGCGCACCGGTGTGAGCCGGACGGCACAATAGCCGACTTTCCTCGCCAATAGGGACTAACTAGTCTCGGGGTATGCCAGAGCAGGACCCGAAGGACTCACTCGAAGTTGCGACGCGGGCGACCCGCAGCCTGCAGGGCCTGTCCACCGAGCTCACCGCTCGGGTACCGCAGCTGCTGGAGGCCATGCGCTCCGTCGGCACGGGCCTCGAACTGCACTCCACCCTCGACCGGATCTGCGAGACGGCGGCCGAACTCGCCCATTGCCGCTACGCCGCCATCGGCGTCGTCGACGCGGAGGGTGCAGGGCTCTCCGATTTCGTCACGTACGGAGTGCCGGACGAAGTGGCGCACGAGATCGGGCGTCGCCCCGACGGGCACCGGGGGCTGCTCGGAGCGCTGATCCACGATCCGGTTCCGGTGAGGCTCGCCGATCTCACGGCCGATCCGAGGTTCGCCGGATTCCCGCCCGGCCACCCTCCGATGCGGACCTTCCTCGGCGTCCCGATCCGCGTGCAGGGAGAGATCTTCGGAAATCTCTATCTGGCCGAGAAGGACGACGGGGGCGAGTTCAACGACTACGACCTGCACATGGTGCGGGTGCTCGCCACGGAGGCCGGGATCGCCATCGGCAACGCCCGGCTGTACGAGGCGGCGCGCCAGCGCGAGCGCTGGATCGACGGTTCGGTGGCCGTGACCACCGCCCTGCTCTCCGGCGGTGACGCCGATGACGCGCTCTCCGTCGTCGCCGAACAGGCCCGTCATCTCGCCGCGTCCGCCGCCGGGATCGTGCTGCTGCCTGCGGAGGGAGGCGGTCTGGAGATCGTCGCGGTCTCCGCGGACAACAACGCGTCCGCGCCGCTGGGGGTGATCATCGGGCCGGAGAGCCCGGTGGTGGCGAAGCTGCTGGGCGGCGAGGCGGTCTTCGTGGACGACTCGGCCACCGATTCCCGCATGGTCACCAAGCTGGCCCACCACTTCGGCCCCAGCATGCTGCTGCCGCTGCACAGTGGTGGACGGGTGCTGGGCGCGCTGGCCACCCCTCGCGGCCGGGGCGACAGACCGTTCACGGAGACGGAACGGACCCTCGCCACCCAGTTCGCCTCGCAGGCCGCACTCGCGCTGATGATGGCCGAGGCCCAGCGGGACCGGGAACGGCTCGCGGTGTACGAGGACCGTGACCGGATCGCCCGCGACCTGCACGACCTGGTCATCCAGCGGCTGTTCGCCACCGGAATGATGCTGGAGAGCGCCCAGCGCAGGTCGGACGTGCCCGAGGTACAGACCGGCGTCGGCCGGGCGGTCGACGAACTGGACGTGACCATCCAGGAGATCCGTACCGCGATCTTCGCGCTGCAGCAGGAACCCGCGGAGGCGCCGTCCGGGCTGCGCACCCGTGTCCTGCGCGAGATCAACATGGCGGCGGTTCCGCTGGGCTTCAAGCCCTCGCACCGCTTCCTGGGCCCGGTCGACTCGCTGGTGGGCGAACTGACCGGGAAGAACCTGATCGCCGCGCTGCGAGAGGCGCTGTCCAATGCCTTCCGGCATGCCGAGGCCTCGTTGATCGACGTGGTCGTCGACGCGACCGCCACGCTGCCCGACGGGAGGGACGCGGTGCGGCTGTCGGTCGCCGACGACGGGGTGGGCATCCCGGAGAGCGGTCGGCGCAGTGGGCTGCGGAACCTGGCACGGCGGGCGGAGTCGCTGGGTGGCGCGAGCTGGTTCGGGCCCGGCATCGGGGAGGACGGGGGCGGCGCGACGGTGGTGTGGGAGGCGCCGATCTGAGTCGGCGGTGGGGCGCTCGGGGCTCCGGCTTCGCAGGGGCGGCTGCCGCACGGCAGCACCCGGCCGAGGCGGCCGAGGACGTGGTGCGGGGAGAAGGCGGTCGGCAGTGCCGGGCCGCGGCCCCGGTGTGCCGTGTCGGGGTCAGGCGTCGTCTTCGGCCTGCCGTGTCGGGCGTCAGGCGTCGGCAGGCCTCTCAGCCTGCCGCGTCAGGCATCCGGGGTCCGGCTTCGGCGTTCGGCGAGGATGCGTTCGATGACGACCGCGACGCCGTCGTCTCCGTTGGTGGCGGTCCGGCCCGAGGCGGCGGCGAGTGCGGCCGGGTGGGCGTTGCCCATCGCGTACGAGGTGCCCGCCCAGCTGAGCATCTCCACGTCGTTGGGCATGTCACCGAAGGCGACGACCTCGGCGGGCGAGATGCCGCGCTCGGCGCAGCAGAGCGCCAGGGTGCTGGCCTTGGAGACTCCCGGGCCGCTCACCTCCAGCAGGGCCGTGGGACTGGACCGGGTGAAGGATGCCCGGTCGCCGGCCGCCGCACGGGCCAGGGAGAGGAAGTCGTCCGGGGACAGTTCGCCGTGGTGGGCGAGGAGCTTCAGTACGGGGGCGCCGCTGCCGGGCGTTTCCTCGCGAAGCAGCTTCTCGGCGACGGCGACGGTGGCGCCCGGGTCCAGGTGGAAGGGCGGGTAGGCCGGTTCGTAGTGGATGCCCGTGGTCAGTTCGACAGCGAAGGAGGTACCGGGCGCGGCGGCGCGCAGGGTGTGCACGACGTCCAGGGCGATGTCGCGCCGCAGCGGTCGGACCTTGACCAGCTTGCCGTCCGCGTGCAGATCGGCGACCGCGGCACCGTTCGCGCAGATCGCCAGGCCGTGGCCGTGGACGTGGTCGCTGACGACGTCCATCCAGCGGGCCGGGCGTCCGGTGACGAAAAAGACCTCGATACCGGCCTCCTCGGCGGCGGCGAGCGCGGCGACCGTACGGGCCGAGACGGTCTTGTCGTCACGCAGAAGGGTGCCGTCCAGGTCGGTGGCGATCAGCCGGGGAGCGGCAGGCGAAGGCGAGTCGGTAGCTGAGGTCACGCGCCCATTCTCGCGTACGAAGGCGCACGGGCGTGCGGAGGGGCGCACATATGAGGATGCACACCCCTGACCGGGAAACATGCCACATGCATATGTCGATGGTTTTGGATCGGTCATGCCGGTCCGATCGGCTGTGGTGGTGGGCCGATCGGTCGCGGCGACGGGCCGGTGGGTGGTTGTGCCGGGTCGGTCCGGAGGAGGTCCGGGCCGGACAGGCCGGCGGTCGCGGCGGGTCCGTCAGGGGGCGAGCTGGGCCAGGCCCTCGGTGGCGATGCGCTCGAAGACCTTCTCGTCCGCCGCGAAGTCGGAGTCCTGGATCGGCCAGTGAACGACGATCTCCGTGAAGCCGAGGGCGAAGTGGGTACCCGCGAAATCCACGAAGGCGTCGACGGACCGCAGCGGTCGGTCGGGGGTGAAACCGGTGAGCAGGATCTTGTCCATCCCGTCGGCGTCCCGGCCGATGGACTCGCAGGCCGCGCCCAGCTTGGTGATCTGCCCGCGGATGGCCTCCACGGACTGTTCCGGGGTTCCCGACTCGTACAGCTTGGGGTCGCCCGTGGTGACCCAGGCCCGGCCGTACCGCGCGGCCAGCTTCATCCCGCGCGGCCCGGTGGCGGCCACCGCGAACGGCAGCCGGGGCCGCTGCACACAGCCGGGGATGTTCCGGGCCTCGTTCGCCGCGTAGAACCGGCCCTCGTACGTCACCGTGGGCTCGCGCAGCAGCTGGTCGAGCAGCGGTACGAACTCATCGAAGTGGTCGGCCCGTTCGCGAGGCGTCCACGGCTCCTCGTCGCTCCGGCGCAGCGCCGTGGCGTCGAAGCCGTTGCCGCCTGCGCCGATGCCGAGAGTGATCCGTCCGCCGGAGACGTCGTCCAGCGTGATGAGGTCCTTGGCCAGCGTGACGGGGTGCCGGAAGTTGGGGGAGGTGACGAGGGTGCCCAAGCGCATACTCTGCGTCACAGCCGCTGCGGCCGTGAGGGTGGGGATCGCGCCGAACCACGGTCCGTCCCGGAAGGACCGCCAAGACAGGTGGTCATACGTATAGGTGGCATGGAACCCGAGTTCTTCGGCCCGCCGCCAGACTTTCTGTCCTTCGCCCCACCGGTGGACGGGGAGGATCACCGCACTCAGACGCATGCCACAGACGATACGCGGGCTTCCCGCGGCCCGGATGTGCCGGCGGAGCAGATTCCGGAAGACGGGCCGACGTCACGTTGGCGGCCGCTACCGTGGCCCTCATGAGCACGCTGGGTAAGGCCGAACTCGAGGCCATGATCGAAGAGGCAACTGTCGATGCCTACAACGAGGACGAGCAGCTGACCGGTCTGTTCGCCATGCTCGAGGAGTGCCTCGACCTACCCTTCACCACCGCGGTTCTCGGCGTCGAGGTAACCGTGCGCGGCATCGACCTCACGCCGGACGGCAGGATCGTCGCCCTGTGCTCTCGCGGCGGCGTCCGGCAGTCGATCGGAATTCTGGAGCTGCCGTTGCCCAGCCTGGCGCCCGAGGGTGCGGAGTGGATCGAGGCGTACCGTCACTGGGTCGGTTGAGGCCGGGTGCCTCACACTTCACGCGGAACTGGTCTGCATGGAAGGGCTGATCGTGGCTGACGCCGTACAGGGTGCGCATCAAGGCGCCGGTGGACTGTCGAGAAGGCCGTACAGCGGCAGCTCCAGCGCGAGGCCATCGACGAGTACATCGCCGCCGCTGAAGCGGAGCATGGCCCTGTCGACCCGGCCGAGGTGTCGGCCAAGACCGAACGCATCCGCGCGCACCACGCTGCCCACCGTGGAGACTCCGCTCCAGCGGACGCCGCATGAGCGGGACGCTCGTTCTCGACAGCGAGGCCCTCTCCAAGCTTTCCCGTCGGCACCGCGACATGACCGTGTGGCTGGACGTCGCCCGCAGCCTGGACCTGCTCGTTGTAACGAGCGCGGCCACGCTGGTGGAGGCACGCGACCCGAAGGTGCCTCAGGCGGCGTTCGACCACGCCGTTTCCCTGGCCAAGGTGCGCCCCGTCACGGAGGAGATCGCACGTGCGGCCAGCAGACTGCTCGCCGCCGAAAGCCTGCACGGCCACAAGTGCGCCATTGATGCCATGCTCGCGGCCACGGCTCATGTGGAATACGGCGACGTTACTGTCATGACGAGCGACACCGACGACCTGCGCCGACTGTGCCACCCTCGCATCGCCGTCGAGCCGATCTGAGCTCCCACGTCGGCCTTTCCTGCATCCTGCCGCATTTTCGTAGGTCAGCGCGTGATGAGTGAACAAGGCTTGACTGAGGTGACGAGCGTACCCAAACGAATACGCTCGGTAGTGACCGCTGCTGCTGTCAGCGTCGGGACCGCTCCGAACCACGTCTCGTCCCGGAAGCTGCGCCAGGACAGGTGGTCGTAGGTGTAGGCGGCGTGGAACCCGAGCGACCGTGCGCTACGGGGCTCTCCCTCGTAGCGGCTGCCCGGCGTATCCGATGGCCGGTTCCGGCCGGTGCCCTGATCCTTGTCGTCGGCATCACGCCCCCGTCTGCCGCCAGACAGCGGTGAGTGCCGCGACCGGGTCGGCGTCCGCCGGTGCCGCGGACCACCATTCGCCGTCGTCGTCCCGGATACAGGGGTACCAGCGGGCGTCGGGGCCGAAGCGGAGCTGGATGCCGTGGTCGGTGAGGGTGAGGCGGTTGCGCCAGGCACGGAGGGGGACGGGGGCGGTGGTCATCTCGGCGAGGGCCGCGGTCAGGGCGGTACGTGCGGCCGTCATCACCACCGGATCAGGGGTGTGCGGCTGTTCGGCGACGATCAGTCCGGTGGGGCCGCCGTAGCGCCAGGCGCGGGTAAGGCGGGCGAACGCGGTCGGTCTGGTGCCGGTGTTCCGGACCAAGCGGTGGAACCATTCGGGTCCGGGGCCGCTCGCGGCGATCCGCACCGCGTCCTGGTGCTGGGTCAGGTGCAGGCCGGCGGTGTCACCCGCGAGAAGCCGCGCCGCGCGTGCGGCGGTGTCGGCCATGAGGCGTTCCAGATCCGTGGTGGACAGGCCGGCGCAGGAAGGGGGGCCGACGGGCAGCGCGGTGGCGTGGGCGGCCGGGGCGAGAGGCCCGGGCAGCGAGGAGGGGTGTTCGGCCCAGCGGGTGTAAGCGGCGGTGGCCGGGATGCCCGTCGGAGTCGGTGGCGCGGCGGTCTCCTGCTTTGCCGTACGGCGTGCGCGCAGCTCGGTGAGGACCACTTCCCTCCTGCGGCCGCGCAGCGCGAAGAGCACGAACGGATCGGCGTCGATGCTGGCGGCGATGGCGTAGCAGAGCGCGGCGGCGTGCTTGCACGGGTACCCCCAGTCGGGGCAGGAACAGTCGGGGTCGAGTTCGGTGGGCTGCGGGAGGAGGGGGACGCCCGCGTGACGGGCGTCGTCGACGAGTTCGGCGGGCATCTCGTCGTCCAGAAGCGCGGCGAGATGGCCGGCTCGGGCCGCGATGGTGTCGAGCAGGGTGTCCCACTGGGCGTCGGTGAGGACGGGCAGGTGGACGGAGGAGCGGTAAGGGCGCGGCCGGCTGCCCTGGACAGTGGCCTTGATCTGGCCCGGGGCGACGGTGGTCGGGCCGACCATGCCCTTGCGGGCGTACGTGCGGCCGCGTGACAGGCGCGCGGCGTCCAGGGTGGAGTCCTCCAGGGCGTTGACCCACGCCTGGCCCCACCAGGTGGCGGCGAAGGCGCGCTTACCGCGGGCAGGCGTACGGCGCGGGCCGGGGACCGAGGGGCTCATGCCTGCCTCCCCAGGGCGACGAGTTCGGCGAGGTCGGCGTCGGACAGTTCGGTCAGGGCGGCTTCGCCGGAGCCGACGACGGCGTCGGCGAGCGCGCGCTTGGAGTCGAGCAGTTTCGCCACCTTGTCCTCCACGGTTCCCTCCGCGATGAGCTTGTGGACCTGGACGGGCTGGTCCTGGCCGATGCGGTAGGCGCGGTCGGTGGCCTGGTCCTCGACGGCCGGGTTCCACCAGCGGTCGTAGTGCACGACGTGAGTGGCGCGGGTGAGGTTGAGCCCGGTGCCGGCCGCCTTCAACGAGAGGAGGAACACCGGAACCTCACCGCGCTGGAAGCGTTCCACCATCTCCTCGCGCCGGGTGACGGGGGTGCCGCCGTGCAGGAAGAGGGTAGGGGTGCCGCGTTCGGCGAGATGCCTCTCCAGGAGGGTCGCCATCTGCTTGTACTGGGTGAAGACCAGCACCGATTCGCCCTCGGCGATGATGGTGTCGACCAGTTCGTCGAGCAGATCGAGCTTGCCGGAGCGGCCGGCGAGCGGCGTGGACCGGCTCAGGCTGTGCTCTTTCAAGTACTGGGCAGGGTGGTTGCAGATCTGCTTCAGCGCGGTGAGCAGTTTCAGCACCAGGCCGCGCCGGGCGATGCCCTCGGACTCCTCGATCTTCGCCATGGTCTCGCGGACCACCGCCTCGTACAGGCTGGTCTGCTCGGCCGTCAGCGAGACGACACGGTCGGTCTCGGTCTTGGGCGGCAGTTCGGGCGCGATGCCCGGGTCGGACTTCTTGCGGCGCAGCAGGAACGGGCGGACGAGACGTGACAAGCGCTCGGCGGCCGCCGAGCCCTCACTGTCCCCGCTACCCGTCTCGATGGCGCGGGCGTGCCGGTCGCGGAAGGCGGACAGCGATCCGAGGAGCCCCGGGGTGGTCCAGTCGAGGAGCGCCCACAGTTCGGAGAGGTTGTTCTCCACGGGGGTACCGGTCAACGCGACGCGGGCACGGGCGGGCAGGGTACGCAGTTCGCGGGCGGTGACGGCGTAGGGGTTCTTGACGTGCTGGGCCTCGTCGGCGGCGATCAGTGACCAGGCGGTTTCGGCGAGGACGTCACGGTCGCGCCGCAGCACCCCGTAGGTGACCAGGACGATCTCGTCGCCGGCCAGGTCCTTGAGGTGGCGGTCGCCGCCATGGTAGCGGCGCACGGGGACGGTCGGCGCGAACCTGGCGGCCTCGCGCTGCCAGTTGCCGAGCAGGGAGGTGGGGCAGACGACGAGGGTGGGACCAGCGGTGGCGGGGGCGGCCTGGCGGTGCAGATGCAGGGCGAGCAGCGTGATGGTCTTGCCCAGGCCCATGTCGTCTGCGAGGCAGCCGCCGAGACCGAGTTCGCACATCTCGGCCAGCCACGCGAGGCCCCGCTTCTGGTAGTCGCGCAACGTGGCCTGGAGAGCGGGGGGCTGGGCGGCGGAGGTGCGGGACTCGGGATCGCGGATACGAGTGACCAGATCGCCGAGCGCACCGACCGCCTCGCAGAGATACGTCCCCCCGTCTCTTTCCACCTCGCCGGTCAGCGCGGCGCTCAGCGCCTCCATGGGGGTGAGCGGATCCATTCGGCGGCGCTGCGCGCGGGCCACCAGCTTCGGGTCGGCGACGACCCACTGGTCGCGTAGCCGGATCAGAGGGCGGCGCGCCTCGGCGAGGTCGTTCATCTCGGCCTCGGTGAGAGGCTCGCCGCCGAGCGAGACCTGCCAGCGGAAGTCGAGCAGGGCGTCGGCGTCGAGAAGACCGCCCGCGCTGGAACCGGGAGCGGCGCGCTGCCCGATCTCCGCGGTCGCGGTGAGCGCCTTGACCAGTGCGCGCGGCCAGTGCACGTCGATACCGGCCGCACGCAGCGCGTCGGTTGCTTCGCCCAGCAGATCGAAGGCTTCGTCGTCGGTCAGCCGGAGCTGTTCGGGAGCGGCGTCCGCCAGCAGTCGCCGGAGCGGGGGCCAGACGCGGGCACCGCGCCGCAGCGCGAGCAGTGTCTCGGTCTCGGCGCGTGGGCCGAGCAGCCTCTCCACCTCACCGGGGTCGCTCCACAGCCGTGCGGCCTCCACGACGAGCGCCGGATCCGCCGCGGTGCGCAGTTGAAGGACGGCCCGGAACTGCCGGCGTCGGCCCTCGGGTACGTCGACACGCAGCGAGACGCCGACCTCGGCGGTCAACGCGGCAGCGGTCTCCTCGGCCCATTCGCGCAGCGCGGGCACGGCCCGGACATCGCGCCAGACATACGGCACCGCTCCCACGGCGAGAGGCGCGGCCGGAGTACGGACCAGATCGTCGGCGACCGCGTCGCAGAACTGGCGGACCAGCGCCGCGGGTTCGGCGATGCGTACCGGCGGCGGGCCGGGCTCGGGCAGGCAGTGGGCATGGGGCGGGAAGGCTGCGGCGAGGGCGTCCAGCGTCTGCCGCTGGGCAGCGGTGAAGGGACCCGCCTGCCAGGTGTCGTAACCGGCCGGGGTGAGAGCCGGGTGGAGGCGGCCATCGGCAAGCAGCCGCAGGGCGAAACAGGCGGCGGCCTGCCAGGCCGCGGCGGACGGGTGCGGTGGCTGAGCTCCCGTCAGAGCAGACACGGCGACCGCGACCGGCAGCGCGTAAGCGTCCACCCTGCGTCGTCTGACCGAACGCCCGTGCGGCAGCACCAGTTCCACCGAGTCGGTCTCCACACCCGCCGGCAGGTCACCGCCCCCGGCGACCGCGTCGGCGGGCTTCCACAGCAGGAGCCGCCCGAGGCGGGCCGGCTCTCCAGGCAGGAACACCACCGCCCAGCCTCTGTCGAGAAGCTCCCGCGCCCACACGGCCGCCTCGGGTGCGGCAAGTGGTGGTGCGCTCATCACGCCCGTGCCCGTGCCCGATTCTCGTACGACGACCCGTGCCACTCGTTTCCATCCGTTGCCGTCCAGGAGCCTCCGAAGGCGGCCCCGCCCACCACCGGACTTCACCACGTGCTGTCACCCACCGGCAAGCCCGGGCCATGCCTTCACGGGTGGGAACGGGACTTCTGCCGCAGGCACCGCATGTGTCAGACGGAGGGATCACCGCAGCCCGGGCCGCGTCTGCGCTGGGCGCCGATTTCGCCATCGGCGCGAACATCGTCATGGAGGTCAGCCATGCACGGGTGAACGTGACTCGACTGCCACGTACGTGACCGCCCCGAGATGGCGCGCGCCGACAGGGCAACCGTGCTCGCCGGCCGAAGGCGATCTCCGCAGCTCAGGCAGCGATAGGTGAACAAGGCTTGACCGAGGTGACGAGGGTGCCCAGGCGCATCCGCTGGGTGGCGGCGGCCGCGGCGGTGAGGGTCGGCACCGCGCCGAACCAGGGTCCGTCGCGGAACGTCCGCCAGGACAGGTGGTCGTAGGTGTAGGCGGCGTGGAACCCCATGTCCTCGGCGCGCTGCCAGATCTTCTGGCCCTCGTTCCAGCGGTGGATCGGAAGAATCACAGTGCTCAGACGCATGCCTACGACCATACGGCTCCCGAAGCGGGCACCGTTTCCGTGGCGGCGCCGGGTTCTCGGCGGGAACGGCCGTGAGGTCAGTCGCGCAGACGCAGGAATGCGGGCGGCACGGCAGCGGTGAGCCAGACCCCGTTGGCGCTGACGTAGAAGGTGTGGCCCGCGCGGTGCATCGCGGTCGCGTCCACGGACAGGACGACGGGACGGCCGCGCCGGGCGCCGACCCTGGTCGCCGTCTCGCGGTCGGGCGAGAGATGGACATGCGTACGGTTCATGGGGCGCAGGCCCTCATTGCGGATCGCGTCCAGTGCGTGACCCACTGTGCCGTGGTAGAGGTACGCGGGCGGCTCGGCCGGCGGGAGGCCGAGGTCCACCGGGACGGTGTGTCCCTGACTGGCACGGATGCGGCCGTCCTCGACGGCGAAGCGTCGCTTGTCGTTGACGGCGACCACGTGGTCGAGTTCGGTCCGGGTGAGGGGGAAGTTGTTGCGGGCCATGGCGCGCAGCAGTTCGTCGATCGCCACCCAGCCGTTGGCGTCGAGGGTGATCCCGATCCGTTCCGGCTGGTGCCGCAGATGTTTCGAGAGGTACTTGGACACCTTGACGGTGCGTCTTTCGTCCATCCCGTCAGGGTGCCCGTAGCGGTCTTTCATGTGCATCCGGATTTCACCTACCGATTCACTCCAGCAATTTTATTCACTGAAGCAATTTTCGTCCATAGGTTTGATCCACAGCCAACTTGACTTATCCACAGGGTAATTGGCGATTCTGTGGACAAGTCGGTTCGGTATCAGTGAGTTTGACCAATACGCCCTGCTTTAGCGGTAGGTGAGGTGAGTGCGTCCAATGTTCTTGCCTGCACCTCGCGTTCCGCGGCGGCGGAGATGAAGGCGGGTACGTTGTCCGGACCAACCAGCTCCTGCACGGTGCGAATTGTCCGCGCCGGCAGAGCGACCTGTCGGGTTGTCGGTGCCGAGGAATACGCGGTGAACGGGCTGTCCGCGTCGAGGTGCTGTCGCAGATGGCGGGTGGCGAACATGCGCATCGCGCGGG
The DNA here is from genome assembly GCF_055584025.1 of Streptomyces sp. NPDC104309. Taxonomy (NCBI): domain Bacteria; kingdom Bacillati; phylum Actinomycetota; class Actinomycetes; order Kitasatosporales; family Streptomycetaceae; genus Streptomyces; species Streptomyces sp. NPDC104309. The sequence continues at coordinate 181,299 of NZ_JBVJMV010000007.1, read as the reverse complement.
CCAGTTCGGCGTCCACCGTCTGTTGGGCGAGCGGCCGCAGCCTGCGCACCATGGCGGCCGCCTCCGCGGCGTGCGCGTCGGTGGGCGGACGATGACCGAGATAGCGCGCGAAAACATGCTCCGTGGTGAACTCCAGGAAACGTGAGGCTATCTGCTCGACCTGGCCGCGAAGTTCCCTCAGTTGTCCCGAGATTGCGCCGAGCGGAACACCGGCGGCGTACAACTCGACCGCCACAGCGAGCTCTTGCGGGCTGGGAACCAGGAACTCGTCGTCTTTCCCCGGGACGGGTTCGAGTACGCCGAGGTCCACCGCCTCGGCGACCGCGTCGTCGTCGGAGCTTCCGCCGAACCTGGCGGTCAGCTCGGCCCGGGTGATCCGGTCGGCCTGCTCGTCCGTCCAGGGGCCGTGCACCTCCGCGACGAGCCCCAGCACCCCGCCCAGACCGCGGCCCGTGTCCCAGGCGTCCAGGAGTTCCTTGATGCTGGTCAGGGTGTAGCCGCGGTCCAGCAGATCGGCGATCTGCCGGAGCCGGGCAAGGTGGGTGTTCCGGTACACATTGGCCCGGCCGCGCCGTTCCGGCGTCGGCAGCAGGCCGCGGTCCTGGTAGGCGCGGATCGTGCGGACCGTGGTGCCGCTCGCATGCGCCAGGTCCTCGATCCGGTACTCGGCGGCGGCCCGGCGCTCCCCCGTCGGCGACTGCCCGGGGCCGCTCACAGCGGCGGCTTCAGCCGGGCGATCGCGCGCAGTGCGCCGGGGCTGAACCGGGACAGGAACCGGGCCCCGCGCGCCTCCGGCGTCACCGGCACGACGGCCTGGTCGCGCACCACCGCCTTGAGGATCGCGTCGGCGACCCTCTCCGGCGGATAGTTGCGGAGCCCGTACAAGCGGCTGGTCCGCTTCCGCAGGCGGTTCTCCTCCGCCGCGTCGGCACCGGCGAAGTGCGCCGTCGCGGTGATGTTCGTGTTGACGATGCCGGGACAGATGGCGCTGACCCCGATCGACCGGTCGGCGAGCTCGGCCCGCAGGCACTCGCTGAGCATCAGCACGGCCGCCTTGGAGGTGCTGTACGCGGGCAGTGCCCGGGACGGCTGGTAGGCGGCGGCGGAAGCCGTGTTGACGATGTGGCCGCCCTGGCCGCGTTCGGCCATCTGCCGGCCGAAGATCCGGCAGCCGTGGATGACACCCCACAGATTGACGTCGAGGACGTTCCTCCAGTCCTCGCTGGTGGTCTCCAGGAAGGAGCCGGACAGTCCGATCCCGGCGTTGTTGACCAGGACATCGACGATGCCGTACTCGGCGGCGACCTTCGCGGCGAGCTTTTCCATCGCCTGTTCGTCGCTGACGTCGACCGCTTCACCCCAGGCGGCCGGGGAGCCGATCAGCCGGGCCATCTCCGCCGTCCTGGCCGCCCCCTCCGCGTCCCGGTCCACGGCCACCACCCGGGCACCCGCCTCGGCGAAGGCGAAGGCCGTGGCACGGCCGATGCCGCCGGCCGCGCCCGTCACCAGGACCAGCTGTCCGCCGAACCGGTCCGCGTACGCCCCGGTCGGCGCGGTGTCCTGTACCGGCCGGCCATCCGCCCGCGCCGCCTCGTTGGCGGCGACGAACTCGTTGATCCAGGCGGCGAGCCGGTCCGGCCTGGTGCGGGGCACCCAGTGCTTGCCCGGCAAAGAGCGGCGCACCAACTGCGGAGCCCACAGCTCCAGTTGGTCGTACAACTTCTCCGAAAGGAAGATGTCGCCGGTGGGTGTGATGAGCTGGACCGGGACATGCGCGTAGGCATCGGTGCGTGGCCGGCGCAGCCGGGCCCGGACGTTGTCCCGGTAGAGCCAGGCGCCGTGCGCCGCGTCGCTGGGCAGCGAGGACGTCGGATAGTCGCCCGCGGGTACCTTCTCCATCCGTTCGAGAATCCGCGGCCACCGCCTGCCGAGCGGGCCGCGCCAGGCGAGCTCGGGCAGGACCGGCGTATGCAGCATGTAGACGTACCAGGACTTGGCACCCTGACCGAGCAACTGGCCGACCCGGCGCGGGGTGGGCCGGGTCAGCCGCTGCTTGATCCAGTGCCCGAAATGATCCAGGGAGGGCCCGGACATCGAGGTGAACGAGGCGATCCGGCCCTCGGTCCTCCTGACCGTCACGAACTCCCAGGACTGGACCGACCCCCAGTCGTGCCCGACCAGATGCACCGGACGGTCCGGGCTCACCGCGTCGGCGACGGCCAGGAAGTCATCGGTGAGCTTCTCCAGGGTGAAGCCGCCGCGCAGTGGTTTCGGAGCCGTGGACCGGCCGTGGCCGCGCACGTCGTACAGCACGACGTGCCACTGATCGGCGAGCTGCCTCGCCACGTCCGTCCAGACCTCCTTGCTGTCCGGGTAGCCGTGCACGAGGACGACCGTGGGCCGCGACTCGTCACCCAACTCGACGACGCACAGCTCGATTCCGCCCGTACGCACCCGGCGCTCGCGCGCCCCCGGCAGATTCTGCGGACTCATGCCGCCATCCTCTCCTCGGCCCAGCGCCGCACATGCGGCAGATCGTCGTCCAGCCAGAAGGCGCTCTGTTCGGGGTCCTTGGAGTCCGTGACCACCAGGATCTCCTCGAACTTGGCGCCCGTACCCCGGAATCCGAGGTGCGGTTCGACCGCCCACAGTCCGGGCTGCGGGGGGTGGTCGGAGAAGCGGTACGGACTCCACAGCGGCGACCAGCCGTCCCGGTGCCCGTGCAGCGCGTCGCTCAGCAGCCCCTTGAGCGACTGGGTGCCGAAACCGAACACACGCGGGGACCACCGACGCTCGGTGACGCGGTCGATCTTGTGGGCGATCACGCCGAAGGGATAGGCGCGATGCCTGTTGGCGTACCCCTGCTTGATCATCAGGCGTTCGACGTCCTCGTAGATCTCGCGCAGCGAACGCCGCTCCCGCACTTCGCGCAGAATGAGCTCGCGGTGGACCTCCAGGTCGGCCAGGAGCTTGTCGTGCAGGGGATTGAGCCCGAGGCAGCCGGAGTAGCCGATGTCCGCCGTGAAGCCCTTGTACACCGGGGCCATGTCGAGGATGAACGGCATCCCCGGCTCCAGCTTCCGGTTGGTCGGGAAGAACTGCAGGGGCACCTTGAACCCGGCGAAGGCGGTGCGGTCACCGAACCAGGCGAAGGGGAGGTGGAACCAGTCCCGTACGCCGCGCTCGCGCAGCCAGTCGCGCTGCATCCGGGCCGCCTCGCGCTCGGTCACCCCCGGGGCGAGCCGGCCGGCGACCGCCTCGGCGCAGTCGTACGCGAGACGCTGCACTTCCCTGAACCCCCGGAGCCGCGGGGCCCGTTCGTCCTTCACTGCCGAGGTCATGCCACCGTCCGTTCCCTGCCGTGTGCGGTACGTGCCCGTAACGTGACACTGATGAATGTGACAATGTCCGGCGGTCACGTCAAGAGGGGCGGGGAGGCCTGTGGACAACTCGGGGACGCCCTCCTTTGACGGGGGAGCTCCTCCCTTGTGGTGGTCCCCCTACGGGTCCGTACATCTGGAGTCTGATGCGCATCCAGCCGCCAGGGCTGACGCCCGCTGTGGCGCGCGCCACTATCTTCGAAGACGTGACTGTGATCGCGACCGAAAGCCTGAGCAAGCGGTTCCCCCGGGTGACCGCGCTTGACCGGCTCTCCTTGGACATCGGGCCCGGTGTGACCGGCCTGGTGGGTTCCAACGGAGCCGGCAAGTCCACATTGATCAAGATCCTGCTGGGTCTGTCCCCCGCCACCGAAGGCCGGGCCGCGGTACTCGGGCTCGACGTCGCCACCAGTGGCGCCGCCATCCGGGAGCGGGTCGGCTACATGCCCGAGCACGACTGCCTGCCGCCGGACGTCTCGGCCACCGAGTTCGTCGTCCACATGGCGCGGATGTCCGGACTCCCGCCGACGGCAGCGCGCGAGCGCACCGCCGACACGCTGCGCCACGTCGGTCTGTACGAGGAGCGCTACCGCCCCATCGGCGGCTACTCGACCGGCATGAAGCAGCGCGTGAAGCTGGCCCAGGCCCTTGTCCACGACCCGCAGCTGGTCCTGCTCGACGAGCCGACCAACGGTCTGGACCCGGTCGGCCGTGACGAGATGCTCGGGCTGATCCGCCGCGTACACACGGACTTCGGCATCTCGGTCCTGGTCACCTCGCATCTCCTGGGCGAACTGGAACGCACCTGCGACCACGTCGTCGTCATCGACGGCGGCACGCTCCTGCGCTCCAGTTCCACCAGCGACTTCACCCAGACCACCACGACCCTGGCGGTCGAGGTCACCGACAGCGACGCCCATCCGGACGGCACCGACGCGCTGCGTCAGGTCCTCACCCGGGCCGGCGTCAAGCTCGTGGGCCACGACGGTCTCGACGGGCAGGGGCTGCCCGGTGCGGGGCACATCCTGCTGGTGGAGGCCACCGGCGAGGAGACGTACGACATCGTGCGCGACGGCGTCGCCGGACTCGGACTCGGTCTCGTACGGATGGAGCAGCGGCGCCACCACATCGCCGAGGTCTTCCGCACCGAAGGGCAACCGCAGGCCGCGGCCGCCGCGCAGAACGTGCCCGCGGCCGTCGGGGCCGTACAGCAGAAGGGCCTTACAGCAGAAGGGGAGCGGTCGTGATGAGCACCGAGACCGGGACCGTGGGCGACACCTCCCGGATCCACAACATCGGGTACCGCTCCTACGACGGAAAGCGGCTGGGCCGCGGGTACGCCCGGCGCTCGCTCTACTCCCAGTCGCTGCGGGGATCCTTCGGACTGGGGCGTTCCGCCAAGTCCAAGGTGCTGCCGATGCTGCTCTTCGGCGTGATGTGCATGATCTCGGCGATCATCGTCGCCGTCGCCATCGCGACCCCGGGGACCACGGCCCTCCCGATCAAGTACACGGCGTTCGCGATCTATATGCAGGCCCTCATCGGTCTCTTCCTCGCCGCGCAGGCACCGCAGTCGGTCTCCCGGGACCTGCGATTCAAGAGTGTGCCGCTGTATTTCTCCCGGCCGATCGAACGGGTCGACTACGTCGTCGCGAAGCTTGCGGCCATGGCGTCCGCGCTCTTCATCCTGACCGGGGGGCCGCTCGTCATCCTGTATGTGGGCGCGCTGCTCGGGAAGTTCGACTTCGTGGAGCAGACCAAGGGGTTCGGACAGGGGCTGGTGTCGGTGGCGCTGCTTTCCGTTCTCTTCGCCGGACTGGGACTGGTGATGGCCGCACTGACACCGCGCCGCGGTTTCGGCGTCGCCGCGGTGATCGCCGTACTGACCATCTCCTACGGCGCGGTCTCCATCGTCCAGGCCATCGCCTGGCAGACGGGTTCCGGGGGAGCCATCGAGTGGCTGGGTCTCTTCTCCCCCATCACGTTGATCGGCGGTGTGCAGACCGCGTTCCTCGGAGCCAACTCGGCCTTCCCCGGAGGGGAAGGCCCGGGGGCGGGAGCCGGTGTGGTCTATCTGATCGTTGTTCTCGCGCTCGTCGCCGGCTCGTACGCCGTACTGATGCGCCGCTACCGGAAGGTCGGGCTGTGACCACCATCGAGATCGACCACACCTCGCGCTGGTTCGGCAATGTGGTCGCCGTCAACGACGTGAGCATGACGGTGGGACCGGGCGTCACCGGGTTGCTCGGCCCCAACGGCGCGGGAAAGTCCACGCTGATCAACATGATGGCCGGCTTCCTCGCCCCGTCGACGGGCACCGTCACGCTCGACGGTCAGCCGATCTGGCGCAATGAAGCGGTCTACAAGGAGATCGGCATCGTGCCGGAACGGGAAGGGATGTACGACTTCCTGACCGGCCGCGAATTCGTCGTCGCCAACGCGGAGCTACAAGGACTCGATGACGCGGCGGCGCGGAAGGCGCTGGCGACGGTCGAGATGGAGTACGCGCAGGACCGCAAGATCTCGACGTACAGCAAGGGCATGCGCCAGCGCGTGAAGATGGCGTCCGCGCTGGTCCACGAACCGTCGGTGCTGCTGCTCGACGAGCCGTTCAACGGAATGGACCCACGCCAGCGGATGCAGCTGATGGAGCTGCTGAGGCAGATGGGCGCCCAGGGGCGGACCGTGCTCTTCTCCTCCCACATCCTCGAAGAGGTCGAGCAACTCGCCTCGCACATCGAGGTGATCGTGGCGGGGCGGCACGCGGCGTCCGGTGACTTCCGGAAGATCCGCCGACTGATGACGGACCGCCCGCACCGCTATCTCGTGCGCTCCAGCGACGACCGCGCCCTCGCCGCCGCGCTCATCGCCGACCCGTCGACGGCCGGTATCGAGGTGGACCTGGGCGAACAGGCCCTGCGCATCCAGGCGGTCGACTTCGGACGCTTCACCGAACTGCTGCCGAAGGTCGCACGTGACCACGGAATTCGTCTTCTGACCGTTTCGCCGTCCGACGAGTCCCTCGAATCGGTCTTTTCCTATCTCGTAGCGGCCTGAGTAGTGGCCTGAAAGGAGCTGTGAAGCGTCATGTACGACCCCACAGTCGCCCGGCTCACCTACCGGGCCCTGCTCGGCCGGCGCCGGGCCGCCATCCTCTTCGTCCTGCCGGCACTGCTGGTGGTCATCGCCGTGGCGGTACGCATGTTCGCCGGAGTCGATGACCAGGTCGCCTCCGACGTGCTGGGAGGCTTCGCCATCGCCACGATGGTGCCGCTGATCGGCGTGATCGCCGGAACCGGAGCCATCGGCCCCGAGATCGACGACGGTTCGATCGTCTATCTGCTGGCCAAGCCGGTGAAGCGGCCGACGATCATCTTCACCAAGTTGATCGTGGCCATCGCCGTCACGATGGTCTTCTCGGCGCTGCCCACACTGATCGCGGGGCTGATCCTCAACGGCAACGGCCAGCAGATCGCGGTGGCCTACACCGTCGCGGCGCTGGTCGCCTCGATCGCGTACAGCTCGCTGTTCCTGCTGCTGGGCACCGTCAGCCGGCACGCGGTCGTCTTCGGGCTCGTCTACGCGCTGGTGTGGGAGGGCCTGTTCGGCACCCTCGTGCCGGGGGCGCGCACGCTCAGCGTTCAGCAGTGGTCCCTCGCGGTCGCCGAGAAGGTCGGCGGGTCCGGAGCGATCACCTCCGATGTCGGGCTGCCGGTCGCGACGGTCCTGCTGGCGGCGGTCACGGTGGTGGCGACCTGGTACGCGGGGCAGAAGCTGCGCACGCTGAAGCTGGCCGGGGAGGAGTGACCGGGAGGTTCCCGCCGGACACCTCTTCCGCACTCCGTCCGTGACCGCGCGCCGAAATGCCTCAACCCCCGCCCTCGGACGGGGGTTGAGGCATTTCGGACGGTAGTACGCGTAACTGTACGGTTATCGGTTCGTTGGGCAGGGTGCGTGGAGGCAACTGGGATCTGTGACGTCGTAGCTTTCGTGAAACAGGGATTGCCGATGCCCGCGAGGCAGTGCCCGCCGGGTCGGTCATTGAGTGAGTGGCAACCGTGAGCGTCCTCCGCCCCTCAAGCCCGGGACAGGGCTGTCCATCGTCGGTTTCACGATCGGAAGGCATGCCCATGCCCACGGAAGTCGCCCTGCTCGAATCGCGTGCGCTGCGCGTCGAGCAGATGGGGCGCGTCGATGTCCTCGACAAGGTCAAGAGCCTTGTCATGCTCCCGGACGGAATTCACCTTCGCACAGGGGACGTGGCTCGGTACTTCGAAGTATCCACAGAGGTCGTCAAGAAGGTGACCCAGCGGCATCGAGCCGAGGTCGAAGAGAATGGGCTCGTGCTTCTGCGTGGCTCTGAGCTGCGGGAATTCCATAGGGACATGTTGTCCCTATGGGACGGCGAGGGAGTCGAAAGTTATCCACAGGCCGCCACTCGGCTCACTCTCTACACCCGCAGAACCGTCCTCAACGTCGCGATGCTTCTTCGCGACAGCGACATCGCGCGATGCGTCCGTACGTATCTGCTCGACGCCGAGCAGGACCTGCGTGCGGGCTATGCCTCGCTCGAACACCGCGTGACCCGGGTCGAGAGCTGCCTCGCCGGAGTGGGCAGCGCCCTTCAGGAGCTCGGGCCCGTGCTCAACCGGATGTCGCACCGGCTCGACAGCCTCGACCGGAGGCTGGACGTCACCCATCAGGTCGTCGGCGCCATGAGCGTGCGGCTGGGCCATCTGTCCGAGGACATCATCCGAATCGACGGCAGGATGGATGATCTCGCCCGCCACCTGAAGGACCTGAACCGCCGCAACAAACAGCGCTGATCCGGGGGGCTGATCACGGACTCTCGGTGCTGCCCGGAAAATGGGTGGCACCGAAAGGCCGTCCCGGGCACAGTGGTTGGCGTAGCACGCACCGACGACAACCGCACGCCGCAAGCAGGGAGAGGAGCGCGACGATGACCGAGAGTCCGAGTCCGTCGAGTTCCCATCAGGGCGGGCCCGAACCGGCACCGGAGTAGTCACCGACGACTCCGCCGTGCCGATCGGCGCAGGACGCCCGGGGCGGCTGTCTCGCGCATCGCGCGGCCGCCCTCCCGGAGGATTGGCCGAGTGGTAAGGCAGCGGCTTGCTAAGCCGTCGTCGGGGCTGTAGACCCCGCGCGCGTTCGATCCGCGCATCCTCCGCAGCGACAGTGCCGGGTACCGGTACGGGTCGGCCGCTCTTCCCGCGGCAGGCCCGTACCGGTACCCGCAAAGACGTATGCGTGGAGACGTCCCCGCAAGGACGTACCTGCACGGGCGCCCCGTGGAGACGAATCCGTCAAGCCGTAGGGGTACGGCTGAGCAGCCGCTCCAGCACCACAGCGATGCCGTCGTCCTCGTTGGACGCGGTGATCTCCTGGGCCACGGCCTTCAGATCCGCGTGCGCATTGGCCATCGCCACACCCCGCTGCGCCCAGGCGAACATCGGGATGTCGTTCGGCATGTCACCGAAGGCCAGGGTGTCCGCGGCCTTCATACCCAGCCGGCGCGCGGCCAGCGAGAGCCCGGTCGCCTTGCTCAGCCCCAGCGGCAGGATCTCCACCACCCCCGGACCTGCCATGACCACGTCCACCAGATTGCCGACCGCCGCTCGCGCGGCCTGGGCCAGTGCGTCGTCATCGAGGTCGGGGTGCTGGATGTAGACCTTGTTCAGAGGGGCCGACCACAATTCGGCCGGGTCCTTGACGAAGAGGGCCGGAAGCGGCCCTTCCTGCACGCGGTACCCGGGGCCGACCAGCACTTCGCCGTCGAGCCCGTCGCGGCTCGCCGCCAGCGCCAGCGGGCCGACCTCGGCCTCGATCTTGGACAGCGCGAGACCGGCGAGCTGCCGGTCCAGCGTCAGCGAGGTCAACAGTTTGCGCTCGCCCGCGTGGTAGACCTGTGCGCCCTGGCCGCACACGGCGAGGCCCTCGTAGCCCAGGTCGTCCAGGATGTGCCGGGTCCACGGGACCGCGCGGCCGGTGACGATGATGTGTGCGGCGCCGGCCTCGGTGACCGCGGTCAGCGCCGCACGGGTGCGCTCGGAGACCGTGTCGTCGTTACGCAGCAGCGTGCCGTCGAGATCGGTCGCGACGAGTTTGTACGGAAAGGTCACTTGGCGACCGGCTCCAGCACCTCGCGCCCGCCCAGGTACGGACGGAGCACCTCGGGCACCCGTACCGAACCGTCGGCCAGCTGGTGGTTCTCCAGGATCGCCACGATCGTGCGCGGTACGGCGCAGAGCGTGCCGTTCAGCGTGGCCAGCGGCTGGACCTTCTTACCGTCACGCATTCGGACGGACAGGCGGCGCGCCTGGAAGCCGTCGCAGTTCGACGCGGACGTCAGCTCGCGGTACTTGCCCTGCGTCGGGATCCACGCCTCGCAGTCGAACTTCCGGGAGGCCGAGGCCCCCAGGTCGCCGGTGGCGACATCGATCACCTGGAACGGCAGCTCAAGAGCGGTGAGCCACTGCTTCTCCCAGTCCAGCAGCCTGCGGTGCTCCGCCTCGGCGTCCGCCGGGTCGACGTACGAGAACATCTCCACCTTGTCGAACTGGTGGACGCGGAAGATGCCCCGGGTGTCCTTGCCGTACGTACCGGCCTCGCGGCGGAAGCACGGCGAGAAGCCCGCGTACCGCAGCGGCAGCTTGTCGGCCTCGATGATCTCGTCCATGTGGTACGCGGCGAGCGGGACCTCGGAGGTGCCGACCAGGTAGTAGTCGTCCTTCTCCAGGTGGTACACGTTCTCCGCGGCCTGGCCGAGGAAGCCGGTGCCCTCCATGGCGCGCGGGCGGACCAGCGCCGGCGTCAGCATCGGGACGAAGCCCGCCTCGGTGGCCTGCGCGATCGCCGCGTTGACGAGGGCGAGCTCCAGCAGCGCACCGACACCCGTCAGGTAGTAGAAGCGCGAACCGGAAACCTTGGCGCCGCGCTCCATGTCGATGGCGCCGAGCTTCTCGCCGAGCTCCAGGTGGTCCCTGGGCTCGAAGCCCTCCGCGCCGAAGTCACGGATCGTGCCGTGGGTCTCAAGGACGACGAAGTCCTCCTCGCCGCCGACCGGCACGTCCTCGTGGACGATGTTGCCGAGCTGGAGCAGCAGGCTCTTGGCCTGGGCGTCGGCTTCGTCCTGCGCCGTGTCGGCGGCCTTGACGTCGGCCTTCAGCTGCTCGGCCTTCTTGAGGAGCTCGGCGCGCTCCTCGGGCGAAGCCTTGGGGATGAGTTTGCCGAGCGATTTCTGCTCGGAGCGGAGTTCGTCGAAGCGGACGCCGGACGTCCTGCGCCGCTCGTCGGCGGAGAGAAGGGCGTCGACGAGCGCGACGTCCTCTCCACGGGCGCGCTGGGAGGCGCGAACACGGTCGGGGTCCTCACGGAGCAGGCGAAGGTCAATCACCTCTCCAGGCTACCGGTGAGCGCTTCTCCCGCTCGAACCGATATCGCGAAGCGTGTCACTTTGCCCGAATTGCCGGAATTGATAATGCTGAAGGGTATTCCGGGCCTGAGTCGATCTCGACCGTCAATAAAAAGAGTTTACTCCCCTAAATGGGGCAGAAGGCGTCGACCGTCTTGACGTATCGGCCTTGCCTGGAAGGGGAGTTGGTCGTCACTTGTCCACAGGTGTTGATGCTTCGCAAAGTTATCCACAGGCTGTGAAGAAGATCTGTGGATGCCGGAGGTGATCATTCCGAAAGGCCTGTGAGGGCTCCTGGATTACCGGCTCAAACCCACTTCAGACGCTCGTTCGGGTGGGAATTCGCCCTACTGAAGAGTTGATCAATGGAATTGAGGTGACGCGGGGCAGGTCGGGTGACCTGTCGCCCTGTGGATGCATCTGGGTCGCCTGGGGTGATATGTCGACGATGTCCCGTCGGGGTGTCGACTTGTCCCCAGGTCGAGAACCGTGCCTGTGGATAACTCTGTGGATGACGAAAATCGGCCGATAGCACCAGCGGTGCGGGTACGACAGGACGTGATCGGCCCGGTCGCAAGCCTGGGAGGACCCGGGGCTCCGTACCGCCGTCAGCCCCGGCCGTCCAGGTTGCGGGCCAGCCAGTCGGAGGCCTCCGTGAACTCCGCGTCCGACGTCCCCGCCCGCAGCGGCCGTACGTCCTGCAGTGCCACTTCGGCCCGCGGATAGGAACCGAGGAAGCGCACCTTCGGGCAGACCCGCTTCAGCCCCATCAACGCCTCGCCGACCCGGCGGTCCGCGATGTGCCCCTCGGCGTCCACCGCGAAGCAGTAGTTCCCGATGCCCGCCCCCGTCGGCCGGGACTGGATCAGCATCAGGTTGACCCCGCGCACCGCGAACTCCTGGAGCAGTTCGAGCAGCGCTCCGGGGTGGTCCTCGCCCAGCCAGATGACCACCGAGGTCTTGTCCGCCCCCGTCGGCGCGGCCGGGCGGGCCGGGCGGCCGACCAGGACGAAGCGGGTCTGCGCATTCACCGCGTCGTGGATCTCGGTCACCAGAGGTTCGAGACCGTAGGTCGCCGCCGCGAACTCACCCGCGAAGGCCGCGTCGTACCGCCCCTCCTGCACCAGCCGGGCACCGTCGGCGTTGGAGGCCGCGGACTCCCATACGACGTCCGGGAGATGGGCGGCCATCCAGTTGCGCACCTGCGGCTGCGCGGCCGGATGCGCGGTGACCGACTTGATGTCGGACAGTTTGGTGCCCGGCCGCACCAGCAGCGCGAAGGTGATGGAGAGCAGCACCTCGCGATAGATCATCAGCGGTTCGCCGGTGGTCAGCTCGTCGAGCGTCGCGGTGATGCCGCCCTCGACGGAGTTCTCGATCGGTACGAGCGCCGCCGCGGCGGTCCCGTTGCGCACCGCGTCCAGAGCCAGCGGCACGGAGACCATCGGCACGAGTTCGCGGGTGGCGGCTTCCGGGAGCGTACGGAGGGCGACCTCGGTGAAGGTGCCTTCGGGGCCGAGATATGCGTAGCGCGTGGCGGACATACCGTCACCCTAATCTGCCCCGGACGCTCAGGACTCCAGTAGCCGCTGACCCACGTATTCGCCGTCCGCCGCACCACCCGGCACCGCGAACAGGCCACTGGCCTCGTGCCGGACGAACGTGGACAGGGCATCTCCCCGGTCCAGTTTCCGCTGCACGGGTACGAATCCACGCAGCGGATCCGCCTGCCAGCAGATGAACAGCAGCCCGGCGTCCGGAGACCCGTCCGCCGCGATGCCGTCGTGGTAGGAGAAGGGGCGCCGCAGCATGGCCGCACCGCTGTTCTTCTCCGGGGAGGAGATCCGGGCGTGGGCGTTGTCCGGGATCAGGAGCTTGCCGTCGGGGCCCGCCCGGTCGAGGTTCATCGCGGTGGTCTCGGTGCCACCGCTCAGCGGGGCGCCGTCCTTCTTGCGGCGCCCTATGACCTGCTCCTGTCGCTCCACCGGGAGCTGCTCCCAGTCGTCGAGCAACATCCTGATCCGGCGGACGACCGCATACGAGCCGCCGGTCAGCCAGTCGTACTTCGTCTCCGTCCCGGCCGGGACGAAGACGCGCCGGTCGAAATCGCTGTCGGCGGGCTTCGGGTTGTTCGTGCCGTCCACCTGTCCCATCAGATTGCGGGCGGTCATCGGCTGCGCGGTGGCGCCGGGGGAGCGGTTGAAGCCGTTCATCTGCCAGCGGACCCGGGCGGCAGGGGCCGCCTCCTTCTGTACGGCACGCAGTGCGTGGAAGGCGACGAGTGCGTCGTCGGCACCGATCTGTACCCAGAGATCGCCGTTGGAGCGCTTGGCGTCGAGGTGGTCGGCGGAGAACGGTGGCAGCGGGTCGAGCCCCGGTGGCCGGTGATCGACCAGGCCGGTGCGTTCGAAGAAGGTGTGGCCGAAGCCGAAGGTGATGGTCAGCGAGGACGGTCCGGCATCCAGAGCGATCCCGGTGTCATGGGCCGTGCCGTCCGCCGAACCGCTGTCGGCCGGTTCGCCGGCCATCAGGCGCCGGGCCACGTCCGACCACCGGCGCATCAGGGCGGCCGCTTCCTTCCGTCCCCCGCCGGGCGCCAGGTCGAAGGCGACGAGATGACCGCATGCCTGAAGCGGAGTGGTGATCCCCGGTTGATGTTTCCCGTGAAACATCAACCGGGTGGCGCCGACCGTGGTCAGAGCGGCGTGCTCATCGGGCCGGGTCGCGGCATAGCCGGTCGCACCGCCCGCCGCACCCAGCACGAGCCCGGTCGCACCGGCCGCGCCCGCGCTGCCGAGCAACCGCCGCCGGGAGATCGAACCGCTGCCAGGAGTCCCGTCGCTCTTGCGGCGCCCGTCGCCCTTGCTGCGACCGGCTCCGCCCCTTCCGTTTCCGTCTCCGACGGAGGTGCCGCCGTTCCCCGCAGTGGTCTTTCCGCCGCGGGGGGAGCTCTTCTTGCTGCTGTTTCCGCTCACGATCCTGCTCAGCCGATCTTCACGTTCTTGTCGATGGTCGTCTGATCGATGTCCGACGTACGTACGGTCACGGCGACCTTCCAGTCGCCCACCATCGGGATCTGGACGCCGCTCGCGGTCCAGTGGCCCTCGGTGAGCCGGACGGGGAGTACGGGAAGCGGGCCGATGTCCTTGGACTCCAGGGTGAAGGCGAGCTTCAGCTCGGGGACGTCCATGGCCTTGCCGTCGGGACTGTCGATCCAGATGTGGAGCTCGTTGGCGCCGGTACGAGCGGGGTCGATGTCCATCCGCACCGTTCCCTTGCCGTTCTTGCCGCCCGTGTCGAAGGGCAGCGCCAGGTTGACCGGGCCTTGGGCCACGGGGGCGGTCGCCGTCGCGGAGCCACGGGCCGCTTCTTCCTCGGTACGTCCCGGCTCGGTCGAGGTCAGCACGGTCGTCACGGCCAACAGCGCCACGGCGACCGCGACTTCCGCCAGCACCGAGCGGCGCAGCCCGGACCGCTCGGGGTCGGCATCGCGGATCCGCTTCTTCTCGGCGGTGGCCACGGCGGCCCGCTGCCGCGCGAGCTGCGTCGCCCGCGCGGGGTCCTCGGCCAAGGGCGCCGGTGTGCCTTCGGTCCGGGGCTTTTCGGCCTCGGTCAGGGACGCCGGCGCGCCTTCGGCCTGAGACGTCCCGGCCCCGGCCCCGCCTTCCGTTCCGGCCCCGGCCCCGGTCCTCTCGATCGCGGCCCCGGGCTCGGCCCCGGTCTCATCCGTCTCCGCCTCGGCCCCTTCCGCGCTCTTCTCCGCGGCGGCTCCGTTCGAGACCAGTCGTTCGGCTCCGCTCACGACCAGTCGTGCGGTCCAGCGGCGCGAGATCCAGGCGACCCCGACCAGGACAGCGACGAGTCCCACCTTCACGAGCAGGAGTCGCCCGTATCCGGTGCCGGTGAGCGCGGACCAGGTGCCGACCTGGCGCCAGGACTGGTAGATCCCGGTGGCGGTGAGCACGAGCACGCTGCCGAAAGCGATACGGGAGAAGCGCCGTACGGCAGCGGCTCCGATGTCCGGCGTCCGGTAGAGCGCGACCAGCAGGGCCACCAGCCCGCCCAGCCAGGCCGCGACGGCCAGCAGATGGAGTATGTCGACCGGCATGGCGATGCCCGGCTGGATCCCTGTCGAAGCATGTTCGGCGAGTGCCCAGGTCCCGGCGATCCCGGCGGCGATCACCGTGCCGCCGGTGGCCAGTCCGAAGGTGAGGTCCTTCTTCTCGCGCTCGTCCTCGCGCTTCGCGTACGCCCCGAACAACACGGCGATGAAGAGCGCGGAAGCGCCGAGCAGCAGCAGCCTGGATACGAGCGCCGCCCCGGGCTTAGTGTCGAGGACGGCCTTCAGACCGTCGAGGTCGAAGGCGTCCGCGAGCTTCCCGGAGCCGGTGTACGGATTGCGCAGGAGCAGCATGGCCAGGGTGGCCACGGTGAGGGTCATCCAGCCGCGTACGACCAGGCGTTGCAAGGGGCGTGCGCCGGCCCCGCGCTGCCAGCAGGTCAGCACGAAGGCGGCGCCGCCGGCCAGCAGGATGAAACCGGCGTAGGCGGCGTAGCGCGCGATGCCGTAGAGGGTTCCGACGAGTCCGCCTCCGGCCTGTTCCGTCGGAAGGGCGACCGTGGTCTTCGAGGGGGCTCCGACGGAGAAGGTGAAGGCGCCCGAGACGGGGTGGCTGTCCGCGGAGACGGCCTGCCAGGCGACGGTGTACGTGCCGTCGGGCAGCCCGGAGTGCAGCGAGACGCCGTACTTCACGGTGGAGCCGCTGTGCAGATCACGGGGGGCGACGGCGGTGTCGGCGCGTTTGCCGTCGGGGTCGAGGACTCTGACGGAGTCGCTGCCCATGGCGACCTGTTCGGAGAAGGTGAGCGTGACCTCCTTGGGTGCGGTGTCGACCACCGCCCCGTCCTGCGGATCGCTCCCGGTGAGCGCGGCATGTGCGGACGCGGGGCCCGCACCGCCCAGCAGCAGGCCGAACACCATGCCGACAAGGGCGGCGAGGAGTGCGGCCGCGGCGAGCGGTCGTCGTGGCGCGGGGGTGGACGGGGACGGTCCGAAGTGCGGGGCGGTGGCTGTCATGGTGAGTCAGTCCCTCACTGCTTCTTCGGGTTGTGGGTGGTCTCCTTCACGGGAAGATCGATCTTTATCGGGTCGGCCTTCTCGAAGTGCAGCTCCACGGACACCTTCTCGCCCTGCTTGGGCTGCTGCTTGAGTTTCATGAACATGATGTGGTTCCCACCGCGTTCCAGATCCAGTTCGCCGCCCGCGGGCACCTCGAAGGACGACACCATGCGCATCGTCTGGTTCTTCGACTCGTGGATCGTGACGTCGTCGGAGAGGGGGCTGGTGACCGAGGTGAGCCGGTCGGACGTGCCGCCGCTGTTCCGTACGACGAGGAAGCCGGCCGCCATGTCACTGACGGGCTGCGGCATGAACGCGCCTGTCACCTTCAGCACGGGCCCGCTGCTCGCGGAGGAGCAACCCGCCAGCGTCAGCCCGGTGGTGAGGGCGACGACGCCGACGAGCGCGGTGCGGCGGTTCACGGAGTCTCCCCCTTGATGATCTTGGGGAGGTCCTTGGTGTAGTCGTCCGGCGAGGTGTCCTCGCTGTACATGAGGTACCCCTTGTCGGTCTTCGGGGAGAACGCGACGACCTGGGATCCGTGCATCGAGACGACCGTGCCGTCCTTCTCCTTCTTCGGTGCGTCGATGCCGATGCCGATCTGGCGCGCGCCCGCCTGGATGGTGGGGAAGTCGCCGGTGAGGCCGATGAAGGAGGGGTCCTGGGACTTGAGCCAGGTGCCCAGCGAGGACGGGGTGTCCCGCTCGGGGTCGGTGGTCACGAAGACGACCCGGAGCTTGTCCTGATCGGCCTTGGGCAGGGACTTCTTGGCGATGGCGATGTTGTTCACGATGAGCGGGCAGACATCGGGGCAGTTGGTGTAGCCGAAGTAGATCAGCGTCGGCTTGCCCTTGGTCTGCTCACGGAGGTCGTACTTCTTGCCGTGGGTGTCGGTGAGGACGAGATCGGGCTTGGCGAACGGCTGGTCGAGTACCGTCGCGGCCTTGGTCTTGGCCTGGGCGGACACATCGGCGATGGGCCTCTTCGCGCTGTCGTCGCTGCTGCCGCAGGCGGACAGCGAGAGAGCGGCCGCGGCGACGAGCGCCGCGGCCAGCACAGTCTTCTTACGCATGGAGCACTGATTCCTGGTGGGTCGGTGGGACGGGTGGGGCTGTGGTTCAGGCAGTGCGACGGCGGCCGGCGAGGATGCCGAAGGCCACTCCCGCGATGCCGACGAGGATGCCGACGATGCCGAGGACGCGGGCCGTGGTGTCACTGTCGGACGTGTCCGACGCGGCCGTCGTCTGCTTGTCCGCCGCCTGCGTGGTGGCGTCGGCACCGGCCTTGTCGGCGGCACCCGCGCCGTGCTCGCCGGTGGCCGCCGCGGTCAGCTTGAGGACCGGTGCCGGGTTCTCGGGCTCGGCGGCACCGTCCTTCGGCTCCTCGATCCAGCGGACGACCTCCTTGTTGTCGTACGTCTGGATGGCCTTGAAGACCAGCTGGTCGGCGTTCTCGGGGAGTTGCCCGATGGAGAGCGGGAACTGCTGGAAGTTGCCCGGACGGATGCCGAGGTCGTTCTTGTCGCCCTTGGCGGTCCAGGTGACCTTGGAGACGGCCTCGTTGATCTTCTCGCCGTGCATTTCGAGCGGCTTGGCCAGCTTGCTCTTGGTGACCTCGATGTCCCAGCCGGGCACGGCCTGCGGCATGACGGAGGCCAGCGGGTGGTCGGTCGGGAAGTTGACCTCGACCTTGGTCGTCGAGGCGTCGGCGCGCTCGTTGGGGACCTTGAAGTTGACGGTGGCGTAACCGCCCTTGGCGGCCTCGCCCTGGGGCTGCACGCTGACGTGCGCGGAGGCGGTACCGGCGAGGATCAGCACGGTGGACGCGGCGATGCCGCCGGCGAGGGCGATGCGGGAAACGTTCATGACAGGGATTACTCCACGGAAGCACGAAGGAAAGGTGGTCCGGCGCGCGGGTGCGCGGCGGCATCGCGACACCCCTGCCTCACGTACGGCGTGCGTACGCCGACTCGCACGGCACCGGTCGGTTCCGGGCGTCGAGTCGGGCATGCATCGAGTGGCGGGTGTCGCGTCAGGCTGCGAGCGCGTACGCCGGGGGCGGCCCGCGCCTGATCACCATGTGCTGCAAGGGGTCCCCGGTGGCGGGGGCCGGGGCGTCGGCCCCGGCACGCGGGATGCGCGGCCCGGTCGTCGGCCCCCCGGGCAGGCCGGCGCGCAAGGCGTTCACCAGTGAGAGCGCGGCGCGCAGCGCGCGCAGCCGGGCCCCGGCCGCGAGTTGCTGGACGCCGTGCGCGGAGAGCCGGGCGAGCCGGAACAGCGCGATCTCGCCGCGCCGCAGCAGCCAGCCGGTGGCCACGGCGGCCAGCAGATGGCCGAGCAGCATGGGCAGACCGGGCAGCAGGCCGGTGAGGCCGACGGGATCCGCGCCGGCCGCGGACGCCATGTGCTGGTGGCCACCGGCCGTCACCGACGCCGGGTCGATGCCCGCGGTGGTGACGATGCGGCGAGCTTCGGCGGCGTTCAACTGCGCCGGTCCCATGCCGCACACAATGCTTGCCGCGAACCGGATCAGCGGGTCGTCGCCCGTCGTCGTGCCGGCCGGCGTGGTATGCGCACCCACGCCGAAGAGGGTGTGCAGGGCGATCTGTCCGCCGGCCAGCGCGGCTGCGATGGACGGCAGTGAGCGCTCGCGTCCGGCGAGCGGTGCCGCCACCGCGAAGACCCCCAGGAATCCGGCGAGCAGGGTCCACCAGGGGACGGCCGCGCAGGAGGCCAGGGAGTGACCTGCCGCGGACAGCGCGACACAGACCGCGGTGAACACCGCGGCCCTCAGGAGCCGCAGACCGGCTCCGGCGCGTGCGACAGGCATAGACATGGCGGGGCCATCATCGCACCGCACCCCCGGCTTGGGTACGGCAGGTCCGGAAGGTCGGCTTCCGTCCGATTGGACGCGGGTCGTCGCCTGTGTGGCCGGGTCCGGGCGACCCGTGGGGAGATCGGCGGAGAGGGCGCCGGGCCACGGGCGGGTCCGTCGGCCGGGTCCGGCATACACGGGATGTACGGCGTGCGGGTATCCGCCGAATGAGCGGTCTCACATCCGGTCCGTGCTTACGAAGGGTCCCGCGCGGCAATACGTATCGGTATGTCGAGCCGCAGCCAGGAGGCTGGAGCATGAGCATCTGGTGGTCCCTCCATTTGCGGCGCGAGGCTGCGAGCGTTCCGCTCGCCCGTCGTTTCCTGCTGGGAGCCATGGAGACCGCGGGCGTGGACCCGGACATCTCCTTCGACCTGTCGGTCGCGCTCAGCGAGGCCTGTGCGAACGCCGTTGAACACGGCGGCGACCACAGGGGCCAGGGCGAACAGAGCGTCGGCCGCGATCCGTGGGACGTATGGGACGAGTTGCCCGGGACGGCCTCCGGGGAGTACCAGGTCACCGCCTATCTGGACGGCGAGAAGTGCCGTATCGAAGTCGCCGATTCGGGGCCCGGCTTCCCCGCCCGGCGCACGCTGCGCACGTCGGCGCCGCAGCACGAGCCCCAGCAGTACCCGCCGCTCGGCGCGGAGAACGGCAGGGGGCTCTGCCTCATCGAGCAGCTGGCCGATCACGTCCACTTCGGCAACCGTCCCGGCCGCGGCGCCGTGGTGAGTTTCGACAAGGTCCTGAAGTGGCGGAAGGGCGCCCTGCTCATGGCATCCTGAGCGGGGCGCCCTTCGGCGTGCCGGAGGCCCGTCGCCGTATCGGCCGGACCTTCCGGATCAGCCCTTGAGCCGAGCCATCCACGCCTCGACCTCGTCGGCCCGGCGCGGCAGCTTGTCGGAGAGGTTCCGGTTGCCGTCCTCGGTGACCAGGATGTCGTCCTCGATCCGGACGCCGATGCCCCGGTACTCCTCGGGGACGGTCAGGTCGTCGGTCTGGAAGTACAGACCCGGCTCGACCGTGAGGCAGACGCCGGGCTCCAGCGTCCCGCTGACGTACGTCTCGGTGCGCGCGGCGGCGCAGTCGTGGACGTCCATGCCGAGCATGTGACCGGTGCCGTGCAGCGTCCAGCGGCGCTGGAGGCCGAGCTCCAGGACCTTGTCCACGGACAGGTCGCCGAGCAGGCCCCACTCGACGAGCTTCTCCGTGAGCACACGCTGCGCCGCGTCGTGGAAGTCGCGGTAGTCGGCGCCGGGCTTGACGGCCGCGATGCCCGCTTCCTGGGCCTCGTACACCGCGTCGTAGATCTTCCGCTGCAGCGGCGTGAACGTGCCGTTGATCGGAAGGGTGCGTGTCACGTCGGCGGTGTAGAGGTCGTTGGTCTCCACACCGGCGTCGAGGAGCAGCAGCTCGCCGGAGCGCACCGGCCCGTCGTTGCGCACCCAGTGCAGGGTGGTGGCGTGCGGACCGGCCGCGCAGATCGAGCCGTAGCCGATGTCGTTGCCCTCGATGCGGGCGCGGAGGAAGAAGGTGCCCTCGATGTAGCGCTCGCTGGTCGCCTCGGCCTTGTCGAGGACCTTCACGACGTCCTCGAAGCCGCGTGCGGTGGCGTCGCAAGCCTTCTCCAGCTCGGCGATCTCGAAGGCGTCCTTGACCAGCCGGGCCTCGGAGAGGTGGACGCGCAGCTCCTCGTCGCGCTCCGCGGTGACCTTGTCGGTCAGCGCGGCCTCGATGCCGGCGTCGTGGCCGCGGACGTTGCGCACCGGGCCGGTGGCCTCGGCCAGCGCGGCCGGGAGCTCGCGCACGTCCTTCGCCGGGATGCCCAGCAGCTGCTCGGCCTCGGCGAGGGAGTGGCGGCGGCCGACCCACAGCTCGCCCTGGCCGTCGAGCCAGAACTCGCCGTTCTCGCGGTTGGAGCGCGGCAGCAGGTGGATGGTCGCCTGGTGCCCGTCCTGCGTCGGCTCCAGGACGAGGACGCCGTCCTGGGTCTGGTCGCCGGTGAGGTACGCGTACTCGGTGGAGGCGCGGAAGGCGTACTCGGTGTCATTGGAGCGGGTCTTCAGGTGGCCCGCGGGGATGACCAGACGCTCACCGGGGAAGCGCGCGGAGAGCGCGGCGCGGCGGGCGGCGGTGTGTGCGGCCTGGGCGATCGGTTCGAGGCCGTGCAGCTCGGTATCGGCCCAACCGGACTTCATGTTCGCGGCGAGTTCATCGGAGACGCCCGGGTACAGGCCGTTCTTCCGCTGCTTGACCGTTTCTTCTGCCTCGGTCTCCGGGTTCTCCGGGGTGAGCTCCTCAGCCACGACTTGTCTCTCCTTGTTACGACACTGGACCTCGTCCATCGTACGGGCGTACGGAAGGGGGCACAGGGCCGGAAGACCTGTTACACGACCGGGCCGGGGCGGGTGGCGCGACGCGGCCGGGGCGGGCGGCGCGGCTCAGTCGAAGCGCGCGGCCAGAACGACGACGTCCTCCGTGTCGCCGCCCTGGTCGAGCCCGTCCGGCAGCACGGTCCGCAGCACGTGATCGGCCACGGCCCCGGCGTCGTCGCGCAGCGCCTTCGGTACGCACGCCGCCGCCGAGTGGAGCCGTGCGAACGCCCGGTCCGTCGAGTCGCCGGTGCGGCGCAGCAGCCCGTCGGTGTAGAGGAGCACGGTCTCGCCGGGCGCCGGCGCGATCTCCACACTGGGCGCCTCCCAGCAGGCGAGCATGCCCAGCGGCGCGGAGACCGAGGTCTCGACGAACTGGGTGCGCCGGTCGCCGATCACGAGCGGCGGGGTGTGGCCGGCGCCGGCCAGCAGGATCTTGTGGCGGGCGGGTTCGCAGTACGCGAACAGGGCGGTCGCGGAACGGGCGGGTTCGGTCAGCCGCAGCAGCAGTTCCAGATCCGAGAGCACGGCGACCGGATCCTCGCCCTCCATCACCGCGTACGCCCGCAGACCGGCACGCAACCGGCCCATGGCGGCCAGTGCGCTCGGTCCGGAGCCGTTCACCGAGCCCACGGCGAGACCGAGCGCGCCTTCCGGCAGGGCCAGCGCGTCGTACCAGTCGCCGCCGCCCTGGGGCGCCGTGCGGTGGCGTGCGGCCAACTGGACGCCGGCGACCCGGGGAAGCCGGCTGGGCAGCAGTTCCTCGGTGACGGTGGCGACATCCGCCCTGGCCCGCTCCAGTTCCAGCAGTCTGGCCAGGTGCTCGCCGGCGAATCCGGCGTAGAGGCCGACGAGATGGCGCCGGCGTTCCAGCGGCTCGGCGGGCTCGTCGTACAGCCAGACGGCGGCGCCGAGCCTGCCGGTCGCCTCGGCGCTGATCGGCAGGGCGTAGCTGGCGGCGTATCCGAGCCGGGCGGCGACCTCGCGGCGACGGGGGTCCAGGCTGGTGTCGCCGAGCAGATCGGGGGTGGTCTGCGCTCGTTCGGCGTCCGGGAGGCCTTCCAGGATCCGGCCGTAGGAGGTGGCCCGGCGCGGAATCGTTTCGATGTGCCCGAGCTCGGCGTGGGTGAGCCCGAGACCGATGGTGCTGACGGGGCCACGGCGGTCGGACGGTTCGAAGACGACCAGACCGCGGCGGGCACCGACCAGGGCCGCTCCGGCGCTCAGCAGTTCGTGCAGCGCGTCGTCGAGCGCGCTGGTTCTGGCGAGCCGCTCGGTGAGTTCGTGCAGGGTGGTGAGGTCGGAGACCCAGCCGGCCAGCCGGTCCTGGATGAACGCTCCGGGGGCGGCCGGTACTTCGGACAGAGATCCGGCAGTGTGAGCTGAAACAGGAACCATGGGATCGATTCCGGCCACTTTCGGCAGGTGCGGGGCGCTCATGACAGTCGGCTTTCCCACCGGTGCGATTCGTCGAATAGCATCGCAAACCCCCATGTCATTCTGCGCCGCTATCAGTGCATCCACGTGTACACGTAGCATCCACATGTACACGCACAAGTGAGGCGATGTCCAGCATTGTCCCTGCGGGAATTGTGGTGTCCAAGTAACTGCAAAGTTGGCCAAAAAATGCCCCCAGTGGCGGTTATTTGCGGTCGACTGGGCGTGCTCGACAGGGGGTGTTCTCGGGGTGAAGTCCCGGAGGGTGCGTCATTTCGGGCATGCTGGGTACGTAATCGGTGATGACCAGGGGCAGTTCTGATCGCCCCGGAACCTGGCAGTGGGCCCAGGCGTCCTCTCCTGTGACGGCTACGCCCCCACCCCCGAGTGGCGGGGCTTGCACCTTGAGACGGTCGGCGCGATGCGTGCGCTGCTCCTCGCCATGCTTGTGTCCGGACCCGCCTCGCCCTTGCTCGACCCGGCTCAGCTCATGCTCGGTACCGACGACTCACCCGTACCGCGACCCTGAAGAGCATGTACGCACAGTGAAGAGATATGCACGTGGTGTGACGCACGCGTGGTGTGATGTGGACCCTCGGCGTTCAACGGAAAGGAACGAGCGCTCATGCGCGAGATCCTCGGAAGGCGACGCAGGCTCCGGCTCCGGCGCAGGACAAGGCCCGCCCAGCTCGACGCGGTTCTGACCTGTGCCACCGCATGGCAGTGGCCCGTGCTCCCCGGAGTGGGGCTTGAGGCGGCCAGTGGTCGCGGTGACCGTGTCCGTGGCTGTGCCTGCCCCGATCCCGAGTGCGCCGTTCCCGGCGCACACCCCTTCGATCCCGGTCTCCTCGCGGCGACCACCGACGAGCGCATGGTGCGCTGGTGGTGGACCAATCGGCCGACCGCTCCGATCGTGCTGGCCACCGGGGGGCGCGCGCCGTGCGCGCTGAGCCTGCCGGCCATGGCGGGTGCCCGGGCGCTCGCCGAGCTGGACCGGATGGGAACGCGGCTCGGCCCCGTGGTGGCGACGCCGACCCGGTGGTCGCTGCTGGTGGCCCCGTACACCCTCGAACGGCTCGGTGAGCTGCTGCACGCCCAGGACCGGGTGCCCAGTTCGCTGCGTTTCCACGGTGAGGGCGGCTATCTCGTCCTTCCGCCGTCCGAGGTGGGTGCGGGGCAGGTGCGCTGGGAACGGGCTCCCGCACCGGACCCCGGTCGGGGCTCGAACGGGGGAGGCCGCCCCGCCCCCGGGCCGGCCGCGCCGTGGCTGCCGGATGTGGGAGCGGTGCTCGACGCACTGGTCGAGGCGAGCAACGGCGCGCCGGACGGCGGCAGTCGGCTCGCCTACTGACCAGGTGGCCGGCTCACGCGTCCGGGCGTGAGCCGGCCCGGGTTCCCGGAGCGGAGACGCGCGGCACTGGGACGTTCGTATTCCGTCGACATGCCCGTCGACATGCCCGGCGACATGCCCGGCGAGGCATCCGGCGGGGCATCTGGCGGAGCATCAGGAATTCGGGCGAGGTCGTCAGGTGCCGAAGGTGCCGACGGGTGTTGCCGCGCGATTCTTCGCATGATCGGTTTCGTGGGCGTGCGCGGGCGTGTCGGCGTGCTGGCGTGCTGGCGTGCACCGGATCCGGTTTCGTTCCGGCTGTTCTCCCGCCCGCTCTCGCGGTACCTCTTCCGGTCCCGACCCCGGCCGGTCGATGCAAAGTCTGCCGCTGCAAAGTTCGTCCGTGAAGGTCTTTCTGATGGGCCTTCCGAAAGTCTCTCGTAGAGTTTTTCGAAGGTCTATTCGAATGATTTCGCCGGGCGATATTCGTGCGGGAGTTCCGGCGGCCCGGAGCTGTCCGAGAGCCGCCCGAGACGGCTCGTTCCCGGGGGAGGTCGCGGCGCGTCGGGTGGAAGGGGCGTCGCCGCCGATGAGCACACGTCGTCAATCCGGGCCCTGTCGTGCCGTGTTGGCAATGGTGCGTGGGGGCCCGAGGAGCCGGGAGCGGCTGGAGTGGGAGGGGGCCGGCGGCGGGGATCGTGTGCCGACGAGGGGTCCGTACGCCGGCTGGTGCGCCGCGTCGCGCGCTGTGCGCCGTACCCGGAAATGAGGATGCCCGATCGCTGGCGACGGGGGATGCACCAGCGACCGGGCTTCCAGAACGGTAACAAGAGATCTGCCGTTCGCAAATTCGATCTCGCGTATTCGGACAGCGATTTACCCGTTGGTACGGCGAGTTGTGACGCGAGTCACGGAATGGACCCGGGAATCGTCACTGTCAGCTGAGCGTCACTTGGCGGTTGGTGAGCCCGCCGCGGGCCCGCCGCTCCTCCGCGGTGAGCGGCGCGTCCGAGGCGAGCGCCGCGGTCAGCCGCTCCGCGAGCTCGGCCGCGGGCTTCTCGCACTCCGCCGCGCCCATCGCACTCGGCAGGTCCCAGACCGGGACCATGAGCCCGTGCGCCCGGAAGGAGCCGACCAGCCGTGTTCCCTCGCCCAACGAGGAGGTGCCGGCGGCGTGCAGCCGGGCGAGCGCGTCCAGGAGCTGCTCCTCGGGGTGCGGCATGACCCACCGCAGGTGGTTCTTCTCCGGGGTCTCGCACCAGTACGCGGCGTCCACACCGGACAGCCGCGTCGTCGGGAGCGCCGCCTCGTTCGCGCGCTCCAGGGAGGCGGACACCTCGGGCGTGGCGTTCTCCGCGTCCGGAACCCAGAACTCGAACCCGGAGTGAACAACGGGCTCGAAGGCGGCGTCGGGATCGAGCACGTCCTGCAGCCGCGGACCGTCGGCCGGTACGCGCCGGGCGGCCACGGGTGAGCCGGGCTCGGCGGCCAGCGCCCGCTGAAGGATGTCCGCGAGGTCACGGCTGAGGTCGCCGGAAGGGGTGTCGTTCTGCAGGGCGATCAGCACCGAGCCGTCGTCCCGGCGGAGAGCCGGCCAGGCCATCGGCAGGACGGTCGCGAGAGTCACGGAGGGGACGCCCTCGGGCAGCCCGCCCTTCAGCTTCAGCCCGACCGTGGCGGCCGGCACCAGTTCGCGCAGGGCGACCCAGTCGCACTCGCCGGCCAGTCCCTCGAAGGGGCGGTGGACGAGCTCGGTCACGGCCTGGGCGGCGGCGCGGCCGTGACACGCCTTGTAGCGGCGGCCCGAACCGCACGGGCAGGGCTCACGAGCCCCGACCACCGGGATCTCGCCATCCTTGAGCTGCTGCTTCCCGGCCTTGGTCTGAGGGCGCTTCTTGGCCATGGTGGGCTTTCTCCCGATTGCGACAGTGCGGGTGCGGTCTGGCCCGCGAGCCTAGCGGCCCGTGTCGCGTCCGGGACACACGCGCCCGCGCGCCTGGCGGTACGGGGTGAGGAACCCCGGCGCTCACGTCCCGGCCACGGCGCGTATGCCCCGTCCACCGGATACATGTGCGTCCCCCCGCGGAAACATGTGCGTCCGTCCAGCGGCTCGTATCCGCGCGTCGGTATGGGAGCCGGTACGGGTGCGCGTGCCGCCCGGATCTCGTACCGCCCGGGTGCTCGTACCTGCCGTGGTGGCGGAGATCCGTGCCCGCGCGGGAACGTCAGCCCACGTCGTCGAAGGCGTCCGTGAAGCCCAGACCGCCGAGCCCCGAGGTCCTCGGCGCACCCGACGCACGCGGCACGCCTGGCACGCCCGGCCCACCTGGCGCGCTCGGCACCCCGGAGATCGGGCCGTGTCCCTCGCTGACGAGGACCCAGACGGTGACCTCGCCGGACGAGCTGTCGCGCACGCCCCATTCCTCGGCGAGCGCGCTGATGATGTTGAGTCCGCGGCCGCCGCGCGCCGTCACCGAGGGTGTGGCCGGAATGGGGCGGGTCGGACCGCCACCATCCGTCACTTCGACGGTCAGCCCGCCGGTTCTGTCCACGCGCCACGCGGCGCGGATGTCGCCGTCACCCACATTCGTGTGTCGTCCCAGCGGCCTGCCGTGCCGACAGGCGTTGCTGAGCAGTTCGGAAAGGATCAATACAGCATCGTCGACGACCGAATCCGGCACCCCGTGACTGCGCAACTGCTCGCGCATCCGGTGCCGCGCCTGCCCCACGCCCGCAGGGCCATGGGGTACGGCCATGCTCGACGACGTGGGCACTTCCTGTGCCACCACCAACGCCACCCCCGAGACCTCCTTTGCCCCACGCCACGGAGTGGATGCCCTCCTGGACTGGACCGGAAACCGGCCAATCGCCCGCCAGTGACGCACTCGTAACGATCGAATACGGTTCGAATGCGCCGGTGTACTCCGTGTAACTAATGTGATGAGCGTCCCAGTTGTGACAGAACCTGTTTCGGGCGGTTCGTGATGATTGCCTCGACGCCGAGGTCGATGCAGAGCTCGACGTCCTCCGGTTCGTCGACCGTCCAGACGTGCACGCGGTGTCCCGCACGGTGCAGGCGCTCGATGTAGCCGGGGTGACTGCGTACGATCCGCATCCCCGGACCGGCGATGCGCGCCCCGGCCGGCAGCCGCCCGTCACGCAGGCGCGGCGAGACGAACTGCATCAGGTACACGGTGGGCAGGGTGGGGGACGCGGCCTGGACGCGGTGCAGGGAGCGCGCCGAGAAGCTCATGATCCGTACCGGAGACGGGCCGTCGGCCGGCGGGGCGTCGAGCTCGAAACGCTTCAGCAGATGAAGCAGCCGCTCCTCGACCTGGCCCGCCCATCGGGTGGGGTGCTTGGTCTCGATCGCCAGCTGGAGCGGGCGCCCGGCGGCCCGCGTCTCGGTGAGCAGTTCGAGCAGCCGTTCGAGGGTGAGTACGGAGGTGAGCTCCCCCGGCACCGGATCCCAGTCCGGGGACTCCGACTCCTCGCGGTCCTTCCAGGAGCCGAAGTCGAGGGCGGCGAGCTCGGAGAGCTCCAGCGTGGAGACGGCGCCGCGCCCGTTGGAGGTGCGATTCACCCGGCGGTCGTGCACGCAGACGAGGTGGCCGTCGGCGGTGAGCCGTACATCGCACTCCAGGGCGTCGGCGCCGTCCTCGATCGCCTTCCGGTATGCGGCCAGGGTGTGCTCGGGGGCGTCGTCGGAGGCGCCTCGGTGGGCAACGACCTGGATGGGATGGTGCATGGATTGCTGCCGTGCATGGGTCACTGCGTCATGGTGACACCGAGAGGCAACAGCTGTGTACAGCTTGCGCCGCGGGCAACCGCGCCTCGCTCCGTACGGTGCGGCGAGGCCGCGCGCGCCTCGCACCACGGCTTGCGCGGCGGCTCGCACCACGGCTCGCACCACGCCTTGTGCCGCCGCTGTGCGCGCCTCGCGCCGCGCTTTGTGCCGGGAGACCGTTTTGCCGGATGTAAAGATTGGTGTGCGGATGCACAGGTCCTGCTTACAGTGGCCTGACGCGCCTTGGGAAAAGCTGTCCCATGACACGTACACAGCGGATCTCTTGCCGAAGATGATGTGGAACCGAGGAGTAAAGAGCTGTGAGCACAGAGAACGAGGGCAACGAGGGCACTGCGGCCGAGGCCGTTCCGTCCGTTCCGTCCGCACCTCCAGTGCCGGCCGATGCTCCTCAAGGGCCGTCCGGGAGCACACCCGCGCCCCCGCCCGCCCCGGCGCACCCGCAGGCGCCGGACACGGAAGCCGCGCAGCAGCCGTTCCCTCCGAAGGAGGAAGGGGCCGCGACCACGCCCCTGCCTTCCGTTCCGGGCACGCCTCCCCCCGGGGTCCAGTCGGCCGCCGAGGCCAACTGGCCCCCGCCCCCTCCCACCGTCCCCGCGTACGCGCACCACGGCGCGGGCGGCGGCCCGGTCTGGGGCGCCCCGGACCAGCTCCACTCCCCACAAGGCCCGCGCAAGCGCGGCATGGGCGGCCTGGTGGCCGCGGTGGCGGCGGCGGCGCTGATCGCGGGCGGTATCGGCGGCGCCCTCGGGTACTGGGCGGCCGACCGGAACGGCACCTCCGGCGGCTCGACCACGGTCGCGGCGTCGGCGAACCCGCATGACCTCAAGCGCGACCCCGGCACGGTCGCGGGCGTGGCGGCCAAGGCGCTGCCCAGCGTGGTCACCATCGACGCGCAGGCCGGTGACGGCGAGGGCGGTACGGGGACCGGCTTCGTGTACGACAAGGAAGGCCACATCCTCACCAACAACCACGTGGTGGCTTCCGCGGCGGACAACGGCCAGCTCACGGCGACGTTCTCCGACGGCAAGAAGTACGACGCCGAGGTGGTCGGCCGGGCGCAGGGCTACGACGTCGCCGTTCTGAAGCTGAAGAACCCGCCGTCGGGGCTCGCCCCGCTGGCCCTCGGCAACTCGGAACAGGTCGCGGTCGGCGATTCGACGATCGCGATCGGCGCCCCGTTCGGTCTTTCCAACACGGTGACGACGGGCATCATCAGCGCCAAGAACCGACCGGTCGCCTCCGGCGACGGTTCCGGCGGCAGCAACTCGTACATGAGCGCCCTGCAGACCGACGCCTCGATCAACCCGGGCAACTCCGGTGGCCCGCTGCTCGATTCGCGCGGCGCGGTCATCGGGATCAACTCGGCCATCCAGTCGACCGGCAGCGGTGTCGGCCAGACCCAGGCGGGCTCCATCGGCCTCGGCTTCGCCATCCCGATCAACCAGGCGACGAACGTCGCCCAGCAGCTGATCAAGACCGGTCAGCCGGTCTACCCGGTGATCGGCGCGACGGTCACGATGGACGAGAAGACCGGCGGCGCGGTCATCTCCGACCAGGGCGCGGGCGGTACGGCAGCCGTGGCGAAGGACGGCCCCGCGGCCAGGGCGGGCCTCAGGGCGGGCGACGTCATCACGAAGTTCAACGACACCGTGATCGACAGCGGCCCGACCCTGATCGGCGAGATCTGGACCCACCAGCCCGGTGACCAGGTGACGCTGACCTACAAGCGCAACGGCCGGACGGCGACGGCCGAAGTCACCCTGGGGGAGCGCAAGGGCGACAGCTGACCGGCTGGGCCGCCCGCCGCGTCACGGACCGGCCGGAGCCGGCGGACGGGCCATGGTCATCCTGTGGTCAGGGTTCCACGGCCGAAACGCCGAGCCGGTACGCTGTACCCGCTCCGCCCCTGGCGGGCGGGGCAGGGTGGGTTGCCCGAGCGGCCTAAGGGAACGGTCTTGAAAACCGTCGTGGCGCGAGTCACCGTGGGTTCAAATCCCACACCCACCGCACCAGATCAGACAATGCGCTGATCAGAAGGGGTGTCCTTACCAGGGGCGCCCCTTCGTCATGGGGTCCTGTCTCACCCTGACCCGCCCGTGTGCCGCTTTGGATCATGGTGTGTGGGCCAGGCGTGGACCAGGCAGCGAACCGGCCTGCCAGCAGAAACACCTCGGGAGCCCCAGCTGCCCGACCTGATCGCGCGACCTGCCAAGTACGCCACAGAGAAAGACTGATCCATCCAGCCGAACGGTCGTCAGACGTCGTGCAGCGATGCCGGGCCGGGCCGCCAAGGCGTCCAGGCAGAGCGGTGAGGGCGGGCTCAGCCCGCCCTCACACCGACTTCGAAACCCCTTGGAGTCCAGAGCCGTGTACTTCAGGTTAGGTTTCCGAGCCGGAGCCTCAGCGGTTGGCCAGGGTGCGGTCGAGGAGGGGCAGCAGGCGGTCCCAGTGGCGCTGCAGCGCGGCGGGGTTGAAGGCGTCGGTATCGGACATGGTGAAGCCGTGGATGGTGCCGGGGTAGATCTCGGAGGTGTAGCCGACCCCCGCGGCTTCCAGGGCCTGGTTGAGCTCGCCGAGAGCCTCGGGCGTCAGGTCGCCTTCGGCGTGGCCGAGGTGGACCTGGGCGGTGATCTTGGAGAGGAGGCGGTACAGGCCGTCGGGCCCGTCTGCGACCACGGGGCAGTGGAATCCGGCGACAGCGGCCACCTGGCCGGGGTGGGCCGAGGCCGTGCGCATCGCCAGGAGGCCGCCGATGCAGTAGCCGGTCACCGCGACCGGTCCGGCGCCGACCTCGGGCTGTGCGGTGAGGAACCTGAGGTAGGCGTCTGCGTCGCTCAGGACACGTTCGTCGGCGATGTGCGCCTCGATCAAGGGCATCAGCTGGGCGAAGACCGCGGGCCGGACCTCTTCTCCGATGTGCTCGGGAAGTTCGATCACCGGTGCAGGGCCGTGCCGGTAGAAGTAGTTGGGGACGAGCACGTAGTACCCGTGCCTGGCCAGTTCGCGGGCCATCTCCCGCAGCACGGGCCGGATGCCAAAGCCGTCCGCGTACATCAGCACCCCTGGGTGCCGCTCACCATCGTCGGGGAAGGCGGCGAAAGCGTCGGCCTGGCGGTCCGCGGTGGCAATGTGCAGCGTCTTGGTGGGCATGAGTTCTCCTGTCGTGGTTGACGTGTCGAGCTGTGATCAACACGACAGGAGGCGGAGCCCGCGCAGCAGCGCAAGATCCTCGATCGAGCAGCGGGCCCTCACCGGCCCGTACGGCGCTCAGAAGAGCACCGGGTCACCAATCCGTGTGTGGCGCAATGCCGTCCCGGTAGTCATCGCCGCGGAGCATAGCCCACCGCACGAAAGCCGCAGAAGATCCCGGGCTCTCTTCGAGACTCCGGAACTGCCCGACAACCTTGATTCCGACAAGCCACTTGCCTAATGAATGCAGCCGAAGTTGCAGCCGAGGTTGATCTCCCAGGACGCCCGGCAGTAGCCGTACGGAGACGGCTCGCGGACCAGCACGGTGCCCTGTGCGGGCCGGCCGACCAGGTCGAGACCCATATGTCGGCGGCGGTCTGTACCGCCCAGGCGGGCAGAGCCTCACCGCCGGCAGCGGCGTGCCGGATGCCTTCGTAGTGGTCGGCGGGGATGCGGGCACCGGACCTCGATCCTGGCTTGAGGAGCAGGTGTCCGTCGAGGAACGGGGATGCGATCAGAGCGTGGGCCATCGGTGGCCCTCCTTCCGGATCACGGAACGGGACAGCGCGTGGGACTCCTGGCGGCCGGCGCGGCAGTGGATTTCGCCCAGCCCGTTGCAGGTGCCGCAGGTTTTGCCGGACGAGTTGGCGCCGCTGCCACCGCAGTCCCCGCGCTGTTCGTTGCGAGGCGAGCGAGGGCGCCGGGTCTTGTGCGGGCTCGTGATCAGATGGGCCACGAGACCTCCTCCAAGGTGTCTTCCCAGGTGTGGTGCTTGGCGTGGTCGGCGAACAGACAGCAGCCCTCACCGTCAGGACCCGGGGCGGCCACCGGGCAGTCCGGCAGTACGACAAGTTCCGCCTCGTCCGGCCCGTGCCAGCGGAGCCACAGCGCGGTCCCGTACGCGCCGGCGTCGGTGAGGAGACCGAAGTGCTCACCCTCGTCGTGCGCGGACAGCTGGCACTGCACCGCCCTGTCGATGTACTTCGCGGACGACTTCTCCCGTGCTTCCCGTGCCAGGTCGAGGGGCACCCGGCGCCAGTGCGCGCAACGCATCACGACACCATCCGGAAGGATGTGACGGCATTCCGGGCCTGCTGCGAGCACCGAGGGCAGACGCAGGGCGGGTAGCGGCCCGGATTCTCCGGGACCACCGGGTCCTCGCCCACGCGTACCTCCGTGAGAGGCCCCCACGTCTGGCCGGAGTCGCGGGAGACCCGCAGCGTCATCCGTACGTCGTCCTGTCCGTTCGCCATGGCCAGGAGCATCGCGATCCGCGGGCCCGGCCGGAAAGGCCAAGCGGATTACCCAACTTGGGTAACATCACCCTCGGTTGACCAAGTACAGCGATCCGTAGTCCTCATGCCGGAGCGTGCCCGATGCCCGAGCCATCTCGCTCGAAGGAACTCCCGGTCAGCCTGCTCACGGACCCAGTGATGATCGAGGCATGCCAGGCCAGAGACTTCGGCCGCATCTTTCAGCTGGTAAAGGTACGAGCAGGCATCTATCCGTCGATGATCGCGCGCTGCTGCGACCTGACGCCGAGCCGCGTGGGCGAGGTGATCGCCGGACGGCGGCAGTTGCTGCACATGGACGTGATCGAACGGATCTCGGACGGACTGCGCATCCCCGGACACATGCTCGGCCTTGCCCGACGCTCTTGGGAGACGCCGCCCGGCCTGACGGTCACGCCCCGCCAACCGGTCGAGGTGCCGGCCTCAGCCGTCGAACCGCTTGTCGCCGGACTGCCGGGGGCGGACGTCGACAGCATCCTCGCCCTGGCGGCCGAGCGGGATCTCAGCGCATCGACGCTGGATGCGTTGCACTCGTCTATCGCGGACTACCGGCGCCGGGACGACGAGCACGGCGGCGAGACCTTACGACCGGCGGTCGTCGGCCAACTCCGCTACGTCGTCGATCTCCTCAAGGAACAGCGGCCAGCTCCTCTGCGGGACGGCCTGCACAGCATCGCGGCCGAACTGGCCCGGCTCACCGGATGGACCTATTTCGACGCGCGCCAGTACAACCAGGCACGCGCCTACTTCACCGAATCCCTCGGTCTGGCCAAGGCCGTTGACGACCGCCAGTTCATGGCCAACGTCCTCGCCTGCATGAGCCTCCAGGCCACCTACCAGGACAAGCCCGGCGACGCCCTCGCACTTGTCACGGCCGCCCAGGACCAGGCCCGAGCGGCCGCAGGGACGACGCCGCGCGTGCTGGCCATGCTCGCAATGCGCGAAGCCTTCGCCCACGCCACCCTCGGCAACCACGGCGCGACCCACACCGCGATCTCGGAAGCCCACACCCAGTTCGGACGGATCAGCACCGGCGATCCGGATCCGGCCTGGGTCGCCTACTTCGACGAACCAAAGCTGATCGCGGACACCGGCATCGCGCACGGCCGCCTGGGCGAAGCCGCCCTCGCCGAACCACTCATCGCGGACGCCCTCCGCCGAGAACACCAGACGAACCACCGAGGCCGCGCCTTCCATGCCTTCTGGCTCGCCCGCACCCAGCTCCAGCGCGGCAAACTCGACGAAGCGTGCCACACGGCCATGGACGCCCTGGCCCCGGCAGCAGCCGTCAGCTCGCAACGAGTCGCCGGCCACTTGCGGGAGTTCTACGAGCAGCTGGAGCCCTTCCGCCGGGAGCCGACCGCGGTGGCATTCGAGGCCCGGCTCCGGGCAGTGCTGCCCCGCCAGGTCAGCGGATCGCCTCGTCCATGAGGACGTAGAGCAGCCCGACGAGGGAGCCGCTGCTGACGATCTCGCGGCGGTCGATCATGGCCCGTACGTCGGCCAGCGGGATCCACTCGATCCGGTCCGACTCATTCTTCTCGGTCGGCGGTCCCTCGTACGTCGCTCCGTCGGCCCGGAAGACGTGGTGCTGGGAGTCGGTGATGCCATTGGCCGGCTCAGCGTAGATCAGCGGCTTGATGGGGCCGGGCCGCCAGCCGGTCTCCTCCAGGACCTCACGGGCGGCTGCGTCGGCCGGCGTTTCGCCTTCCTCGACCAGGCCCATGGGCAGCTCCCACGCCCAAGCGTCCGTGATGAAGCGGTGCCGCCACATCATCAGCACCTCGCGGCGCTCGTTGACCACGGCGGCTACGGCCAGGTGCCGGAGCTTGACGACGTGATGCTCCCAGCGGTTCCCGTCCGGCGTCTCGACGTCGGTGAGCCACAGGTTCACCCAGCTGTTCTCGTAGATCGGACGTTCCCCGTGGATCTTCCACTGCATCGCTGCGGCCCCTCTCGATCGACCTCCAGCATCGCAGAGCAGGCCGGGCTCTGTGACTGTCATCTGGCAGTCAGCAGGGCTGATTTGCTGCCTAAGATGATTACTCTCTGGGCTGAGGGGGTGAATCGGTTTGATACCAGCCTGGGCTTGGTGGACATCTTCGGAGCGTCAGGCGAAAAGGGGCCTGACTCTTGGGATCTCTTTCAAGAGAGATTCAAAGGGCAAGTCGAATTCTGGAACTGCTCGTCGCATGTTCGCGCGGCCGATGGCCGAGCCTATTTCTTCAGCGGCAAGGACGCCATCGTGCGCGCCGTCGCGATCGACGGCTTCGGCGAACTCGCCGCCCACCTGCGCCGTGACCGGCTGGCCAACCCCGAGCCGCGGCAGGCCCTGCACGCCGTCTGCCGCGCCTACCTGGAGTTCGCCACCGAGCGGCCCGCCCTCTATCAGGCCGTGTTCGTCATGCCGACCGACGTGAAGTTCGCGCACGCCGAGACACCGCCCCCGCTGCGCGCCGCCTTCGACGAATTCGTCAGCTGCTTCCGCCCGGACAACGCGCGACGCGAACTGTTCGCGGAAGTCATCTGGAGCGCGTTGCACGGCATAGCCGTTCTGTCGGACAGCGGCCGTATCCCCCCGGACGGCCAGGAGGAGCGGCTCGACTTCCTCATCACTCAGCTCGCCGACACCCCGAGCTGACCTGCTCCACGCCATGAAGGGGTCATTGGAAGGCCGAGGGGCAGAACCGAGCCGCTGGTCAGCCGTGCATCGTGGTGCTGTAGACGTACAGGGCGATCACACCGGCGACGCAGGCGAGGATCACCCATGAACCGAAACCGGTGTGTTTCCCGCTGCCTTTGGGCCGCGCGGCCTTCCCGGACTGATGGGGCCGCTTGGACCGCCCGGTAGCTGCCCGTCCCGGCGCGACCGGCGCCACATCGGCCGCCGTCTCGGCGAGCAGGCGACGGCAGGTCGCGGCGAGCACGCCTGTACCGGCGGAGAGGGGCACCACGGCCTCCGAACGCGCCGGAGCGGTGGTGCCGCCGTCCAGGATGCGCCCCGCGCGTACGAGGACCTCGTCCCGGCCGCCCGACGGAGCGAGGCTGATCCACCGCCGTACATGCTCACCCCGGATGACCACACCGCCGGACCGCTCCCGGTACACGGTGTGTTCCCGCCACAATATTTCCGCCAACTCTCCGGCGGTATCTCTCAGTTGTGCGCTCACAGCGACTCCCCCTCCACTTCGCGGCGAATCGAACAAGCATCGCACTCTAGCGACAGGCGCAGAGCGGGAGTCCAGCAGTCCCCCCAGCGGCAGTGCCCGCCCCCGGGCATGAATCCACTACTACGGGGACATATCGGCCTGGCCGCACGGGAAGGGGCCAGGAGGCGGCGGCCTTGCGTGTCGCCGCAGGTCGCAACCGGATGAGTCCCTGTGGTACCAGCCAGTTCGACTGACTGCCGCGCGTGTGGTGGCGGACGGGACGTGGGAGTCGCTGACAGGTCCGATCGGCCAACCTCTGGCCAGAAAGTACGCATGCGAGTCCGGCCGGAGGTCAAAGGCTCGGAGCGGCGATAGGCAGACCGGTCCTGAAAACCGTCGTGGCGCGCGTCACCGTGGGTTCACATCCCACACCCGCCGCCAGGTCAGAGAAGGTGCTGATCAGAAGGGGCGTCCCGTGTCAGGGGCGCCCCTTCGTCATGCGGTGCGGGCCCGGCTCTTCGTGTGCCGCCTACTGGGCGCCCAGCAGCCCCAGGACCTTGTCGACCGCCTCGACGACCGGCTGGCCGAGTGTCCCGACCGTCGCGGCGATGGTGGCCACGGCGATCAGGGCACGGTGCCGCTCCTGCGGGGCGTTCGTCCCGGGGGTGAGCGCGGGCAGGGCGTCGTCGACGACCCGAGCGCTCGCGGGCGCCAGCTCACCGCGCAACTCCTGGATCAGCCGCACCAGTTCCGTGATCGCCTCCGGCAGAGCCGGGGACGAGTGCTTGACGATGCCTGTGTTGCCCGTACCGCCGTACATGTTGACGTTGTCGCCGTGGATGTTGTCGCCGTAGTGGTACGAGTCGCCGTCGGTCACTTGCTCACTCCCGTGTTGCCCATCCCGCCGTACATGTTCACGTTGTCGCCGAAGTGGTAGTTCTTCGGGTTGACCAGCACTCGGTCCACACGTACCTGCAATTCCGTTTCCGGGTTCTCGATGGCGTTGACGAGATATCGGACGAGCTGGCGCAGTTGGTCAGGGTTGGGCAGTGTCACCAGCGCGCTGGAGGCGCTGGACGTCTCGATGGCCAGTACGTGCTCGGACGGCATGGCCAATTGCGCGATGAGACGCACGACCAGGGCGATCGCGAGCGCGATGCCGACGAACCACAGCAGGTCGGCCACATCGCTCGCGTTCCCGCTGAACGGCGCGTTGTCGTTGGTCGTCTGGAGCAGGACGAACAGCACGAACGTGATGCCGAGCCATTTCAGGAAGCTGATGAAGGCTTCCAGGCGTTTGGGCACGAGTACGAAGGTGTGGACCCGGGTGATGTTGTGCAGCGGATAGGCCGCCTCTCCCACCCACAGCAGCCGCTTGCCGACCTTCAGGTCGACGCCGGTTCCGCTTACCGGCGGCGGTGGCGCGGGCAGTGGGATGTCGCCGGTTCCGGTGTTCTCCATGAGCTCCCCCGTACGTGTCGGCTCGGCGCCCACGTTCGGCTCCGCGTCTGTGTGGGGACCATTAATTACGCGTATTCCGGGTTCGACGAGAGACCAAAAGCGGCCAATCTCAGCACGCGGTCCCGTCGTTCGTCCGGCCGGTCGTGAGGCGGGCCGCCGAGGCGATGGTGGCTCGGGCTTCGTGTTCGGTGAGGCCGGTGCGGACGGCGGCGTGGGCGAGGGCGTCCGCGAGGGCTTCGCCGAAGCCGTGTTCGTAGGCGCGGCAGGCTGCCCAGAAGAGCCGTGTATTGCGCTGACCCTCGCGTGCCGCGAGGACGAACCGGACCAGCCCCCGGCCCCGGTCGGGGCGAGCTGTGGGGTGGTGAGGGCGTGCGGGAGGCCTGAGCAGGCGCAGGAGTGCGCGGGGGCAGGGGGCCGGCGGGAGGCCGGCGGTACCCGGGGCGAGCCGGTAGGTGCCGCGGGCGGTGACTGAGCCGGGGCCCACCAGGTAGCCTCCGGCGCCGCGGACGTCGATGCCGTGGGCGAGGCGGCCGGCGGAGTTCGGTACCGGGACGCCGGGCGGGCCGGTCAGCCAGATGTGGCGGCCGCCGCTGGGTGTGAGGACCGTGACGGTCGGCGGAATGGTGAACAGGTGGTGCAGGGCTATCTGCTGGAGGGACGCGGCGGAGTCGTGGCGACCGGTGGTGTCGATGTCCAGGTCGATGCCGATGAGGTGGTGCGGGGGCCGGCCGCAGGCGATCCCGTAGCCGGTGGCCCACGGGGCTGCGGCGAAGAGGGCGCGTACGGCGGCGGGGTCGGTGGTGGCGTCGTGGACCCCGTGTCCGGGTCGGCCGCAGGCGCCCCGGCAGGCGACCGGCCGGTCCTCGTTCCGGTGCGGGGAGGGCAGGGCGGGGAGTTTGCCGGCGGTGAGCGGGATGACGGGGAGCCCGCGCTCGGCGGCGGAGAGCGCGTGGGCGAGGGCCAGGGCGGCGGTCTGCCGGTCAGTGATGGCCATGCTTTATTTTCGTACGAATGTTCGAAAATGGGAAGGGGTGCGGTCGGGGGTGGGCCAGATGCTGGAACGTTTCTCCTCCTGGGTGGTGCGGATCGGGCGGGCCGGAGGGGGTGGGGGTGGGGCAGGAGGGGGCGCGGGAGGGGGGAGTGAGCTGGGGCTTTGGGGGCGCGAAGGGGTTTATCGGGTGATCCTCATGCTTGCGGGGGAATCGGATCGCCTGGGTGGTTCGCCGGGGATTCGGTGGGCAACTCTGGTGTCGCGACGTCGTGACCAACCGGGGCGGTCGGCCAACTGGCCCGGAACAAGCCGTACTTTCGGTTCCTGGAGGAATTGACATGGCAAGCATCCGTACCGCTCGTGCCCTCGCCGCTGTCGCAGCCCTGCCCCTCGCCGCCGCGCTCTTCGGCGGCGTGGCCCAGGCCGACAACGGCTCGTTCGCGAACGACGGATCGAACGCGGCCGTCGCGACGGTCGCCGGCAGCGGTGTCGGTGGCAACAACTCCGGTATTTCGTCCACGCAGCAGCAGCAGGCCGTCGGTTCCGGGGCGTCGAACCGGAGCACCTCCGCGCAGGTGAACGGATCGGCGTTCACCGTGATCGATCAGCACAGCGAGACCGTCGCGGTGAACTTCACCAAGCTCTGGTGAGCCGGGCCGGTCCTGGGCCGGTCGGAGGGTCGGGCCACGGCTGACTGAGTAACAGCGGCCTGCCCGGGGGTGCTTCGGCGCCCTCGCGCAGGCCGCTTCGCGTTGCCCCGGCGGTCGCGGTCGGGGGCCTGCCGGAAGCCGCGCCGGAGACTGTGCCGGACGCCGTGCCGGAAGTCGCGCCGGAGACCGCGCCGGAAGCCGTGCCGGAGACATTGCCGGAAGCCGCGCCGGAAGCCGCGCCGGAAGCCGGGCGAGACTGTGCCGGAAGCCGCTCCCCGGGTGTCGTCGACCTTGACAGCGTACAGGTATCTGACGGACAGTCAGAAATCCTGATCCGTACGCCCGTGTCCGGGAGGCAGCCGCCGTGCACCTCGCCCAGACGGAACGTCAGCGACAGCTGCGCGCCGAACTCCGCACGTACTTCGGCAAGGTGATGCCCAGGAGGGACACGGGGCCGGGGCCCGGATCCGAGGGTCTGGCCGAGGACCGGGCCGAGCAGCGCCGGCTGTTGCGCCGGATCGGCGCCGACGGGATGCTCGGACTCGGCTGGCCCGTCGAGTACGGCGGTCAGGGCCGTGGGCCCGACGAGCAGTTCGTCTTCTTCGACGAGGCCTACCGGGCGGGGGCACCCGTCTCGATGGTCACCCTCAACACCGTCGGGCCGACCCTGATGAAGTACGGGACCGATGAGCAGAAGGCGTACTTCCTGCCCCGGATCCTCAGCGGCGACCTCGTCTTCGCCATCGGCTACAGCGAGCCGGAGGCCGGCACCGACCTCGCGGCGCTGCGTACCCGGGCGGTGCGGGACGGCGACTCCTGGCTGATCGACGGGCAGAAGATCTTCACCAGCAACGCGCAGAACGCGGACTGGATCTGGCTCGCCTGCCGTACGGACCCGGACGCGCCGAAGCACCGGGGCATCTCGATCATTCTGGTTCCGACGGATGTCCCGGGGTTTGCCTGGACGCCGATCGAGACCGTGGGCGGACTGACCACGACATCCACCTACTACGACGGAATACGGGTGCCCCTCACCCATCTGGTCGGCGCGGAGAACGGCGGCTGGGGGCTGATCACCAACCAGCTGAACCATGAACGGGTGGCTCTCGCCGCGATCGGGATGCAGGCCGAGGATTTCTACGAGGCGGCACTCGACTTCGCCCGCACCCCCGATCCGATGACGGGCCGGCGTCCCGCCGACGAGCCGTGGGTGCGGGCCCGGCTGGCCGAGGCGTACGCCCGGCTGGCGGCGACGCGCCTGCTCAACTGGCGCCTGGTAGGGGAGGTCGGCGGGGGTTCGCTGGCCCCCGGCGAGGCGAGCGGCGTGAAGTTCGCGGGGACCGAGAGCGCCGTCGAGGTCTACCGGATCTGCCAGGAAATCGTGGGGGAGGCCGGCACGGTCCGGGGCGGTTCGCCCGGTTGCTTCGGGGACGGGGAGCTGGAACGGATGAACAGGGCGGCGCAGATCAACACCTTTGGGGGCGGAGTGAGCGAGGTGCAGCGGGAGATCGTCGCGACGATGCGGCTCGGCATGAAGAGGGGCGCGCGGTGACGGGCGCGCGGAACGGGCGGGAGGAGGCGGGCGAGCCGGACCGGTTGTACGAGCGGCTCAAGGAGTTCGAGGGACGGGCCGCCGCGACCGCCGGCGTCGGCAAGGACCCGGTCAACGAGCCGATGATCAGGCACTGGTGCGAGGCGATGGGGGACACCGCCCCCGCCTACACGGGGCCGGAGGCGATCGCTCCGCCGACGATGCTGCAGGCGTGGACGATGGGCGGACTGTCGGGCCACACCGACCGCTCCCCGGCGTACGAGGAGCTGTTCGGCCTGCTCGACGGCGCCGGATACACCTCGGTGGTGGCGACCGACTGCGAACAGGAGTATCTGCGGCCGTTGCGGCCCGGCGACCGGATCACGTTCGACGCGGTGATCGAGTCGGTCTCGGAGCGCAAGACGACCAAGCTGGGGACGGGCTACTTCGTGACGACGCGCATGGACGTCCGCGCGGAGGAGGAGCCCGCCGGGACGCACCGCTTCCGGATCCTCAAGTACGCCCCCGCCGGGGCGAAGCGCGCGGCGCGCCGCGGCGGCCGGAGCCCGCGCCCGAGGCCGGTGATCAACCGGGACAACGCCGGGTTCTGGCAGGGCGTCGCCGAGCACAGGCTGCTGATCCAGCGGTGCGGCGCGTGCGCGACGCTGCGCTTCCCCTGGCTGCCCGGCTGCAACGCGTGCGGCTGCCAGGAATGGGACACGGTCGAGGCGAGCGGCGAGGGAACCGTCTTCAGCCATGTCGTGATGCATCACCCGCCCTTCCCCGCCTTCGGCGCCCATGAGGAGGGCGGGCCGTACGCGGTGGCGTTGATAGAGCTGGCCGAGGGCGTGCGGATGGTCAGCAATGTGATCGGTGTGCCGTACGACAAGGTACGGGCGGGGATGCCGGTGCGGCTGGAATTCCTCCGCACGGACCCGGAGTTGGAACTTCCGGTCTTCCGGGGAGACGAGGGCTGACATGGACTTCGCACCCACCGAGGAGCAGGCGGCGGCACAGGGGCTGGCGGCACGGATCTTCGGGGATCTGTCGACGCACGAGCGCCTGGCCGCGGCGGGCACGGGGACGGACGCCGAGCTGTGGAAGGAGCTCTGCGCGGCAGGACTGACCGCCGCCGTCGAGGAGATCGGGCTCCTGGGCCTGGTACTCCTGCTGGAGGAGCAGGGCCGGACGACGGCGCAGGTGCCGTTCGCGGCGAGCTGTGTCCACGGGCTGCTCGCCGTCGCCGGGCACGGCACGGACGAACAGCGGGAGCGACTGCTGCCCCCGCTGCGGGACGGCACGGCCGTCGCCACCGGGGCGTTCCCGGCGCGTGGCGGGCTTTGGAGGGACGACGAGGAGCGGCTGAGCGGCAGCGTGCCGTACGTGCCGTGGCTGCGGGACGCGGACCTCGTCCTCGTCGCGGACGCGGACCGGGCGCTGTGGATCGTACGGACCGACGGCCCGGGGGTGGCGACCGAACCGGTGGAGACCACGGCTCCGTGGTCGGCGGCGCGGCTCGTGCTGGACCGGGCGCCCGGGGAGCGGCTCGGCGGCGCCGGGGCGTACGAGGCGGTACTGGCGGCGGGCCGGACCGCGTTCGCCGGCCTGCAGGCCGGGGTGTGCGCCGGATCGCTGGCCCGCGCCGTCGCCCATACGAACACCCGCGAGCAGTTCGGGCGCCCGCTCTCCACCAAGCAGGCGGTGCTGCTGCGCGCCGCCGACGCCCATATGGACACCGAGGCGATCCGGGTCACCGCGTACGAGGCCGCCTGGCGCCATGACGCGGGACTGCCGTACGGGCCGCAGGCGCTGACCGCCGCCTGGTGGGCGTCGGAGGCAGGCAAGCGGGTGGTGCACGCCGGACAGCATCTGCACGGCGGAACGGGCGCGGACCTCGACCACCCCGTACACCGCCACTTCCTCTGGGGCCGTCAGCTCGACGCCCATCTGGGCTGCGGCAGCGAAGTGCTTCAGGAACTCGGCCGGTCGCTGGTGAAGGAGGGATCGGAGTGAAGGTCGGTGAGGAGCTGGCGCCGCTGGAGATCGCGGTGACCCGCACCCTGATCGTGGCGGGCGCCATCGCCTCCCGCGACTACCAGGACGTGCACCATGACGCGGAGCTCGCCCGGGAGAAGGGGTCCCCGGACATCTTCATGAACATCCTGACGACCAACGGCCTGGTCGGCAGGTACGTGACCGAGCGGCTCGGCCCGTCGGCCGTGCTCCGCAGGGTCGCCATCAGGCTGGGCGCGCCCAACTACCCCGGGGACACCATGGTTCTGAGCGGCACGGTCACCGCCCTCGGCAACGACGGGACGGCCGAGGTGGAGGTCGTCGGGACCAACGCTCTCGGCAGGCACGTCACCGGCACCGTGACCGTCGGCGTTCCGGAGGGGGCGGCATGAGCCTGCGCGGGGCCGACTCGCTCGGCGGCAGGGCGGCGGTCGTGGGGATCGGGGCGACCGAGTTCTCCAAGGACTCCGGGCGCAGCGAACTCAAACTTGCCGTCGAGGCGGTGCGGGCCGCCCTGGACGACGCGGGGCTGACCCCGTCCGATGTCGACGGCCTGGTCACGTTCACCATGGACACCAGCCCCGAGATCACCGTCGCCCAGGCGGCCGGCATCGGTGAGCTGACGTTCTTCTCCCGCGTCCACTACGGAGGCGGCGCGGCCTGCGCCACCGTCCAGCAGGCGGCGCTGGCCGTGGCGAGCGGGGTGGCCGACGTCGTGGTCTGCTACCGGGCGTTCAACGAGCGCTCCGGGCGCAGGTTCGGCTCCGGGGTACAGCGCCGGGAGCCCACGGCGGAGGGCGCGGCGCTCGGCTGGAACCTCCCCTTCGGGCTGCTCACGCCGGCCTCCTGGGTCGCCATGGCCGCCCAGCGCTATCTGCACGCCCACGGGCTGACGCCGGACGTCTTCGGCCATGTCGCGGTCACCGGCCGGCGCCACGCCGCCCGTAACCCGGCGGCGTACTTCTACGGGAAGCCGATCACCCTGGCCGACCACGCCGCGTCGCGGTGGATCGTCGAACCCCTGCGGCTGCTCGACTGCTGTCAGGAGACCGACGGCGGGCAGGCGATCGTCGTCACCAGCGCGGAGCGGGCCCGGGACCTGCCGCGGCCGCCCGCCGTGATCGTGGCCGCCGCCCAGGGGGCCGGACGGGCGCAGGAACAGATGACCAGCTTCTACCGGGACGATCTGACCGGCCTGCCGGAGATGGGGGTGGTCGCCCGGCAGCTGTGGCGCAACTCCGGCCTCTCCCCCGCCGACATCGATGTGGCCATCCTCTACGACCACTTCACGCCGTTCGTCCTGATGCAGCTGGAGGAGTTCGGCTTCTGCGCGCCGGGGGAGGCCGCCGACTTCGTCGCGTCCGGCGCGCTGCCCCTGAACACGCACGGTGGTCAGCTGGGGGAGGCGTATCTGCACGGGATGAACGGCATCGCGGAGGCGGTCCGGCAGATCCGGGGCACGTCGGTGAACCAGCTGCCCGGGGCGGCCAGAACACTGGTCACGGCAGGCACCGGCGTACCCACCTCGGGTCTGATACTGGGCGTGGCCGACTGAGCGCGGGCGACCGGCTGCGCGGTCGCCGTTCGGGCGCGGGCGGCGACGCCGGCCCGACGGGGCATCGGGGGCGACCCTGAGCCCTGACGACGAGAACTCCACCTACAGGAGGTGGAGCGGGCCCCACCCCTACACCCTGAGGCGGACGCCGTTTCGGGACCTGGGGCCGATCCACGCGGCGGCGCCCGCTTCTAGCGTGGAAGCCATGACCACGCCAGTCTGCACGGGCACCTCCGGGGGAGCTGCCGCCATCGGACACGTCCCGCACGGTTCGTACGCCGCGCACAACCCGTACGCCTCGCGGGCCCAGCACGCTCGGTATCCGTCGTTCTCCTCGTACGTACGGGCACGGGGGCCCGTGCTGCTGCGCGCCGCCCGCTCGCTCACCGCGAACCCGAGCGATGCCGAGGACCTGCTGCAGACCGCGCTCACCAAGACGTACGTCGCCTGGGAACGGATCGAGGACCACCGCGCTCTCGACGGCTATGTCCGCCGGGCGCTGCTGAACACCCGGACCTCGCAGTGGCGCAAGCGCAAGGTCGACGAGTACGCCTGCGACGAGCTGCCCGAGCAGGAGGCCGCGCCGACACCCGACCCGGCGGAGCACCAGACGCTGCACGACGCGATGTGGCGGGCCGTGCTGAAACTCCCGGACCGGCAGCGGGCGATGGTGGTCCTGCGGTACTACGAGGATCTCAGCGAGGCCCAGACGGCCGAGGTGCTCGGGGTGTCCGTCGGCACCGTGAAGAGCGCGGTGTCGCGGGCGCTCGGCAAGCTCAGGGAGGATCCGGAGCTGGCCCCGGTGCGGTGATCCCGGACGGATGGATGGACGGACGGGCGGACGGGCGCCCGCCCGGGACCGGTTTCGGCGAACGACACCGATTCGTACCCCGAGACCTAGTGACATACCGCCCGGTATGTGCGCAGAATCAGCGGAACCCCTA
Source organism: Streptomyces sp. NPDC104309 (assembly GCF_055584025.1). Taxonomy (NCBI): domain Bacteria; kingdom Bacillati; phylum Actinomycetota; class Actinomycetes; order Kitasatosporales; family Streptomycetaceae; genus Streptomyces; species Streptomyces sp. NPDC104309. The sequence goes on along the minus strand of NZ_JBVJMV010000007.1, from coordinate 136,772 downwards.
CTGCCGCGTAGCGCCCACCGGGAGGACGCCGTGCTGAGCACCATGCAGGACGTACCGCTGACTGTCACCCGCATCCTCGAACACGGGATGACCATTCACGGGAAGTCGCAGGTCACGACCTGGACAGGCGAGCCCGAGCCGCAGCGGCGCAGCTTCGCCGAGATCGGCCGACGCGCCGCGCAGCTCGCGCACGCGCTGCGCGACGAACTCGGTGTCGACGGCGACCAGCGCATAAGCACCCTCCTGTGGAACAACGTCTCTGGTGCATGTGACGCGTGAGCAGCAACGGTGATAGCGCTACGACCTGCGGAAACAAGACGGCGCCCCCGCCGGGAGAGATCCCAGAGGGGGCGCCGTTGCTTGTGGACCGTGCCTAGTGGGGGATGCCGTTGATGATGTCCATGGCGCCCTGTCGCAGCAGCTCGGCGCAGACACGGGAGCCGAGTACCGCCGGGTCGTTCAGCGACTCACCCCACATGTGGGCGTGAACGAACTTGCTCCCGTCGCGCGAGAAGACCATGCCGCGCAAGCTGAGCTGCCCGTCGGGGTCCGTGACGCAGTGCCCTGCGATGGGGCTGTTGCAGTGTCCTCGCAGGCCATGCAGCATGACCCGCTCGGCGGTGATCTCGATCATGGTGCGTTCGTGGTTAAGCAGCGACAGCAGATAGGCGACCGCGTCGTCGTCCTTCCGGCATTCGAGGCCGAGGGCGCCCGCGCCGATGGCCGGCAACATCTCGTCGACCTCGAACACCTGCCGCGCCCGGTTCATGAGGTCGAGGCGTTCGAGGCCGGCCCGTGCAAGGACCATCGCATCTAGCTTGTGGTCCATCTTCTTGCGGCCGTCGAGCTTATCGAGGCGGGTACCGACCAGGCCGCGGACGCGGACGACGTTGAGGTCGGGGCGCACGCGGTTGATCTGTGCCTTACGCCGCACGGCGGAGGTGGCGACGGAGGCGCCGGCCGGGAGGTCGGAGAGCGTCAGCACGTCGGAGCCGTCGGGGACGAGTAGGACGTCGCGCACGTCGTCGCGTTCCAGGTAGGCGGCGAAGATCAGGCCGCGCGGCATGGGTACGTCTCCGGGGACGTCCTTCATGCAGTGAACGGCCATGTCGACTTGCCCGCGCTGCAACATGGTGTCGATCTCGCGGACGAACAGGCCCTTCCCGCCGAGCTGCGCAAGATCGCCTTGCCACTTGTCGGCTTCGGTCGTCACGGGTACGACCTCGATGTCGAGGTCGGGTTCGTGCTTGCGCAGCAGGGCCACCACCTGGTCCACCTGGGCGATGGCCAGCGGTGAGCTACGGGTTCCGATGCGCAGCTTCCGGGCGGGGAAGTCGGAGGAGGTCATAACGTCCCTTCGTGTCTGGTTTCACGGTAGACCGCGCTGCCGGGTGTCTGGAGCGGGCCCACGATTCGGTTGACGATCGCGGGATGCAGCAGCGATCGGGCTTCGGTGCGGTTCATCCATCGCCACATGTCGAGTTCTTCGGGCTGCAACTTGATGCGGTCGGTGTCGGACGGGTCGAGGACAGGCCCGGCGAACAGGATTGCGAGGCGGTCGCGGCGGCCGGGGCGGGTGGCTTGTAGCCACTCGACGGCGAACAGGTCCCACTCGTCGACGTTGATTTCGAGGCCGAGTTCTTCCCGGACCTCTCGGCGAACGGCATCGAGGGGGGATTCCTTCTGCTCGACGACCCCGCCGGGCAACTGCCACGGGCGGTCGGGCTTGGCCGGGTGGACGACGAGCAGGTCGTCGGCCGGGTTGGTGATCAGTACGTATGCCGTGATCGGGTGACCGGGTGCCGGGGGCGACATGGGCGCAACCTTTCGGGTGGGATCACAGCAGGCGGGCGTGTGACGGCGGCATGAAGTGACCGCGGGCGCGGTGCTCGGCCCAGACGCGCGCGGCGTCGTCCGGGGCCTTGGCGTACGACGGGCATAGGTCGCAGTTGTCGAGGTGCTGCGGCGGTACGTCCTCGGGGTGGGCGACGGCGATGTGTGCCGCGAGGGCGAGCTGTTCCGTCAGGCAACCGTTGTCATCGGTGACGCCGTCCCACGGGACGTCGCTGGTCCACTTGGCGGCGAGGCGCAGCAGCCATATCGAGCACTCGGCGCAGGCCCACATGAAGGGGGGCGGGATGGGCCGGTCGTCGCCCTCGACCGGTTCCGCGGTCATCACGGGTTCCGCACGGTGGTCGCGCCGACATAGGCCCGGTTGTTCGCGAAGCTGCGGGCGAGGAGTGCGTCGACGGCGTCGGGGCCGGCGCCCGGTGGCAGGGTGTCGAGGGGGACGGTTATGCAGACGATGCCGCCTGCGGCGAGGTGCTGGCGCCACCGGTCGCCGGGGGTGGGCACGGACAGGTATTCGGTCGGGTGTCCGTAGTCGAGGACGACGAAGGGGCCGCGCGTGATCAGGCGGGCGCCGAGGTCGGGCATAGCGTCGGCGGCCGGGCGTAAGCCCACGGCGCCGACGAACCCCAACAGGCCATCCTCGACCGTTGCCTCTGTCTCCTCGCCGCGCGGGGGTGCGTGGCAGATGAGCATGTGCCCGAGGGGGAAGTCGAGGGACCGCGTGTCGAGCCAGGTCGCCACGGTGAGGCGTGCCAGGAACGCGGGGCCGGGTACGGCTCGAACCGTGATCTTGCTGTCAGTCATCTTGCTACCTCCGCCCATACGATTTTTCCGTCCGGTCGGTCGTCGACGTCCCATCGCACGGACAGTTCGTCGACGATGTGCAGGCCGCGCCCCCTGCCACTCCCGTGCGCGCCCCCGCCCCTGCGGAAGGTGGGGCGGCGCCGCATGGTGTCCTGAACTTCGATCCGCACGCGCTCGGAGGTCGTCAGGACGGTGACGGTCACGAATTGGCCCGGCAAGGTCCCGTAGCGGTACGCGTTGGTGACCAGTTCGGAGACAACGACCAAGACGTCGCCGAGCGGTTCGCCCTCGACCGGGGGATCGTCGTGGGCCAGAACCTCGCGCACGTGACGGCGGGCGTATCCCGCTGCCTCTTTGGCGGAGGGGAACAGCGCTTGCGCCGGCGGCCCGCTGGGTGGGACGCAGCACGGGGGCTCGTCCGTCCGATTTTTGATCATGCCTCTCCCCTTCGGGCCAACCGTGACGTGCTGTCGCGGCTGCATCACGAGCGGATGAGTTCGCCTAACTAGGCAACACGCGTAACGGAGGCAGGGGTACCGTCGAGGGGGGTGTCGAAGGGTGTCGCTTTCAACACCCCCGGTAGCGGAGGTGCAGCGATGAAAACGCCGAACGAGCGTCTGGCCTTCTGGTTGGCGCGCTCGGGGATGAGCCGCAAGGAGTTGGCTCGCCAGGTGCAAGCGAAGGCGCGGGCGCGGTCTCAGCCCAACGTGTCACCGGACGCAACGCGGATTCGGTGCTGGTTGCAAGGCGAAACGCCCCGGACGCCGATCCCCGACATTCTGGCCGGGGTGTTCTCCGATCACTTCGGCTTCCGGGTGACGACGTACGACCTGGGCCTCGGGGATGGGTCTTCGGCCGACGCTGCCCTCACCTATAACCCCTCGTTCGCGGCTACGGTGGAAGTCGTTGCAGACCTGGGGAGGGCTGACGTGGACCGCAGGAAGTTTCTCGCCACCGCGCCGTTTGCCGCCGTTGCTGGTGTCGGGCCGTCGCGGGACTGGCTGTTGAGCACGCTCGACCAAGAGCCAGAGCCAGAGCCGGGGCCGCGGGTGCGCCTCGAAGACGTATCGGCCGTGAAGAACATGTTCACGTCGTTTCAGCGCATGGACATTTTCCAGGGCGGCGGATCGGGGCGCCTGCTGCTGGCCGACTACATGAATCAGCACGTGTTCCCGCTGCTGCGCCGGTCCCATGACGACGTGGTGTACCGCGCCCTGAACGAAGCCGCGGCCGAACAGACCTACCTACTCGGCTGGATGGCCTACGACAATGGCGAACATGCCATCGCGCAGCGCTACTTGATCCAGTCGCTACGCCTCGCGCAGGAGTCGAAGAACGCGGCTCTGGGCGCGCACGTCCTCGCGGGCATGGCCGATCAGGCAACCCTCTTGGGCGACCCGGTCGAGGGCCGGCGCCTGGCACAGTCGGGACGGCATGGCCTCGCGCGTGCCAACTCCCCGGCCTGCCTGGCTGACCTGTGGTGCCTCGAAGCACGGGCGCTCGCCCAACTCGGCGACAAGAAGGCGGCGGCGCACGCGGTCGTGCAGTCGGAGCGGGCATACGCGAGGGTCGGCACGGTGGAAGAGGCGGACTGGGCCGAGTTCATCGACCCTGCGTATCTGCACGGCGAGCACGCGAACGCGTTCCGGGACATGGAAGATCCGAAGTCCGCGGAGGAGCACGCGCGCAAGTCCATCGACCACGCGCGCAAGCAGGAGCGCGCCCGACGGGGTGCCATGTCGCAAGCGGCCCTTGCCGTGTCCCACCTGCAACGCAAGGATCTCGACTCGGCGTACGCGGCCGGTATGCGCACGCTGCGCCTGTCGCGTCAGGTGAAGTCGTCGCGCGCGGTCGAGGCCGTGCAGGATCTCACGAAGCGCATGGCGCCGTTCGGGAATCACCGCCTGGTCGCCGACTTCGCCGAGCAGGCCCGCGAGTTGACGGCCGCATAGGGCGACGCAACGCACAAACGCGCCCCCCGTACGGCCACAGGCGGCCGTACGGGGGGCGCGCGTTGCTCGCGTCAGTCGTCGAGGGTGCGGCGGGTTCGCTCGTCGACGCGGTCGACGGCGTCGCGCAGGCTCCCCCCGCTGTTGGGGTGCAGTTCGTGTTCGACGCTGGCGAGCTGCTGCTCGATGGCGTCCAGTCGGGTCATGACGCCCGGGCGGGCGGGGACGCCGGGGCGGGGCGGGGTGCCCTGCCAGTCGTCGGCGAGGTCGCCGAGTCGCTCGGCGAGGCGTCGAGCGCCCCGGGTCGCTCGGTAAAGCAGTCCCAGGGCGCCGCCCACGGCGGCGACGACGCCGCACCAGACGACGGCGAGGTCGACGCCAGAAAATCCAGTCGTCACGGGCTCGGCGTCTCCTTGTCGACCAGGCCGAGGCCGACGCGGTCGAGCAGGGCCTCGACGCCGGGCAGGGCCATCACTCGGGCGAGGCCACCCGCGACGGCGAGGGCGCCGGCAACCCACGGGAGGGAGGCCGGGACGCCGGACGCGTCGACGATGGCGGGCAGGACGACGGCGAGGCCGACGGCGCCCTGAATGACGGTGCGGATGGTTCGCTTAGCAGCACTGGACACGGTTGGTTCTCCTTCGGTTGGGGGGATCACTTGGCGTTCGCGGTGCGGTGCAGGTACGCCCACCCCTTCGCGCCGACGGCGGGGTCGTAGGACTTGCCGGCGCTGCGGTAGGACGGGTGGGCGTTGTGGAAGCGCGCGACGGCGGCCTGCGTCTGCGGGCCGTAGGCGTCGGCTTCCGGGATGCTCCGCGGCATGAACCCGCACGTCTTGAGCACGCGCTGCAACGCGCGAGCGGACGGCTTGGACTTGCCCGGGGCGAGGCCGGCCGGGAACGCCGGCGGGGTGTACGGCTTCGGCGTCGAGGGCTTGCTCGGGGTCGGCGGCTTGCTCGGCGCCTTCTCGTCGAGCAGCTCGGCGACGCGGGCCCGGATGCGCGCCATGGTGAGCGCGGGCCCGTTCTTCGTACCGATCGGGCCGCGCGGGTCGACTTTGCCCGGCTGCCACTCGCTGTGTCCGATGACGGACGCGGCGCCCCACCCGTGCGCGCGGCAGATGCCGGCCGCGGCCCGGGCGATGGCCTCGACCTGCGCCTCGGGCCACGGGTCGACGTTGTCGCCCAGGTTGATGCACTCGAACCCGTAGAAGCGGGCGTTCCCGTCGGTGTTCGCCTCGTTGTCGGCCGGCAGGGCACGCTCGTTGATGACGGCGGCGAGCACGTCGTCGTCGCCGAGGCCGGCGTGATTCGCGCGCCCGTACCCGACCAGGTGAACCGTGCCGGCCTTGTCGATCACGCCGTGACAGAGCGGGCCCGGAAGCGAGCTGTACCCGTCGCGGCAGATGGCGACCGAGTGGTCGGTGCCCGACGTGACGGTGTGGTGAATCATGACGCCATGCATGGGGCCCCATGCCCCGTGCCCGGCGCGGTTGTGGGTGCGCCACGAACCGACCTCGACGACGTCGACGGCCTCGCCGCGCAGGGCGGACAGGAACGCGGACGCGGTGAGCGGTGTTGCCATGGTGGGTGTCTCCAGACATGAAAAAACGCCCTCGGTGGCTACCGGGGCGTGCGGGGGAAGTGGGAAGGGTCAGACCATGGCAAGCGCCATGATGGCCGGGTCTAGGCCGACCTCGCCGACGGCCTGATTCACGGTCGCGGGCAGGGACGTTTGGCTGTTCAGGCACCATGCGCGCTGAAAGGTCGTCCCCATGTAGAAGTTGGCGGGGGCGCTCGGCGACTCGTTCTGTACGTGCATGTAGTAGAAATCTGTGGCGGCGCCGGCGGACATGAGGAACGCGGCCCAGTAGCGGCCCGGGGCGAGCGTCGCCGTGGCGGTCAACGCGATCGGAACGGCGCCGATGTGGTTGTTGACGGCGCCCGGGGCGGTCCCGGTGAGCTGCCCGGCTTCCGCGACGCTCGACACCAGGCCGGACGTCGCAACGCGTGATCCGGCTTCGTTGTAGATGCCGACGTAGAACCGTGCGGCCGGGACGGCGGGGGAGCCTGCCCACCCGCGGGCGAAGATCACGACGCGGTTTACCTGCGTCGACTCCGTGATGTTCACGCCGGACATATAGAGCCGCTGGACTACCGCGGCTTTCGGTGTGCCGGTCGGGTTGGCGACGTGCGCGGGGTCAACCGACCAGGCCGCGAATCCGAGGGCCTGCGGGGTCCACATGTTCCGGCCGGCGGCGGCCGGAAGCTGCGCTATGGGGATCTTGGTGGACGCGTCGAGCGAGGCAACGCCGTTTGCTGCGGCCCGGGCCGTCGTGGCGAGGGCGCCCACCTGCGCGGCGGTGTGCGTGTGCGCTGCGGTCGCGGCCCCGACGTCGGCGGCGGCGAGGACAACATCGCCCGTCTTGGTGTTGACGGACGACACGGCGCCGCCCCCGCCCCCGGCGCCGAGGGTGAACACGGTTCCGTCCGACTGGCGAACCTTGATGGTGCCGCCTTCCGCCCACATCACGGCGGCGCCGGCGGGGTTGGCGGTGGGGGCCGCGGTGTTCTTGAACGCGGTCGGGCCGGCAACGGTGAGCTTGGCCGCGGGGATAAGTCCCGTGGTGCCGATGCCGAGATTGCCGGTCGCGCGCTCGCCGAACAGAACGGCGGATTTCCACTGTCCGGCGTCCGACCAGTTGGCAAGCTCGAAGTTCGATCCGGCGTCGGCGCCGGCCTCGGCGGCGTTGTCTACCTGGTAGACCCAACGGGGCGAGTTGGCCGTGCTGAACGTCAACCCTCGGTAGTCGAGGGTGGCGGAGTCGAGGCGCAGGTTTCCACCTGAGACGAGACCGGACGCGGGCAGGGCGTTGACGTCCTCGGCGGTGAGTACGACGGCGGCCTGCGACTTGCCGTTGACGGACTGCACGACGCCCGGGGCGCCGTTCGTTCCGTTGGTGCCGGGCGTTCCGGGGTCGCCCTTCGCGCCGGTCGCTCCGGTCGTGCCCGTGGCTCCCTTCGCTCCTGGTGCTCCCGCTGCTCCCGTCGCGCCGGTGGCGCCGGTGGCGCCGGTGGCGCCGGTCGCGCCGACCAGGGATACGAGCCACTGCTGCACGGTGCCGACGAACCCCTGCTCGACGGCTACCTCGTACGCCGAGTCGCCCCGGACGGCAACATAGTTGGGCTTGCCCGGGTCGGTCGGCGCGATGTCGGCGAGGTCGACGTCGGGGTGCACGGCGGGGAGCAGGACGGCGTACGCGCGGTTCGAGGCGACGCCGGCGAGCTGCTCCGTGATGACGTAGGCCCATCCGTCGGGGTCCATGCCGGGGGCGTTGGTGGCGGGCACGGTGACAGATATTGCGCCGGTCGGGTCGAGGTTGGCGACGACGGGCCCGCCGAGGATCACGTCGGAGTCGGGGAAGGTGAGGACGGCCGGCGCGCGCAGGGTGACGGATCCGGAGAGCGGCCGGCCGTCGGGGGTGAGGTACCGCGCGGTGACGGTGACGGTGGGGATGTTCTCGGGCAGCACGCGCGGTTCTCCTTACTCGTCGACGCGGCGCAGGCCGGGCTCGACGGGGCTTTCGGGGGTGGTGGCGAGGTCTTCCTCGACCGCGGACGGTGCGGCGGCAGCAGCGGCCGTACGGGTGGGAATGTCGGGCGCCTCGCCGGTGTTGTAGGTGTTGCGGGTGTACGCGTGGAACATGCGCGTCTCGACGGCGCCGGTGGTCGCGCTGTTGCGGTGCTCGATCTGGAACAGGACTCCGTCGCCCCATTCGGCGTCGTCGAGGGGCACCGTGAACGTCTTGTTCACCCACGTATTGGCGGGGAGGGTCCACGTTTCGAGCAGGCGGGCGCTGTTGCCGGGGGCGACGTAGGTGATACGGGCCTGTCCTCCGGCGCTGGCGATGCTGGAGAAGCTCAGTTCGGCGACGGCGTTCTGCGCGGGCATCCGGCCGATCCATGCGAACTGCCATGAAGTCGTGTTCTCCATGGCCGAGTTGGCGGTCGGGTACATGGGGAACGGGATCCATGGGCGGCCGAGGAATCGGTCGCTGTAGGCGTCATCCATGACGATGACCTGCTGAAATTCGCGGTCACGGTTCCATATGCGGATCATCTGTGCGTCGTCGTTGATGTCGTCGCCCACGGTCAGGGCGGCGGTGCCGTCCTCGCGGCCGATGCCGACGCCCCAGTCGCCTTGCGGGGTCTGGCCCACGATGAACGTCTTTTGCCCTGATGGCGTTTCGGCGAAGAGCTGTCCGCCCTCGCCGATGGTGATGTCTCCGTGCAGGATCTTGTCGAGGGCCGGCCGCATCTGCGATCGGCCGGTGAGTTCCCGCACCTGCCGCTCAAGTGAACGGATCCGGTCGAGGATGTCCTGCGGAACTGCTGCCATTACGGCGCCTCCAAGTACAAGCGGGCGGACTCGGGCCGGCCTCGCTCGGGCGGGGTGATGCCGAGACCGACCACCCGGTACCGGGCGTCGAGGGTCTCGGGGTGCCATAGGTCCCGGATGCGCAGGCGCACGGTTGCGCCGAGCAGGGCCGGCGACACGGGCGCGCGGGACATGTCGAGGGTGACCTCGGGGACGACGGTCCCGGCCCGGGCGGCGGCGAGGTCGGCGCCGGCGTGCCCGTCGAGGGTCGCCTGCTCGGTAACCGTGGTGTAGTCGCTGCTCCCGTCGAGGCGCGGCCACCCATCGGCGACGTCCTGCTCGGCGAGCTGCAACGCGGACGTCATGGGCACGCTGTCGGCGGCCTGGTTCTCGTTGTCGGTGGCGCCCCTGCTCTGCCATGCGTTCGCGCGCTTGGTGGCGTCGACGGGCCACGTGTAGGCGGTGACCGGTCCGGGGTGGTCGAGGACGATGTCGGTTGACCCCGTACGGATGGTCGGCGAACCGAGTTGCAGCCGCTTGACCCTGCGGCCGTCGGCGTCCCGGAACGATGCGATGCGCCACTCAAACCCGCCCTCTACGGCGCCGAGTTGGTCGAGCAGGTCGCGCACGACGGGCAGGTCGAACCGTGAAAACGTCCGCTCGCGGAGGGTGCCCGACACGTTGGTCGGGTACTCGATACCGATGTCGCCACCCGGGGTGTTCTGCACGTAGTCGAGCAGGCCGCGGACGATGTCGTACTGATCGGTCGGCGTGGTCGTTTGCAGGGTGTCGTACAGCATCCGGTGCGACAGGTACGTATCCCACGTGCCGGCCTGCACCTGCACGCCGAGGAATCCGCGGGCGTCGGACTGTACGGCGGCCGTCCACAGGACTCCGCCCCACCAGATGTCGCGGCCCCGTTCGAGCCATACGGCCGTACGGCCTGGGACGATGGCGGCCCGGGCCCGCGCGGCAACGGACGCATTCGGTATCGGCACGGTGCCGGACATGGCGCCGGCCTTGCCTATGTAGTCGTCGAGGCTGAGGCCCTGCACGGGCAGGGCGTCGAGGACCTGGTCGGAGCGCAGGTCACACAACAGCAGCCGGTACCCGGGGGAGATCACGCGACCCCCTCACAGGACAAAGCACGTGCTGATACGGATGTTCCGGCCGCTCTGGATGGAGCCACCCGGAACCCACGTCCGCAGGGCCACGTTTCCGGCGGTGCTGATGCGCGCCCCTCCGTCGCCGTACCCGTCGGACGCTGCGCCCTCGACGTCGTACGCGGGGCGCCACCCGGCGGGGATGGTGGCGACGTTCTGGTCGGTGATGTTCCCGCCGGCCGGAACCGTGATTGCCGTACCGGTGCGCATCACCTCGACCGTGAACGAGCAGACGCCCCCGACGCGGCGGGCGGCAAATGCGGTGACGCTGTACCCGCTCGCCGCCGTGGCGCCGGTGCTGATCGTCTCGACGTCGCGCGGCGGCCGGTAGGTCGTCCACTTCGCCGCCGTGGCGTCCCAACGTTCGAGGACTCCGCCCACGTCGCGGAACTGCCCGTCATAGGCGCCCGTGAACGACGTTCCCCACCCGCGCGGGATGATCCCGCCGTAAGAGGTGGTGTACCGGCGGCGGTCGGCGAGGGCCGACTGCCAGTTGATCCCGCCCGTTCCGGCGGACGCGCCGGCCGGGACGGTGATGGACCACAGCCGCAGGGACGACGGGGGCAGGTTCGGCTCGACGGGGGACGGCTCCGCCTTTCCGACGACCAGCTCGACGGCGACGGCGGTCTGTCCGCCGGCGTCGAATAGGCCGTCGCGCACGCGGAGCACGACGGAGTCGATACGCGGGTACTGCGCGTTCCCGTCGCCCACGGTGAGCGTCTCGGGGACGGTCACGGCTACGGGGTAGGCGCCCTGCGCGGTGGTCCCTTGGACCAGGGCGCGGCCGATGCCGAGCTGTACCTGCATGGCGCCGGCGCCGGTCGCCATGAGCGGGGCGCCGCCGGCTATCACTCCGTCGCGGGTGGTCAGTTCGCCCTCGGGCGCGAACGTTCCGAGGGGGGCGAGGCGGGTGTCGGTGCGGGTCTGCCCGTCCGGGGGTCCGGCGAGCAGCCACGCGGCGCGCACGGTCATTCCGGCGGCCTCCTTACCAGTGGGCCGAACGCCACCGGACGGCGACGGATGCGGCGGGGTCGGATGAGTCGGGCGCGGCCCGGAATGCAAGATCGGTGGTTCCGGGCCACAGCGCGAACGACTGCTCGGGGACGCTGCGCGCGGTCGCGGTGTAGAGCCGTGAGGCGGTGCCGTTGAGCGTCACCGTGCCCTCGGCGGTGTCCACGACCAGGACGTCGCCGGCGGCGAGGTCGAGGTCGTATTCGAGGACGTCGCCCGTGGCGAGGTTGGTAAGGCTCGGCATGGACACGGGGCCCCGGAACTCGACGACGGGGTGCGCGGGGGCGTTCCCGCCGTTGCGGGCGGTGAGCGTGCCCGTGCTGCCCGGGGGGCCGAAGTTGTACGGGTCGAGCAGCCCCTCGGCGCCGAGTCCCGGAATGAGCAGCCGCGCGGGGCCGACGGTGGCCGTGGCGGGCGAGGGCACGGTCGCCCATTGCATGATCGGGCGGACGACCGTTGCGCCGGCCGGGGCGGTTCCGGTGACGCGCCCGTACGTGCCGTTCGTCGCGGAGACGTAGGCGCCGGCGTCGTCGAGCCAGTGCAGCAGCAGCGTGGTACCGCGGGGCGGGGAGTCGGCAAGGAACGTGACGGCCTGCGCCGGCTCCACGGGGAACCCCTCGAACACGTCCGGGCCGGCTGTCCACGCGAGGCGGGCCTGCGCGGCGGTGACTGTGGCGGTGAGCGCGCCCCCGCTGCTGCCGGTCGTGAGGCCGGACAAGGCCCAGAACGACGACGCGCTCGACGCGCGGCCGGCGGCCTGGTCGTCGGGGAACTGCTGCTGCGAGGTCGCGGCGTTCCAGTCGAGGCCCGGCTCGTCGGTCGGCAGGCCAGCCCGGGCGGTGCGCTCGATCAGTTCGTACCGGCGCGGGTCGCTCGCGGTGAGCTGCACGGCCGCGCCGGTGATGCTGCCGAGGGTGTACCCGCGCTCGACAGGGACGGCCCGGGCGGTTACCCGGACCCATGCGAGCAGGGGGCCGCGCTCGTCGAGCTGCACGACGAACGGCTGCTCGTCCTCGGTGATGGTCGTTGCGGCGCCGAGCTGCTGCACGACGGCGCCGATTTCTCCCCGGCGGGCCCGTATCTGGATCCCGTCAACGGTGATTACGCGTGGCTGTGCGAGCAGCCGGCCCAAGATGGCGCCGTGTGCGTCGGACCGGTTGACGCTCCCAGAGTCGAGGGCGGGGAGGTCTTCCCACCCGGGCAGGGAGCGCCACCGGTAGGGGGTGCCGCGGCCGAGCAGCAGCTCGCCGAGCTGCGCGTGCCCGGACGCGGTCACCTGGTCGCCGATGGCCACCGTTCACCCCCTCGCCTTCATGCGCCACGCGAGGGCGTGCGCGTTCTCTTCGGGGGTTTGCTCGCCGCCGTGCCAATGTTCGATGTGCACGGCCGGCGCGCTGCTCTGGCCGAACGCGTACGTTCCGCCACCTGCGCCCGCGGGGGCGCCGGCGAGGGCCGGAACGGGCGGGGGTGTGACCAGGTTCGACATGGTGCGGTCGAGCACGCCCTGCCCGGATCGGATACCGGCGACGACGCCGGCGGGAATCCAGCGGCCGACGCGCTTTGCCATGACGCGGGAAGGGCTATGAATTCCAAGTGCCTTTGCGATCGGCCCCGGAATGAGATCCTTTGCCCACGAAATGAGCGTCGACTTTAGCCAGGAACCCATCGACTTAATGCCGTTCCACAAGCCGCGGACGACGTCGGTTCCCTTGTCGTACAACAGGCGTCCGAGACTGCCGATTCCGGCCGTTATTCGGCCCGGTAGTCCGCGCACCCAGTTAACAAGCTCGGTGGCCTTGCGAACGCTGCCGTCTTTGATGCTCTGCCAATGCTTGATGATCAGGCCCGGAAGGGTCCAGTTCAAAAAGAAATTGAGCAACTTCTGCGGCAGGCCCCGGACCCAATCAACAATGGCGTTCCAGACGCGCACCGTTCCCGTCCGGATCGAATCCCAATGCTTGATGATGATTCCAACAAGCGTGAAATTCATGAACAGGTCGAGCAGGAATTGACCAACGGCCTTGATCTTATTCCAGACCCATTCCCATGCCGTTTTCGTGGCGCTGACAATGGTGTCCCAGTTGGCGACGACCAGCGCGACCAGTGCAACAACGGCGGCGATGATCAGGCCGACGGGGCCCATGGCGATAAGCCACGCTGCGGCCATTCGCGCGGCCTGAATCATGGACTGTGCGCCCATGAGGATCCACGCGCCGACGACTCGCGCGGCGGCGGCGACGGCCCCCGCGCCCTGCGCGATCCAGCCGGCAAGGATGGTCGCGTTGGCGACGAGGAACGACGCGAGGGCGCCGGCCTGCGCCGTGCCCTGCGCAATCCAACCGGTGACAACGGCCGTGGTGGTCGTCCACGCCTGCGCGGCGAGGGCAACCAGGGTGGGCAGGAAGAACGCCAGAATTAGGCCGGCGGCCACCGTGAACGCGGTGGAGTGGTCGGAGACGAATCCGGCGGCGGTGGCGATGCCCTGCCCGAACTTCACCGCGTAGTCGGCGCCGGTGACCAGGGCGGGCACGACATAGTTTCCTATGACCGTGACAAGCCCCTGCATGGCGCCGCGCTTGAATGCCTCGAATTTTGTTGCGGCGTTGTCCCGCATGGCGTTTCCGGCCTTATCGGTGGCGCCCTTGACGTCGCCGAGTGCCTTTACCGCCGTAGCGGGGTTCAATTTGAATAGTGCGCCCTGGAGATCCTCGGCTTTGGTGCCGAAAAGGGCGACGGCCGTTGCGTTCCGCTTGGCGGGATCTTCAATGGCCTTGATGCGGGTAAGAACGTCGCCGAGTGCCTTACTGGCTTGCGGTCCACCCTTGGTGAACACCTTCGCCATGGTGTCGCCGTTAAGGCCGATGTCCTTGAAAGCGGCGACGCTCCCAGCGGACATGTCCTTACTGCGGATGGCGAATTCCTTCAATGCGTCCGCGACGGTGTCAGCGTCGCGGGCGCCGCCCTGCAACCCCTGTTGCATAAGGCCCATTGCGGTCTTGGCGTCGAGGCCAAGGTCGCGGAATTGGGTGGGGTATTCGGTGAACGTGTCGAGGAGATCCTCGGCGGAATTAACGCCCTTCTGCGTGCCCTTTACGAGCACGTCCATAGCTTCATCTGCCGACGATGCAACGCCGGTTTTCAGCATGACGCCGACGGCCCGGGAGACCTTCCCGACGTCCTCGCCCATGACGCTCGCCGTATCGGCGACGCGCTTGGACATCGTCTTTATCTGTGCGCTCGTCGCCTCGGGCGGGAGCAGGCCGTTTTGGGCAATGCCCTTGATGACGTCGGCGCCGGTCTCGACCGAATCGACGATCGCGCCGGCGTACAGGTCGCCGGCGACCTTGCCGTACTTCGCGGCGACGGGGCCCGTCGTGCCGAGCTGCGCCTGCAACTGCCCGGGGACCTTGCCCTGTTGCAGGGCCTCGCCCACGCCGGCCATGAGTGCGGCGCCGATGCCGGCACCGACGGCGGCCCATCCGAACGCGGCGAGCGCGCCCGACCCCTGTTCGGCGGCCTGGTCGCTCCCGTCGGCCATTCCGTCGCCGAGGGCGGCCCCGGCCTGCCGGCCGGCCCGGTCGGCGTCGGCGACCATGGTGTCGCCGGTCGCGCGCATTCCGGCCTCGGCCCGGGACATGCCGGCCTGCGCCGGGGCGTCGTCAACGGTGATGGTGGCGAGCAGCTCGCCCACGGTGAGCGCCACCGGATCACCTCCTTACGGGGGTCATCCGGCGCGCTCGCCGGTCGTGCGGGTGTCAGCCGGCGGGTATGCCGGTGATTGCTGCGATCTCCGCCGGGTCCGATACGGCCCGGGGGGTGCGCGACCATGCGCGCGCGAATCGGGACTCGCCTGGTAGGCCGGTCACCAGGACTAGGAACCTGCGGGTAGACATGGCGGCGAGGTCACGCGGGCCGGTGCCGTATTCGCGGGCGAGGTCGCCCTCGACGGCGGCCCAGTGCGTCAGGATCGCGCGCCAGAACGCCCCTGCTTCTTCGTCTTCTTCTTCGTGCTCGCCCTGCGCTGCGCCCGGTTCGCCGGGGCCGCGGCTTTTCCCGCGTCCTGCTCGGCGTACAGCTCGGCCGCGCGCGCCATGGTGACGCTGCCCGGCTTGCGGATGTTCGCGGCGGAGTACATGAGCACGACGCCGAGCTGCCGGTCGGTCATGCCGTGCTCGGCCCATACGTCGAGGACGTCGCCCCCGTAGAGGGTGGCCAGCATCCGGCGGACGTCGTCCGGGTCGCTGCTGTCCTGTACGCGCTCCATCTGGAGTGTGAAGAGCAGGGGGAGCGACTCGGGCAGGGTGTACGTGGTGCCGTAGAGGGTGAGCTGCTCGCGCGGCCGGGTGGCGGACTCCTCGGCGAAGAACGCGTCAAAGTCCGCGTGCCCGGCGCCCTGGTCGAGCTGCTCGTCGTCCTGGTCGAGGTCGAGGTCGAGGTCGGTCACGGGGTCACGTCCGCAGCAGTCGCGGCGCCGCACTTGGTGACGGTGGCACTCCATGACGTCTTGTCGTTGGTGCCTCCGCCCTGCTCGCCCGGGGTGACGGTGGAGTCCCACACAACCCACTTGGTCTGTGTGTTGTGGCGCCACCGGACGGCGTTCCGGGAGTCGATACCGAGACGCTCGGCCCACACGTGGTCGACGTACGCCTGCCCGGGGTCCTGCGCCTTGGTGGCCTTGTCGATGCGGTACTGACCCTCGATCTCCAGCGAGGCGCCACGCTGCATCACGTCCTGTTCGAACTGTCCGTCGGAGTCGAACGCGGTCGTCTCGACCGTTTCCTCGTTCTCCCCGGGGTTGTGCGTGAACGTGGTGATACCGCTGATGGGCAGCCACGTCACGGTTTCGGCGTCGGCGTCCTGGACCTCGAAAATCCAGCCGCGCGCGTCAATCGGCCTACCGGCCATGGGCGTTACCTCCTGTGTCTGTGGTGGGGCCGGCGACGTCGAGGTCGAGGTTTACGACGTGCTCGCATCGGCCGTTGGAATCGGGCCCAAGGGGGGCGGGGGTGCCGCGCGCGGCGGCGAGGATGAGCCACGTACCGTCGGGCAACTCGACGCCGGCGAGGCCGTGCAGGGCCCGGTACAGGGCCTCGCAACGGGTGCGGGATACGCGGGGGTCGGCCGTGCCGCGCGTGCGCACCTGTAGGCGCCGCTGCTCGACGTCGTCCCGGGCTTCCGGGGCGCCGGCGTCGTACAGGGCGAGGGACACGGCGAGGTCGGGCTGCGGGGGCATGGCCTCGACGAACGTGTCGCCGGTGCGCCCGGTCGGATCGTAGGTGAGCAGGCCGGCGGCGGAGAGGTGACGCGCGAGGCCGTCGAGCAGGTCAGCCACGGAGGGACCGCCGTACCTGCGCGGCGATGATCGCCTCGACGGTGCCCTGCTCCTCCGTCAACGGGCCTTCAAGGAACTTCGCGGTTCGGCCGGCGTCGTGGTTCAGGGTGAGGTCTTCGTGCTGCCTGGTCGCGTACTTCGTGTCGTACGAAACGCCGGCGGTCAGTGCGTTCTCGTCGACCGACGCGACGCCGGATCGTTCGAGCGTTGCCTCTTCGATCGGGACGCGGCGGCGGCTCACTTCGAGGACGTGCTCGGCGGCGAGGCGCAGGCCGCGGACGGTCCCGGCCCGGGTGCCGCGCAGGGCGGCGTCGCCGGTCCATGTGAGGCGGCGGCGGGCGGTCACTCCGTCATCACCTCCGTACAGGCCGGCACGGGCAGTCCCGGGGCGGTGTGGTCGGCGGTCGATATCGCGGTCGTCACGCGGCCGTCGGGGAGGGTCACCCGGGATCCGGGCGGGCAGTCGAGGCCCGGGAGGGTGATCACCTGCGCCGTGCTTACGACTTCGCGGCCGTCGCTCGCGCGGCGCACCTGCTTGACGGTGTGAGCGACCAGGGCGCGGACGTCGGCGACGGGCGGGTCGTAGATCGGCCCGTACGCCGAGTCGCCCCGGTACGGCTCGATGGTCACGCGGTGGCGCAGCAGGGACGCGGGGACCTTCACCAGATCACCCCCGGGAGCAGGCCGGCGCCGCGTAGGGCGCGGTGGGCACGGGGGGCGAGGTCGACGCCGGACGCGGCGGGCGGGCCTGCGGTGCGTCCGGACAGGGACACGGGCCCGATGCTCACGGAGTCCCATACGCCGGCGGATCCTGTGCCGTCGTCGCCCGTGGCGAGTTGCCACTCGACTTGGGCGCAGACGGCCGCGGCGAGGGCGGCGACGACGGCCGGGTCGGTGGGGTCTCCATCGTCGTCGACGTTGTAAACGGCGGTGAGCAGGGCGGCGTCGACGTCCTCGGACGCGCGGGCGAGCAGCCGCTCGACACCCTCGGGGGCGGGGGCGCCGGTGTACATGGCGAGCTGCTCGGGGGTCGCATAGACGCGGCCCATGGCTCACCCCCCGTCGGTCTTCTTGGCCTTGCTCGGGGCAGCAGAACGCCCCGCCGGCTTGCTCGCCTGCGGGGCGTTGGTGGCCTGCTCGTCGGCGACCTGGTCGTCGTCGACGTCGTCCGGGGGCCGGTGGTACCGGCGCAGCATCATGCGGCGGCCCCCTTCGTCTTGAGCACGACGACGCCCTCGTCGTCGAGGCGGTGGCACGCGTAGTGAACGTTCGTCGTGACGACGGTGGTGCGCGCGAGAATGTCGCGGTCGGTCTCGACGACGGGCCGGCGCTTGTAGAGCAGGCCCAGGGAGCCGCGCCGGATCATGAGCGCGTTGTACGTCTTCTCGGCGCCCGTGCCGGCCGTGGTGAGGCGGTCGGAAACGTAGATGTTCACGCCCCCGGCCTGGCCGATCACGCCGCGCGGGATGACGGCGCCTGCGCCGAGCTTGTCCGCGCTGATGAAGTTCGGGTCACGGAGCAGGGCGGCGCGCTGCACGGAGTGAATGACCAGGCCGGCCATGTTTTCCGGATCCCACTCGTCCCCGAACTTCTCGATGCCGGACACCATGACGTCCCACGAAAGGGCCTCGGTCGCGGCGTCCACGGTGATCACGCCGGCGGCCTCGGCCGCGGCGCGCAGGTCGACGTCGACCTTTCGCGCGATGAGTACGCCGAGCTGCCGCTGCGTCTCCGCGTACGGGTCGCCGAACGCGACAAGGCGGGCCTTGTCGGTGATCTCGACGGCCTTACCGGCTTCCTTGATGGTCGCCGAGTTGCCCGGGTCGGTGCCGAGCTGCTCGGGGCTCATCGGCGTGCCCTCGGTGAGGTCTTCGGCCTCGCCGAGTGCGGTCCACTTCGGGAAGTTGACCGTGTCGCCCGGCTTGCCTTCGAGGGTGGTGTCGGTGGTAGCGAGGGTGCCAAGGATCATGGCCCCCTTGAACTTCGCCTGCACCATGTCGGCCCATACGTCGGGGACGATCATCTGTGCGGCGGTGGTCTTTCCAGCGGGCATGTGGCGCCCTCCTTACTCGGATGCGGCAGAGAGCTGCCGGTACAGGTCGGGGTCGGACTGGTGCAGTGCGACGCGGTCGGCGTAGGACATGGCGGCGAACTGCGCGGCGGTCGGGGCGGCGGTGGTGCCCGGGGTGAAGTCGGCGCCGCCTGCGGGCGGGCCGGCCGGGGCGCCCGTGGCGCGCAGGTGGGGGTTTGCCTCGACCGCGGCCGTGATGACGGCGGCGAGCTTCTCGCCGAACTTCGCGTCGGTCGGGTCGAGGTCGGCGAGCTGCTTCTCGACGGTGCGGGAGTCGAGCAGGCGGGCCGGATCGGCGCCGGCGCTGTGCGCGGCCTGGTGCGCGGCGAGTTCCACGCGCAGGGTGCGGGCTTCGGCGAGGGCGGTGTCGCGCTCGGTGGTCGCCTGCGCGGCGAGCTGCGCCGGGTCGGTCTCGGCCGCGGCGCCGTTCGGGTCGAGGACACGGCGCAGGCCGGCGAGCAGCTCGTCGCGCTCGGTCTTGGCCTGCTCGGCGGCCTGCTCGGCGGCGGTCGCGCGCTGCTCGACGGCGGGGTCGACGGCCGGCGCAACGGGGGCCGCGGGAGTCGCCGGCGCGACGGGGGCCGCGGGCGCGGGGGCGGCGGGCGCTGCGGGGGTGACCGGTGCGGCCGGGTCGGTGGACGGTGCGGCCGGGGCGGCGGGGGTCTGGCTTTCGGGCATGGGTGATCGGCCCTCCGTGACCGTGTGGGGACATGCGAAAGGGCCCGCCGGTCGGCGGGCCCTTGGGGGTTGTGCGGGGTGTCTGTGTGGCTTACTCGGCCGGCTCGGCGGCCTGTCCGTATCCGCGTAGCCACGCGGTCCGTAGCAGCGTGCGCGGCGGATGGGGGCAGGTGGTCATGGGCTGCTCGTCGCGGGCCGCGGTACGGCCGGCGAGCAGTGCGCGAGTGAGTTCTGCGCGGCTTCCCATGACGCCCCCTCGATCATCCGTCGTGCTTGTTTCGAGCGTCCCACATGGCTTGCTGAGCTGCTCGAACATCGCTCATATTCTGCCCGGTGACCTCGGCAACGAACTGCGCCTGCGTCTTGCGCTCCTGCTTGCGCCAGAACGCTTTCAGCTCGTCGGACGCGTAGGCGTACGCGATGCGCGCCGGCCCGGTGAACAGGCTTCCCGGGTCGACGCCGGCGGCCTTCCCGCGGCGGTTGAGCATGTACCCGTTGGTGTCGGCTTCGGCGGCGGCGTACTGCTGCATGGCCCAATCCCAGTACATTTCGCGGGCCTCGCGCCGGGTGACCTTGTGTACCGGCTCGTCGGCCGGGTGGTCGTCGGCGAGGTGGCGCGCGGCGGTGGGCAGGTCGTCGTCGGCGACGTCGGCGTACTGCTGCCACTGGGACGGCGGCGCCCCCGGTGCGAGGGCGTCGTCGAGGGCGGCCGACGCGGCGAGGACGTCGTCGACGTCGTCCCCCATCGGCAGGGGGTACTCGGGGATCGGCCCCGGGTACCGGCGGTCGAGTTCATCGGCGATGCGCAGCAGCTCGTCGTCGGTGGCGTGCTGCTGCGCCCATGCGAGGACTTCGTCGCCCGTGCCGGACAGGTCGGCGAGCAGGCGCCCCTCGGGGAACACTGCGGCGCGCAGGTCCGCGGCGTCCCGGCGGTCCGCCTCGGTCTCGATGCGGGCGAGGGCCCGCTCGTCGAGGACGTGCGGGCGGGTGGCGAGGGCGAGCTGCTCGTCGGTCATCTCGCGCAGGGTGGCGTCGTCGCCGGCGCGCACGCGGGCGGCCTGCATAACGTCGTCGGCCGGCCGGGTGTAGGTGGTGGGCAGGTTCGAGGCGCCGGGCTGCTCGCGGTGGCGCAGGCGGCGCAGGTCCGGGTGTGCGGCGAGGTGCGAACGCATGGCGCCTTGCCACTGGCGCACCTTGGCCTCGGCCGCGCGCTTGCCCTCGGGCGTGGTCGCGGCGGCGGCCCGGTTCTTGTGCTTCCGTATGTTCCGCTCGATGGCGCGCTGCCTCTGCCCGGCGTCGTATCCGGCGGGATCCGATTCGGCGTCCTCGGTGCGGGTGATGCCCGGGGTGTAACTCGACACGCTGTGACGGCAGTTGGGGTGTTGCAGCCCTGCGGCCCTGGCTTCGTCGAGGGATCCGGCGACGTCCACGCGCACCATGCGGCCGTCGTCGACGGCGTGCTCGACGTCGACCGTACGGGCGCCGGACGGGCCCCCGATGGACAACACCTGTCGTTCCCACGGGCGGCAGAGCGGGCACTCGCGCGGGCTGCTGCTGACGACGACCAGGTCGACGCCGGCCGCGGCAAGGGTGGTCATGTGCGCCTCGACCGCGGCGCGGCCCACGGACGTCCGCACGGCCATTTCGGCGTACGACGTGAGGGCCCAACGGCGGCCGGCGCGGTCGCGGAAGCTCGACACGCCCCGGTCGGCAAACCGGGTCATGGCCTGCTGTGTGGCCTGCCGGCGGGTGTCGGTGCCGAGCAGGGGGGCCGCGGAGACTTCCGCGACGACCTGCCGGTACCCGTCCTCGACGCCGCGGAGTATCCCCCGGTGCGTCGCGGTGACGGTCTCGATGGCTTCGGCGGCGAGGCGGTCGACGGCCTGCGCCTGCGGGGTCCGCTCGGCCACCGTGCGGCGGTCGTCGTCGCCCAGTACGCCGAGTTCGGCGAGGGCGGAGTGCCGGCCGCTGTCGTACGCCTCGGCGACGACGTGCCGTACCTCCTCGTCGACGCCGGCGGCGAGGGTGTCGAGCAGCATGTCGGCCGCGCGGCGCAACGGGGCGACGGCGGCGAGCTTGGCGACGGCCCACCCGGGCGCCTCCTGCCCGATGGCGAGCTGTCGCGCGCAGAGTTCGAGCAGGCGCCGCTCGACGTCGGCGTACAGGTCGGCCGTCGTCGCGGCGAGGTACTCGACCTGATCGGGGGATACCGGCACGGTGCGGCACCCCCCATCGTCAGGCGGCGAGCGGGAAACTCCCGACGGGGTCGGGTGCGGCCTGCCCGGTCTCCTCGTGGATCCGGGCGACTTCCTCGGCGACGGCCGTGTCGTCCCAATCCGGGTGCAGAACGCGCACCTTCGTATCGGTGGAAACGGCCTGCGCCTGCGCGAGCAGAGACAGGGTTTGCGCGGTGCTTCCCGGGTCCTCCGCGACTCCGTCGCCGATGTCGACCGTGGGGCGCTCGTCGGCGTTCTGCGTACCGAACTGCGCCCGGTCGACGGCGAGCAGTACGCGCAGAATCTCGGCAATCGCGCGTCGCCAGTACCTCGCCTTTTTGCCCCGGGTCACCATCGAACGATGGTCGCGGGCGGCGATTTCCGTTGCGGTGACGGCTGCTCCGTCTCCGTCGAGACCGACGGACGATGGGGAGTAACCGGCCGCGGTCGTGGCCTGCCGCACAATCGACTCGGAAGTCGTGCGGTGCTCTTCGACGCGGATGTCGAACTGACTCAACGTGATGCCGGCGCCCTGCTCGGTGGGCGGGATGGCGAGGGCCTGCCACACTTCCCGGTCGTCGTCGAACGATGCGCCCTTGCCCGGGCCGTTGTTGCGCAGGTACCCGTCGGGAACGATCAACCGTGCCCGGGCGAGCCTGATGTCGCGTAGCCACGATGACCATGTCTCGTCGAGGGCGTCGAGCAGGTCGTGCACACCCTGCAAGTCACTGCGGCCCCACGGGGCGCCGCGGTGCTTCCTGTTGGGCCCGATGTTCGGCACGTAGACGGCCGTGAGCATCGGTACGCCGGTCTCGATGGCGTCGCCCTCGGTGCCGAGGGATCCGGCGAGGCCGGCTGTTTCGGGGTGCTCGGTGAGCGGGACGCGCCGGCCGAGCTGGTCGTCGGTCCCCTCGTACAGGCCGTGAAGGATGCGGCCCCGTTCGTGCCGTTCGAGGTGGCGCCATACGGCCGACCCCGTACCGGGCAGGGTTCGCCAGAACGTGACGGCGGTCATGATCCCGAACGTCCACTCGGGTACGGCCTGGTCGGGGTGGACGACGGTGAGCAGGGGCCGGTCGGGGGCGGCGGCGCGGTCCCACATCACGCGCAGGAACACGCCGGACAGGGCCGCGGCCGTCTCCGCTGCGGTCAGCAGCAGCTCGGGCACGCCCCCCTCGTCGAGCAGCTCGTCGAGGCGGTCCTGCGTCGCGGTGTCCGCCACGGTGACGACGGGGGTGTCGGCGAAAAGCAGGTCGGCGGACGTCTGCGCTATCTCGCCGGCGAGGGGGATGTGCAGCCGTTCCTCGCGCTTGCCCGGCTGACGGTGGCGCCCCCACAAGCGGCGCCGGCCGTCCTTCCGTGCCTGCGGTGCGTACCGGTAGACCTTGGCGAGGCGGTCGGCGTCGCCGGAGTACCACGCGTCGTCGACCTTGATGTCGGCGTACAGGGGGGCGATGCTGCGCGGCGGCCACATGGCGCCGTTGTCGGGCAGGCTCACGTCGGCGCCCCCTCTCCCTCGACCTGGTCGAGGTGGTCGGCGGCGGTGCGCAGCAGCTCGGCGACGGCCGCGGGGACGTCGGCCGGGGTGTCCACGGTGACGGTGCCGATTTCGGCGGCGGTGCTTCCGACGCGCAGGTGCACGGGCAGGGTGAT
Organism: Streptomyces sp. NPDC104309; assembly: GCF_055584025.1. Taxonomy (NCBI): domain Bacteria; kingdom Bacillati; phylum Actinomycetota; class Actinomycetes; order Kitasatosporales; family Streptomycetaceae; genus Streptomyces; species Streptomyces sp. NPDC104309. The sequence continues at coordinate 113,667 of NZ_JBVJMV010000007.1, read as the reverse complement.
CATGCGGCGGCCTCCCTGGTGATCAGGTGGCGCCACTCGTGCGCGGTGCTGTGCAGCACGTAGCGCAGGGCGTCGACGGAGTGGTCGGCGGTCTTGATCGGCTTGTCTTCGCCCTTTGCGGACGCGGCCGGATCCCATGAGTAACCGGGGATCTCGTCGAGCAGGCCGGTACACGATTCGTGCACGCGGAGCAGGCCGGCGGCGAGGGCGGACGACACAGACCGGATACCGGCCTTCACCTCGTTGTCGGCCCGGGTGACGCCGGGGTGTCCGTCGGCCCATAGCTGCGTCTGGAAAGAGGCGGCCGACGGGTCAATGAACGTCCACTCTGGTTCGACGCTCTGCCGGTCGAGCCACGCGCGGACGGCCTCGCTGTACTGCGCGTCGGTCATCTGCCGGTGTGCGAGCTTCGAGTCATGGCGCCACTCCGACACGACGTACAGCCGGTCGTCGGCGCCGAGTCCGAGCAGCAGGGCGGCAAACGGGTTCGTGGTCCCGTAGTCCGCGGCCATCCAGTACCGGAGCATCGGCGGCAGGGTGTCGACGACGTGCTGCTGCTCGTCCCACATATCGAATACGGCGCCTTCGGCGACGACCCATGCCCCGTCGATCATGCGGCGGCGCCACAGACCGACGTATTCGGCGGTGAGGTCGGCGACGTACTGCCGCGTAAGACTCGGGTTGTCGGCGAGCTTGAAGTGCCAGTGACGCAGATTGAGTTCGTGGGCGCGGTCGAGGTATCCGACCTTCAACCAGTGGCGCGGGCTGTCGGGGTTCGTGGTGGCGAGCAGGCGCGCGCCGGGGGTGCTGAGTCGGGCGAGTAGCTGCGTCCAAAAGCTCTCGGGAACGAGCGTTGCCTCGTCGACGTAAGCGAGTTGGGCCGTGAGTCCTCGCAGGCGGCCCTCGGCGCGGACGTCGGATGCGCCGATCAGGTGCACGGTCCTGCCGAGAATGACGGCCGTTGTGGCGCCCCGGGTGTGGTGGATGTGCTTGGACAGGGGGCCGAACAGGGACGCGTCTTGCAAGGGCTCGAACACGTTGCGCTCGATGGTCTGCAACGACCTGCCGCATATCAGGATGAGTCCCGACGGGCCGGCCGCGGCGACGGCGATAACGAACGCAAGCAGGGATGCAACGGTCTTGCCCGACCGGACCGACCCATGCCACAAGTTGATGCGGGCCCGGGCGCGGCCGATCGAACGGAGCTGCTTACGCGACAGGGGCAGGTCGACGCCGGCGGGCAGGCGCACGGCTCACCCCCCGTCGTCGGCCCCCTCGTCGTCGGCGAACGCATCGGCGAGGACTTCGCCGAGGGTGCCCAGCATCGAACGGACGTCCTCGGCTCCCTGGCCTCCCTCGGCGGGGGCAAGTTTCAGGGACTTGTCGACGGCGATGGACACGCCGGCGAGGATCTGCCGTTGGTCGGCGAACTGCGGCCGGTCGAGGCCGACCTGCGACCACTCGTTGTCCTTGCCTCCGAACGCGCCGACGGTGCACGGGGCAAAGAGCTGCGCGTGCAGCCGCTCGGCGGACTCGTGTAGGGACTCGGCGAACTGCGCGCGGCGGGCGGCGAGGTCGATACGGCGGGCGTCGGTCGCGGCGACCACTTCGGGACCGCGGGTGAAGATCAGCGGGGGGTCGAACGATCCGGCGATCTTGGACACGGTCGAGCCGCTGCGCCTGATGGCGCGCGCGATGGCGTTACGGCTCTTGCCCTCGGCGTGCAGCCGGCGGACGTCGTCGCGGTCCTGGTCGGTGATCGGCTCTCGCACGGCGTCACCTCCCGGACATGGCGACGCCCCGTTGCCGGGGGGGATGGCAACGGGGCGAAGTAGAGGGGGTGTTTCCGGGCACGCCGGGGACGGCCTAAGTAGATCACAGATTGATAACGACGCGCAATCGGTGCCGACCCCGGGCCGTGTCCGACACGGCCCGGGCGCTGCGGCTACGCGCTGAAACGCTGTCCGACAGGGGGTTGCGACAGGCGTTGCCCCACGGGGCGCGGCGCCGTGCCGTTGGCGGACACGGGCGCCCGACCGCTGGTCAGGGCCGGTGTCGTTGTCGGACACTGCCGGAGTTGGTAGGCGAGCAGGTGCGGCGCGGTGCCGGGCGGGCAGACGCCATGCGCCCACCCGGTCCGGTACATGTCCGCCACGATGGCGACGGCGGTACGGATGGCGTCCGACGCGGTACCGCCGGCGGACATGATCACTGCGAAGTCGTCGCAGACGGCGGCGTCGGCGCGCACTGACGGCCGGGTGCCCGGCGTCGGGGGCTTGTGCCTCTTGGGGGTGTTCGGCTCGGTAGGGTTCGGCGTAGCCATGGCGGGGTTAGCTCCCGTGGTGGTTGGGGCCCGGTCGGTGATGTGCAGTCATCGGTCGGGCCTGCGGCGTCGATGGGGGTTACTGGTCTTCCGGGTCCGGCCACAGGACCGTAAGCACGGCCTTGTCGTCGGGCTGCTGCTTGCCCTGCTCCTCGGGCGGCGCCTCGACCCAAAGCAGCACGCGCAGGCGCGGCTCGGCCGTCGGGTCGGCGTGCTCGGGGTGGGCCGCGAGGTACTCGTCGAGGACATGGCGCGCAAGCAGCTCGGGCTCGGCGGTCGGGGCGACGGCGTCGCCGGACTCCCACGACTGCCACCCGGGCCCGGGCGCTCCGTCGCGGACGTCGAGCCGGTACTCGTACTCGGTGTGCGTGCGCAACACGCGGTAGACGTATCCCTCGGACACGTCGAGTTCCTCGGCGATGTCCCCCGGCGCGACGTTGGCCGTGTGCCGAGCGTGATAGATGATCTCGGACACGATCGGCTTGTAGCGGTTCTCCCACTCCTTCCGGGCGCGACCGGCCGCGCGCAGGCGGTCGAGGGCGGCCCCGGCGGCGTATCCCGACATGGCCGTACCGGCGTACTTCCCGCCGACGGCGCCCTCGGCGAGCATCCGTTCGACGTCCCGCTGCTGCGCCTTGGGAGTCACGGCGCCGGGCGATGCCTTGCGGGTGTACGTGGCCTGCTCCCGTTCCTGCTGCCAGCCGTCGAGCAGGTCGAGCACTCCGCGCAACACGTTCGCGGGCAGGCCCGGGGGCAAATCGTTGATGCGGCCGGCAAGATCCGCGCGCAACTCGGCGACGGTCGGCTCGGTCGGTTCGCTACTCATCTGCTGCTCTCTCTGGACGGGCCCCGCCCCCGCACGGGCGCGGGGGCGGGCGGAACGGTACCGGTCAGGCGAACAACGCGCCCTGTCCGGCGGGGGTGAGGTCGAACAGGGTGGCGCCCGGGTCCGTGCGGCCAATCCACGCGCCGCGCCACGTACCGGCGGTCGCCTCGGCTTCCGTGACCAGCCGCGCGGCATACAGGGCTTCCGCCTCGACGACGGTGTCGGCGTCGGCCTCGACCTGCTCGGCGTACTCGACGGCGTCGACGGCCCGGGCCGTGGTCTCGAACTGCTCGACGGCCTGCTCGACGGCCTGGTCGGCCGACTTCACCGTGCGGAACAGGTGGGAACCCTTGGGGTCCTGGTCGCAGGCGGCGCCGTGCGTGACACATTGCAGGGCAGCGGGCAGGGCAGGGCACGTGATGACGGTGTGGTGCCCGTGCCCGTCGACGGCCCACGCGTGGCGGAAACCGTGGGCAGAGGTGCGGATCTCGTCGAGGCTCCCCGCGGCGCGGGTCGAGCGGATAGTGCACTGTCCGCGCTCGCAGAGGTAGCGCGGGGCCTCGCACACGTACAGGTGGACGGTGTCAGGGTCGGCCTGCGGGGCGTCGAGCAGTCCCTCGGCGGCCTGCTCGAACGCGTTCCGGGCGATGACCGGCTGCTGCTCCTCGGAGGGCTCGACGTGTGCGGGGCGCGGCGCCGGGGCGGCCAGGATGACGCGCACGCCGTAGCGGGCGGCCCGCTCGATGCACTTCCGGCACGTCGCCTCTCCGTCGACGTCGCCGCGCTCCAGCTCGTAAAACTCGTACGAGGGGCGGCAAAGGGCGTCGCCGGCTTCGCGGCGCAGGCGGCCGTCGAGGGGGGCGTCGAGGACCAGGTGCCGGGCGAGCTTTGCCTGCTTGGTGCCCTGGTTCGGGTGGGAGGACTGGCGGACGCGGGCGGTGATCTCCATGGGGTTAGCTCCCGTGGTTGTGGTGGGTGCCGGTGTGCAGCCGGCGGGGTGAACAAGGATCACTGTACTAGGTTCTGAACTAGGTTCACAAGGGGGTCGAGCAAAGGGCCCGGGATCAACTCCGGGCCCTGTTCGACGCGTTGGGGTTATGCGGCCCGGGGGGTACCGGCGTCCGGGGCCCCGGGGGTGAGCAGCAGGGGTAGGCAGGCCGGCCACTCCCACACGCGACGGCCGCGGGCGTCCCTGCCGGTGTCCGCCCCGCACGCCTCCCCCGTCCGGCAGGTGACGGTCGGGGGGTCGGCCGGCGCCGCACGGATGACCAGGGCGCCCCCGCACGACGGGCACGGGGTCGGCAGGGTGCGGCTCCCGGTGATCGCGTCCGCGGCGACGATGCGGGCGACGCGCTGCTCGCACGTCCGGGCCACCCGTGCGGCTTCGTGCAGTGCCCACTCGGGGAGCGGGGCGAACGGGGCGGCGACCAGGGCGTCGCCGAGCAGCTCGGGCTCGGTGTCCTCGTTGAGCACGCGCCCCTCGACGTACACAGCAGCCCAGTGCAGACCGTGCGCGCGGGATCCGGTGGCGGTGCGTGCGTCCGGTGCGCCCGGGTCGGGGAACGTCCAGCGGCGGACGTCGTCGGGGCCGGCGTGCTGCACGGCCGCGGCGAGGGTGTCGGCGAGGTCGAACACCTGCTGCTCGACGAACAGGGCGACATCGAGGGCGTCCAAGTTGGCGGGGGCGGGGTGCTGGCGCAGGGTGAGCGGCGCCCGGTCCTCGACCAGTAGGGCCCCCTCGTCCGCGGCCCCGATATTCAGGAACGCCCGGGTCTCGGCCGGCGGCCACGTCGAGGGGGCGGGCGGCGTCTCGACGGCGGCGAGCAGGGCGCCCCACTGCTCCCGGATGGTGCGCAGGCGCTCGGCGGTACGGATGGCGACGGGGTGCTGCACGGCTGGTGTCTCCTCGGTGGTGCGGCGGGGCGCGGCCTGCTTGGTGCGCCCCGCGGTGCTCATTCGGCGGCGGGCGTCTGCTGCTGGTGGATGCGGTGCGAGGCGACCAGGGAGCAGCGCCGGCAACGGCGGTGACGGCGGGGTGTCCATGACGGGACGACGTCGACGGGCTCGGCCTGGTGGGGCTGCTCCTGCTCGGCGTCGCATCCGGGGCATGAGTCCTGCATGAGCACGTACCGATGTGCGCACAGGACGTGCGGGCGGGCGGTCACTGCTGCTCGGCGAGGGCCTGCTCGGCGACGGCCGCGCGCTCCTCGGCCTCGACGATGGCCTGTTCGGCGGCGGCGACGCGCTGCTGCTCCCGGCGTACGGCGGCCTGTTGTCCGCCGGACTCCCGGCGGTACCGGTCGCCCTCGGCTATCTCGGTGGTGACCAGGGCGCGCAGCAGCTCGGCCTCGGCCGGGGCGGTGCGGGCATACCGGGCGAGCAGGTTGTCGACCTGCGCGCGCCGGGCGAGGCGGGCCTGCTCCCGTGCGGCGCGGGTGGTGCGGCTCATCGTGCGGCCTTCCTGGTGGCGAGGGCGGTACAGGTGGGGCAGGTGGGCGAGCAGGCGCCGCGCGTGTCGGCAGGGTGGCGCCTGCTCGGTCGAGGGGGCCGGAAGGTGGCGGGGCGGACGATGCCGAGCAGTCGGTCGAGGGCTCTCACGGTGTGGTGTCCCGGGCGGTCGAGCAGGCCGTGCAGCCGGACGGGCACGGGCGGCGGGGGTGGGCGAGCAGGGCGCGCAGTTCGCGGTCGAGGTGGTCGGGCCGGCGGCACACTCGGGCGCAGGTCTGCACGATGCCCGGGGAGAACACGACGACCAGGGCGACCAGGGCGACGCCGGCCGGGCTCATCGGGTGACCACTGCTGCGCGCGGCACGTCGTAGAACGCGAGCAGCTCCCCCTCGACGACGCGCAGCTCGGCGTCGGCGACGGGGCGGTCGGCGCGGGTGAGTTCGGCGCGCACGGTGTCGACCAGGGCGGCGACGTCGAGCAGGGACGCGGGGAGCGGCAGGGCGTGCTCGGTGCGGGTGAGGTGGACGGTACGGCGGGTCGGGCTGCTCACTGCTGCGCCTTTCGGTGGTGGGGTGGGGAAGGGGCGGGGCCGGCGCCGCGGTGGCGCCGGCCCGGTCGAGCGGGGGCTGCTACGCCTTGCGCGGGCCCTCGACTCCGCAGGCCGCGCAGATGAAACCGGCCGGCGGCTGGTCGGTGCACTGCGCGCAGGTGTCGAGCGGAACGAGCAGGGCGACGGGCTCGACGTCGAACAGGTACGCGGCGGCCTCGATGTCGTCGGCGGTCCACGCGCGGCCCCCGGCGCGTTCGAGGGCGTACCAGGTCTGCGCGCTCACGGCGCGGCCGGTGACGGTCTCCCACTCCTGTCCGGCCTGCTCCTGCGTCCAGCGCTTACGGCGGCGCAGGATGCGGACGTTGGCGCTGATCACGTCGGCGAGGGGGAGCGGCGAGGCGGCGAGGGTCTGCACGGTCATGGTTTCCGGGTCCGTTCGGGAAGGTGCGGAAGGTGGGAAGGGGCGCCGCCCCCTGTGCGCGGGAGCGGCATCGACCGGTCGCGGGCGAGGGTCAGTACGGGGGCTCGTCTCCGTATCCCTGCGCGGGGTACGGCTGCTGCGCGTACTGGGGCTGCTGGGGCTGCTGGGGCCTCTGTGAGGGGCGCTGCTGCTGCGCGGTGTTCCACGGGTCGTCGGCCGGCTGCTGGCGCTGCTGCTGGCCGTTGCTGCCGTTCTGGCCGGTGGTCTTGGTGACGGTGGCGGTGGCGCGGAGCAGGGACGGGCCGACTTCCTCGACGTCCAGCTCGACGACCGTGCGCTTTACGCCCTCGCGGTCTTCGTAGCTGCGCTGCTTGAGTCGGCCCTGCACGATGACGCGGGATCCGCGGGCGAGGGACGCGGCGACGTTCTCGCCGAGGGTGCGCCACGCCGAGCAGGTCAGAAAGAGGCTGTCCCCGTCTTTCCACTCGTTCGCCTGCTTGTCGAACACTCGGGGGGTGGATGCGACGCGGAACGCTGCGACGGCCGCGCCGCTCGGCGTGTACCGCAGCTCGGGGTCGTCGACCAGGTTTCCAACAACGGTGATGACGGTTTCGCCGGACAACGGCACTCCTCTTTCGAGCGTGAAACGAAAAGCGGGAAAACGAATCGTACGTGAAATCTACCGGGCATGGGAATGCGTTGTCGTCCCGGATCGGGAGGGGGGTCTACCGGATCCCGCGGCGGTTGACGACGTGCCGGCAGGTGCGACGGCCGCGGCTGTCCCTGCTGGTCGGGGCCTGCCGCATGAGCCGCTCGTACAGGTCGAGGTCGTCGTCGAGGTGGTCCTCGACAGGCGCAGGCGGGGCGACGGGCGCCGGCTTGGGCTCGACCTTCGGGGCCGGCACGGGCGGCCCGTACGTACGGACGTGGCGCCACTGCCAACTACCGACGTCCTGCTCGACGGTGGCCGTGGCGCCGGCCGCGGCCCACTTGCGGGCGAGGGCGACGACGCGGGCGCGGTCGGTCTTCTCGTACCGGCTCTCGGGTGCGGGCGCCGGCCATACGGCGATCACCCGGAACGTGCGCGGACGGCTCATGCGGCGGACTCCTGACGGTTGGTGTCGTACGCGAGGGCGGCGGCGGCCTCGATACGGCTCGGGTGGGCGGTCTTCATCGGACGGTGTGAGGTGGCGCCGCCGCGCGGGACGACGCGGCGGGCGCGGCAGGACTCGTTCACGGCCGCGCCGCACCATCCGCACGGAACGGCGAGGACGTCGGGCAGTCCCTCGGCGACCAACTGCTCGCGCCGGGCCTTGGCGGGCCGGAAGGGGGCGAGGTCTTGCCGGACGTGCGCAGGGATGCACGAACCGATCGCGCGCAGGCGGGCCTCGACCGCGGGGTCGACCTTGGCCTCGGCGGCGGTGATGGCGCGCTGCTCGTTCGGCGGGCGCTGTCCGGCGAGGACGGCGTGACGGGTGCCGAGCAGCTCGGCCCGCCACGTCTCGACGTCGTCGGGGTCGGCGGTCGGCACGGGGTCGGTGTGCCGGGCTAGGCGGTCCGCGCTGTGCTTTGCCCACTGGCGGGCGACGTCCACGGGCAGAATCGGGTACGGCGAGCTGACGACGTGCGCCCGGATCGCGTTCCGGGCGTCCCACCCGTATTCGGTGGCGAGGGGGACGTCGCCGAGCAACTCCTGCCACTGGTCGAGCTGGTCGCCCAACTCGCCCGGGTCGGTGCGCATCGTGCGGGGGTCGAGGCGGCCCATGTAGGCGAGCAGGCCGGCTATTTCGCGGCGTTCCATGGGGTGTTATTCCGTTCCGGTCGGGGCGTCGTCGAGCAGGGCGAGCAGGGCGGCGGTGTGGGCGTCGGCGCGGGTCATGCCGGGCGCGGGGGCGGCGGGGGATCCGCCGGGCAGGGCGTAGAGGTTCGGGCGGCCCGGGGCGGGGGTGCGCTCCCGGGTGATCCACGAACGCCAGTCCGCGGACCATCCGGCGGCGGCTCGGGGCGCAGCAGCAGCTCGGTACGCGCGCCACTTCTCGTCGGCGGCGCGCAGGCCGGCCTCGCCGAGTCGGTCGAGGTGTCCCTCGCGCTGGGCCCATGCGAGGGCGTCGTCGTCGACCTGCCACTCGGCGGCGGGGGAGAGAGCAGCAGCTCTCTTACCGTTCACCTTCGGTTCTCTTCTGTTCTGGGGGTCGGATTCCGGTCCTGCGCCGGGTCGGATTCCGGTCCCCCCCGGGGCCGTATTCCGGTCCCCCGGGTCGGATTCCGGTCCCCCCTCGGACGGGGCGGCCGGGTCGGATTCCGGTCCCCCGGGGGTCGGATTCCGGTCCCCCTCGGCGGGCTGCTCGGCGAGGAATCGAGCGGCGGCCGGCAGGTGGTAGTACGTCTCTCCGCGCGGTCCTTTGCGGCCGGGGAGCAGCAGCAGCTCGTCGCCGGCGAGCAGCTTGTCGAGGGCGTCGCGCACGGCCGTACGGGACGCGTTCGCGCGCTTCATCAGGGCGGGGACGGACGCGTACGCCATGCAACGCCGGTCGACGCACCGGTCGGCGATCAGGGCGAGGACCATGCGGGCGGTGCCCTTGCTGCTGCTGTGGTCCCACACCCATTCGCGGGCGTCGTAACTCATCGGGTCGTACTCCTACAGGTCAAAGTCGAGGGCGAGCTGCTCGGCGCGGGGGCGGCAGTCGTACGGGTCGAGCAGGCCGGGGCGGTGCGGGTGGTGTCCGCGGGGCGGCCGGCGGTCGAGGGCGCACTCGACGACTTCGCGGGGCGTCATCCGTCGGCCGTTCGGCCGGGTGATGGCGAGGGGGTGCGGCGTCGGGTCGAGCAGGTCGCCCCCCGGCGTGCGGATCACGGGGTGTCCGCACGCCGGGCAGGGGATCGTCGGCGGTATCAGGGCGGGCCGTCCTCGACGGCCTGGTGCTCGACGACGCGCGGCCGTGTGGGCGCCCCGGGCTCCGGCTTCCGGGCGACGGCCGACGGGGTGTGGAGCGGGCACCGGTAGCCCTGGACGTACCGGCGGGCGCCGGGGATCTGGCAGTACCGGCGGCGGTCGCCGATCCAGTGCGTGCACTTCACGCGGCGGCCTCGCACTTCTCGGCGAGGATCTCGACCGCGGCCTGCTCGCCGAGGAACTGCGTGTACGCCGGCGGGATGGCCTCGCGCAGTCCGTCACGCGACGCCCACGGCATCGCCATGATTTCCCGGGCGAGGTCGACGCCCACGAAGTTCCCGACAACGTGCATGTACTCGCCCTCGCGCACGGTGCGGCCCATCTTGGCGAGGGGCGCGACGTGCCGCGGGTGCAACCGTGTACCCAACGGCAGGGACGACTCGAACAGGCGGTGCCGGTAGGTGCGCAGGCCGAACATCCGGCCGCACAGCAGCAGCGGGTCGAGCAGCTCGTGCCGGGCGCCCTCGACGTTCTCAAGGATGTACGGGCGGCCCGTGGACTGCATGGCCTCGCGGGTGGGGCCGATCAGGTCCGGGTGTTCATTGCCCCTGAGCTGCTGCGCCCGGGTGTACCGCTGGCAGGGCGGCGAACCGGCGAGCAGGTCGAACTCGGCGCCGTGCGCCCGGATGTACTCGACGGCGTCGCCCTGGATGAACGGGAACGGGTACCGCGGCTGCTCGCCCTGGTCGACGCCGACAACGTCGTATCCGGCGAGGTAGTACCCCATGCTCGCCCCGCCCTGGCAGCAGTACGTATCGAGGACACGCAAGCCATTCCAGGGGCGTTCGGGCAGGTCAAAGGCGGTCATGCGGCGATCACCTCCGCGACCAGGGCGAGGGCGTCGACCTGCCCCGGGCACGCGGCCGGCTGCTCGGCGGACGGTCGCGGCTTCCTGCGCGCGCGCCGGGGCGCGGCCGTGACCGTGTCGGGGTACGGCTGGTCGTCACCCCCGATGCCGAGCTGCACGGCCGGCGGCGGGAGCAGCAGCGGCCACTCGACGCGGTCGAGGGCCTGCCGGTTCTTCGCCGGCACGGGGGCGAGGGGCTCGTCGAGCCAGTCGTGCCCCATGGCGAGCAGCGCGTACGCGTCGGCCTGGTTGTCGTCGCGCAGGGCGACGCCGTACCGCGGGCCGACGGCCTCGACGACGGCCTGCTTTCCGGCGCGGCCGTCGCCGGTCGCGTACTTCGCGCGGGCGGTCGGGGTGACGACGGCGACGGGGATGTCGAGGGCGGCGAGGCGGTCGACGACCAGCCACCACAGGCCGGCCCGGTCCCATGTTCCGGCCCCCTTCGAGCCGTAGCTCGGTCCCTCGACGACGGCGAGGTCGCACGGGGCGACGGCCTCGACGATGCGGTCGGCGAGGCGGTGCAGCCGCGTACGGCGCATCGCGTACGTGTCGGTCCGCTTGCCCTTGCTGCCGAGGGTCTGCGCCCAACCGGCGCCGGCGATGCCGGTACCGGTCAGGGACAGGTCGAGTCCGCGAACAATGCGGCTCATGCTGCGGCCTCGCTCTCGTCGGCCGCGGCCGGGGCTGGCGCCGCGGTGGGTGCCGGCGGGGCGAGGGCGGGCAACACGATCGGGGCGAGGATGCCGGCCCGCCACGCGTCGGCGACCAGTTCGCGGCCGGCGCGCTTCACCTTCGACGCCCGGGTGAAGTTCACGGAGTGCGTACGGGCGCGGCTCGGCTTGATCTCCACGCCGGGCACGTCGAACAGTTCGCCGCTCTCGGCGTCGTGCACCTGCGCAACGCCGGCGGCCGTCATCTGTTCGAGCAGCAGCGTGACGAACCGCGGCTGCACACCCTTGACCAAACGGGCCGGCACGGGCCGGACCAATTTGGTTATGGCCTCGCTCGGGAACTGCTTGTGCGCCCACTCGACGAACGCCTGCTCGTCGATGATCTTCGCGGCCTTCTCGCCCCCGGACAGGCGGACGTCGCCCACCTTGGTCCCGTCCGGCAGGGTCGCCTCGAACTTCGTACCGCCGGTCGTCTTCTGCTGCTCGTCGAGCATCGCCTGCACGTCCGCGCGGGCGGCCTTGTACGCCGTGTCGACCTGGTCGAGCAGGGCCTTAAGAACGGCCTCTTTCGTTGTCGCAGCCTTGACCTGCGCCGCGGTGAACTTCGGCGCCTCGACGGCCTGCTCGGTGCTCTCCTCGGCGCTCACGCGGCGGCCCCCTCGGCGGCGGCGCGCAGGTCGGCGGTAAGGCCGGCGAGCTGCTCGACCGTGCAGTCGGCGGCCTTGCAACCGGCCTCGGCCGTAGCGATGTCGTCGAGGTGCGACGGTTCGAGGGCGAGGGCCTTACCGGCGGCGAGCAGCTCGGCGAGGGCGACGGCGTGCTGCTGCCGCGCGGCGTCCGCTTCCGGGTCCGGCACGGTCGGAACGGACGGGACGGCTGTGGGGCGCGAGGGCGCAGGCTTCGGCGCGGACGACGCGCGCGGCGCCTGCTGCTTCGGGGCCTGCTGCTGTGCGGCCTGCTCCTTCTGTTGCGCGACGGCGTCGAGCGACGCGAGGTACTCGGCCGGGGCGCCCTCGGCGACGGCCGCGGCGCGCACCTGGTCGAACCGCTCGCGTGACTCGGCGGCCTGCGCGTCGGCGAGGTAGTCGCGCGACGGCCCACCCTGCGCGGCCGACTGCTGATCCGGCACGGCCCGCGGTCCCTGCCGCGGGGGCGCCTGCTTCTGCTGCTGCGCGGCCGGCTGCTCCCACGGCCCACCCTCGGCGCGCTTGCTGCGCTGCACCTGCTGTTCGGCGGCCGGGGCCTGCTCCTCGACGACGGGGGACGGCTCGGGCTTCACCGGCGCGTCGTCGGGCACGGCCGGCACGTCGGCGTCGTCGGCCGGCTTCGGGTGTGCGGCCGACCAGATGCCGACGGCCTGCCGGCTTCCGTCGTTGTAGAGGGACAGGCCGAACGCGTCGCCCAAGTTGTGGGCGCATCGCTTCAACGCCTGTGAAAGGGCGGTCTTCATGGCCATGTCGTGGGCGTCGCCGAGGGACGGCTGATTGCGACTGTCCCCCATGGCGGCGTCGTCGTACGCGGTGAGGGTCCGGCCGTCGGTCGTCTTCACCGTGAGGCGCACCTGCGCCCGGTAGATGACGGTCCAGCGGCCGGGGTTGATCTCTCGTTCGGCAACGCAGACCAGTTCGAGCGTCTCGTCGGACCATCCGCCGAACCCGAACACGCGGTTGAGCCAACGGCGGACGTCCCACGCTTCGAGGTGCGACTGCCTGTTCAGTGTCTGCACGCGAGAGGGGTTGATCGGGGCAAGCAGGGTCTTGACCTGCTCGACGGTGAGGTCGGCAGGGCCGGCGGTGGCGGCCGGGGTGTTGCGGTGCAGGGGTATGACGGTCACGCGGGGACTCCGTTCGTGCTGGGCAGGTCGAGGACGTCGAGCAGGTCCTCGCGTGCGCGGTCGAGGCCGGCGGCGGCCGACTCGCGCCCGTAGTCGGTGGCGGCGGGCGAGTGCCGCATGTGGTCGGCGTGCGCCCGGGCGGCGGCGAGGTCGAGCAGCAGGTGCTCGACCGCGGCCGGCTCGTCGGCGAACGCCTCGGCGAGGGCGTCGAGGAAGGTCTCGGCGGTCATCGGGCGTCCGCCGGCGCGTCGAGGGTGACGCGGTGCAGTCGGCCGGCGCGGACGTCGTACCGGTACTCGTCGTTCTGCCACTGCGCGCGGGGGTAGGCGCGGCGCAGGACGTCGTACGCGGCGCGGTGCTGGTCGGCATCGGCGGCGAGCGGCAGGTGCAGGACGTCGGCGAGGTGGACGCGGACGGCAACGCGGGGGCCGCGCGGTCCGGCCTCGGTGTAAACGGGCGTCGTCTGCACGGTGTCGGTGTCGGGGGCGACGGCGCGCAGGCGACGGGCGACCATGACGGCGCGGACGGCCTCGGCGGCGGAGTGACGGGTACGGTTCATGACGGGGCCTCTCGTGACGGATACGGGGGTCTCTCTCGCCGCCCCGGTCGCACCCGGGGCGGTTTTCTCGTGGGTCAGGCGGCGCGTGCGGCCGGGACCATCGACGCGGGGGCCTGCTCGGCGCGGGCCTCGCGGTGCAGCCGGCGCAGGATCAGTTCGATTTCGTCGGCGCTGCGGAAGCTCCCGACGGCGGCCTGCTCGGCGGCCTGCCGGATCGGCAGGCGATCACGACGGGCGCGTGCCTGGTCGAGGACCCTGCGGGCATTGGCGAGGGCCTGCGGGCGAGGGGTGACGGTGTTCACGCGGCGGTTTCCTCTCGCATCAGGGCGGCAGGGGTGAGGCCGTATGTCCGCTCGATCGCGGCGAGTCCGGACGGCCCGGGGGCGTGGCGGCCGGTGGCCCACCGATAGACGGCGAGGTACGGCACACCCATGCGCCGCGCCATGTCGGCGGGCGTCTGGTCGCCCTTGGCGAGCGCGGCGGCGACCAGGGCGGCGGGGGCGAAAGACATGACAGTTCCTTTCACGAAACGATCCGTTGCTGTCTCGTTCGTGAAAGAAACGTACCACCTAAATTTCACGCATGAAATCGGTTCACGGTACAACCTTCCGAGGGTGGATCGGGTCGCAGAATCGGGCGCAACCGCCTGGACCTGGGCAGCGTCCTACCGGACAGTGTTGGTTCCGTTACGGGAGTGACAGGAAGAGAGCCCGGGTCGTATGCTCGGCTCGAAGGCTTGTTCGAGTTCGAGCTAGCCAGGCACGGCCGCGCGACGGGACGGGGGAGGGGTGGACTATGCCAAAACCCGGTTACTGTCGTGCGGATCTTTCGCGCGCGATATCTTTCACGCATGACACAAGATGCGCCGCAGCAGCACACGCCCGAAACCTTCGCTGCATGGCTCCGCGAAATGCTGACCAGGCGGGGTTATCCCGAGCGCGGCGGACAGAAGCAGTTCGCCCGAGACGCCGGCCTCAGTGCCCCGACCGTCTCGCGCCTCTTGCGCGCTGAGGGACTCCCGGACACACGGACTCTCGAAGCGCTCGCCGCAGGTCTCCGCGTCGGCCTACCGGAAGTTCTCGTTCGTGCCGGCGTGGTCAAGCAGGACGACCTCGCCGCCCTACGACCTATCAAGCCCAACCCCATTACGTCGAGAGAGGCCGCGGCCGAACTCGGCATCACAAGTCCCGAAGGTATCGAGGCGTTCGAACGGATGGTGAACGGGCTTCGGGCCGTCGAGACGGACGAACGCAGCACAAACGGATAGCAAGGAGCCGCACCACATGCACATCACGCGCGACCAGGTCGCCGCAGCAGTCGCCTACGCCGTATTCGTCACGGGCCTTGTCCTGGTAGTGGTCGCGTCCGCCACCGGTGACCGCCCCCGCATGGCGGACATTGGCGCCGGCGTCGCCCTCGCGGGCCTGCCGTTCGTGATCCTGGCCCGGGTGCGGCGCCAAAACCACATGACCACCGAAGACAAGGAAGCCATTCGCCGAGAGGGGTACCGGCTTGCACTCGACCACGCCGCCCGGGGCCTGCTCACCCTCCCACCGCAGCCGGGCAACGGCGCGAGCGCCACCACCCACACCGCGACTGTGCACCACCTGTACGCCGCGCACTCGAACCTCGCCGACGTCACCAACGACCGGCGCCAGGCTCGCTAACTCGCGCCATCCGACAAGGAGATGCCACGCCACACAGGGCGCCCACGCGCTATCGCGGGGGGTAGCGCAACCCGCGCGCCCACAACCAAGGGAGGGGAAGCACCTTGATGCGTGCACCAGTCCTCGAACGCGAGGACCAGGCCGACACCGACCAGGACGGGAACGACCCGTCGCTGTGGTACATCGACGTCCCCGACGACCTGTCGGGCCTCGAACCGTACATCGGGTATATCCGGGTCTCGACCTGGAAAGAGGAGAAGATCTCTCCTCAGATCCAGAAAGCAGCCATCGACGATTGGGCCCGCCGCACCCGGCGACGCATCACTCGATGGGTCGTAGACCTCGACAAGACCGGGCGCAACTTCAAGCGCAAGGTCATGAAGGCCATTCAGGGCGTCGAGCAGGGCGAGGCGCGCGGCATAGCCGTCTGGAAGTACAGCCGGTTCGGACGCAACCGCGACGGCATCGCCGTCAACCTCAAGCGAGTTGAGTCCGTCGGCGGACAGCTCGAATCCGCCACGGAGCAGATCGACGCTCGAACCGCACTGGGCAAGCTGCAACGCGGAATCCTGTTCGAGTTCGCGGCCTACGAGAGCGACCGGGCCGGCGAACAGTGGAAGGAGACACACCAGCTACGGCGCGAGGCCAAGCTGCCCGCCACCGGCCGCGCGCGCTTCGGGTACATCTGGCACCCGCGCCGGGTCCTGCTCCCCAACGGAAGCTGGACCACACAGAAAGAGTGGTACGAGGTCGACCCCGAAGTCGGCCCCATCGTCGCCGAGTTGTACCGCCGGTACTCCGCTGGTGACGGCTTTCCCCAACTCTGCGCATGGCTCAGCGCGCAGGGGTACAAGACCACCCGCCAATCCGTATGGCGCACAGAGACGTTGAAGCGGTTCATGGACAGCGGCTTTGCCGCCGGCCTGCTCCGATTCCACGACCCCAAGTGCACCTGCGACAACCGACTGACGAACGGAGGCTGCAAAAACCACTTCCTGACCGATGGGGCCCATGAGGAGTGCATCAGCCTCGACCTGTGGCAGCAGTACCAGGACCGACGCGTACAGGTCAGGGCAACCGCGATCAGGGCCCGACAGGCGACGTACACCCTTACCGGAACCACCCGCTGTGGTCTCTGCCGTGGGGGAACGTCGATCAATGCTCTACACACCACCCGAGAGGGCGAGCGGATCAGCGTCCCGGGCTACGCCTACCGGTGCAACACCCGGTCGCAGTCGGGGGGCGTGCTGTGCGCCGGCATGTTCATCCAGCGGACCAAGGTAGAGGAGAAGGTATTCGAGTTCATCGTCAACAACTCCGCCGAGATTGACCGGGTGCCCCCGACGGAGCAGGAGCAGCTCGACGCCGAGGCGGAGCGCGCCCGACTTGCCACGCATCGCGTGAAGCTCGAAGCCGAGCACGCGAAGTACGAGGCCGGTCTAAAGCGGCTTGCCGTCGACAACGCGGTGAACCCGGAAAAGTACCCCGAGGGCGTGTACGAAGGGGCCCGGGATGAGCTGGTCAAGAAGCGGGACAAGGTCACGGCGAACCTCGCCAAGCTCGCCCCCACCGAGGACACAGGCCCCACCGTCGAGATGTTCCGGCCGATCATGGTTGGACTCGTCGAGGAGTGGGACACCGTACTCACGGTCGAGCGAAACGCGATCCTTCGGCAACTCGTCCGCCGGGTGGTGCTCACCAGCCACGGAGAAGGCGCCGACAACGTGACCGTAGAGATTCACCCCGTGTGGGAGCCCGACCCGTGGGAGCCCGAAGACACGGACGATGACGACGACGACCCGTTCGGCACTCTGGACCGTGCAACGCCGGAATTGGTCGACGTCAGGTAGTGACATACCGCTAGGTATGCAAGCAGAATCACCGGGATTACCCTCGCGTAACGGCGCGCTGATTGGGGAGGCCCCGGTGTACAGCACGATGCAAGACGTACCGCTACTGATCTCGCGGATTCTGGCCCACGGGTCAACGATCCACGGGCGGTCGACAGTGACCACCTGGACAGGCGACGGCGAACCACACCGCCGGACCTTCGCCGAGATCGGCGCCCGCGCTGCACAGCTCGCCCACGCCCTGCGTGACCTCGGAGTTGAAGAGGGACATGCAACAGGAACGTTGATGTGGAACAACGCCGAGCACATCGAGGCGTATCTCGCGATCCCCTCGATGGGCGCGGTGCTCCACACGCTCAACCTCCGGCTTCCCGCCGATCAGCTGATCTGGATCGTCGAGCACGCCGACGACAAGGCCGTCATCGTCAACGGCTCCCTGCTGCCGCTGCTCGCGCCCGTTCTTCCCCATCTGACGTCGATCGAGCACGTGATCGTCACCGGGCCGGGCGACCGTTCCGTCCTGGCCGGCGCGACGGCGCGGGTGCACGAGTACGAGGAGCTGCTCGCCGGCCGCCCGACCAGCTACGACTGGCCCGAGCTGGACGAACGCCAGGCCGCCGCCATGTGCTACACCTCAGGCACCACCGGTGACCCCAAGGGCGTCGTCTACTCCCACCGCTCCGTCTACCTGCACTCCATGCAGGTCAACATGTCCGAGTCGATGGGCCTGACCGACAAGGACACCACGCTGGTGGTCGTCCCCCAGTTCCATGTGAACGCCTGGGGGCTGCCGCACGCGACGTTCATGTCCGGCGTCAACATGCTCATGCCCGACCGGTTCCTGCAGCCCGCCCCGCTCGCCGATATGATCGAGCGCGAGAGGCCGACCCACGCCGCCGCCGTCCCCACCATCTGGCAGGGGCTGCTCGCCGAGGTCACCGCCAACCCGCGCGACCTCACCTCCATGGCCCGCGTCACCATCGGCGGCGCCGCCTGTCCGCCCTCCCTCATGGAGGCGTACGACAAGCTCGGTGTCCGTCTCTGCCACGCCTGGGGCATGACGGAGACCTCTCCGCTCGGCACCATGGCCAACCCGCCCGCCGGGCTGACCGAGGAGCAGGAGCGGCCCTACCGCGTCACCCAGGGCCGCTTCCCGGCCGGTGTCGAGGCGCGCCTGGTCGGCCCCGGCGGCGAGCACCTGCCGTGGGACAACGAGTCGGCCGGTGAGCTGGAGGTGCGCGGCCCCTGGATCGCCGGGGCCTACTACGGGGGAGCGGACGGCGAGGCCCTGCGCCCCGAGGACAAGTTCAGCGAGGACGGCTGGCTGAAGACCGGCGACGTGGGTGTGATCAGCGAGGACGGCTTCCTCACCCTCACCGACCGGGCCAAGGACGTGATCAAGTCCGGCGGCGAATGGATCTCCAGCGTCGAGCTGGAGAACGCCCTCATGGCACACCCGGACGTGGCCGAGGCGGCGGTCGTCGCCGTCCCGGACGAGAAGTGGGGCGAGCGCCCGCTCGCCACCGTCGTGCTCAAGGACGGCGCCATCGCGGACTACGAGGCGCTGAAGGCCTTCCTCGCCGAGTCGGGCATCGCCAAGTGGCAGCTGCCGGAGCGCTGGACGATCATTCCCGCGGTGCCGAAGACGAGCGTCGGCAAGTTCGACAAGAAGGTGATCCGCAAACAGTACGCGGAGGGCGAGCTGGACGTCACCCGGCTCTGACCCCGGCCGGCCGGGACGCGACGAGGGCGGTACGGGGGAATCCCGTACCGCCCTCGTCGTACTCCCGGCCGGCCGCCGGTCAGTTCGTGCCGATCTTCGCGAGCAGGTCGACGATGCGCGACTGCACCTCGTCGCTCGTGGAGCGCTCGGCCAGGAAGAGGACGGACTCGCCCGAGCTGAGCTTCGGCAGCTCCGACCCGGTCATGTCGGCGGAGGTGTAGACGACCAGCGGGGTCCGGTTCAACTGCCCGTTGGCGCGCAGCCAGTCGACGATCCCGGCCCGGCGGCGACGCACCTGCATCAGGTCCATCACCACCAGATTGGGCCGCATCCGGGTGGCGAGCGTCACCGCCTCGTTGTCGGTGGAGGCCCTGGCCACCTGCATGCCGCGGCGTTCCAGCGTCTCCGTCAGCGCCAGCGCGATCTCCTCGTGCTCCTCGATCAACAGCACCCGGGGCGGATGCTGTTCGCTGTCGCGCGGGGCGAGCGCCTTGAGGAGCACGGCCGGGTCGGCACCGTACGCGGCTTCCCGCGACGCCTGCCCCAGACCGGCCGTCACCAGCACCGGGACCTCGGCGGCCACCGCCGCCTGACGCAGCGACTGCAGCGCCTTGCGGGTGATGGGACCGGTGAGCGGGTCGACGAAGAGCGCGGCGGGGAACGCCGCTATCTGGGCGTCGACCTCCTCGCGCGAGTGCACGATCACCGGCCGGTAGCCCCGGTCGCTCAGCGCCTGCTGGGTGGAGACGTCGGGAGCGGGCCAGACGAGCAGTCGGCGCGGGTTGTCCAACGGCTCGGGGGGCAGCTCGTCGTCGACCGGCTGCGGCGACGGACGGTTGGCGACCTCGACCGCGCCGCCCGGACCGTCCAGCGGCTCCGGCCCCTCGGCGCCCTCGTCGGGTGCGCCTATGGCGTACGCGCGTCCTTCGGCCTCCGGAGCGGAGAGCAGCTGCCCCGGGGCGGAGCCGGCCGATGCGCCCGGCGCGGGGCCGGACGGGGACGGGGCGGGCTGGGACGGCGCGGGATGCGGCAGCGCCGTCTGCGGGGCGCGCTCGCTCTCCGGCGGAGCGGCGAGCTTGCGGCGCCGCCCGGCGCCGCCGCCGAGCGTCTGGTTCTGCTGGTGGGCGATGTGCTGGGCGAACGGCACACCCTGCCCGAGCGTCCGGACGCTGAACGCGCGTCCCTGCGTCGAGTCCGACGAACCGCCGGGCAGCGGCGCCTCCGCGGGCAGCGGCTGCCTGCGCGCGTCCGGTCCGGGCACGTCGGTCCGCGGGCGGCTCTCCACGACATCGGTGCCGCCGGTGGACTCGGAGGTGCCCGTGACGGCAGTGGTGCCGGTGGTGTGCGTGGTCTGGCCGGCCGCGGGCCGGTCCGGACCGTCGCCGTCCCGGCCGTCGGGCAGATCGACGCCCTGCTCGCCGGGGTGGCCGGCGGGCCGTTCGTCGGCCGCCCCGGCCTGCTGCGGCTGCTGTGCGCTACGCGGTACGGCCTGCTGCTCCACCGGCTGCCCGACGGCCTCTCCGGGCTGCTGGGGGCCGTCGGCGTGCCGCGCCCGGCGCCGCCCGGTCGGTACGGGGTGCGCCTGGGGCGGTGTGTGGTCGTCGTCCGGCGTGACGCCCACGGCGTCGTGGCGTCCGGGCAGCGAGGCGTCCACGTCGGCGGCCGCGGACGGGGTCCGGTCGGCCTCCGCGGGCGGGAGGGCGAACGCGGTGCGGGGCCCGGACTGCTCGGGCTGAGCGGACCGCTCCTGCGCGGCCGCCAGTGCCCGCCGCGCCCGCCGCCCGCCCGGCTGCGGCACCGGAGCCGGGCCGTCACCGACGGGCGAGAGGCCCTCGGGTGCGGGTGCGGAAGCGGACGGGGAAACGGAAGCGGACGGGGAAACGGAAGCGGACGGGGAAACGGAAGCGGACGGGGAAACGGGAGCGGAAGGGGAACCGGAAGTCGGCAGGGCCAGCTGGTTCTCGCCGCCCTGACGTGCCCGGTGCCCACCCGCCGGCACCGGCGACGGCACCTCGGCCGGCACACCCTGAGGCGGCACGGCCTGCCCGCGCTGCGGACGGCCACCACCTCCCTGCGCGCCCTCCGCCGCGGTCACCACCGCACCCTCGGACGGCACCGGGGCCGCGGGCAGCGCCAACGCCTGTCCCGGCCCCTGCTGCCCGACTGCGCCCTCCCCGGGCCGCTGCCCCTGCCCCTGCGCGGGCGACTGGGTCAGCTGAGCCGGAAGGGCATGCCGATCACCGGTCTCGGCCGGACTCGGCCGCCCCCGCCTGCGCCCCGACCCCTCGCTCTGCTGGGCGGGAATGATGTCGTTCGCGCTCTGCGTACCCCGCGTCTCCTGCGAGCCCTGTGCCGCGGGTTCACGACGCGCCCGTCGCCGCCCCGTCGGCTCGGCCGCCCCGGTGTCACCGTCCCCGGAAGCCCCGGCCGCCGCTCCGGAACCACCCACAGGGCTCTCCAGGAACGCGTCCGTGGACGACCGCCGCGCGCGTCGCCGCCCGCCACCGGGCGCGCCCTGACCGGCCATCGGCTCCGGCTCGGGTGCGGGCTCCGGCTCGGGCGCCGGTGGCATCACCGTGCCCGAACCCGCGCCCAACGGCACTTCGAGGACGTAGGCGCTGCCGCTCATCCCCGGCACCTCGTGCGTCTGGAGCACACCGCCGTGCGCCCGGACGATCCCGCGCACGATCGGCTCGTGCACCGGGTCTCCCCCGGCGAACGGTCCACGCACCTCGATCCGTACGACCTCACCGCGCTGCGCCGCCGCGACGACGACCGTCGAGTCGACGTAGCCACCGCCCGGCACCACGCGGGCCTTGCCGGTCGAGTCGACGCCGGCGACGTCCGCGACCAGATGGGCGAGCGCGGTCACGAGCCGGGCCGCGTCCACCTCGGCCTCGATCGGCGGCGCGTGCACCGCGAACTGGGCGCGTCCGGGACCGATCAGCTCGACGGCCGCGTCGATTCCGGCCGTCACGACCGAGTCGAGCAGCACGTTCGTCTTGACCAGCTCCTCCGCACCGGCGTCCAGGCGCTGGTAGCCGAGCACATTGTCGACGAGGGTGGTCATCCGCGCGTAGCCCGCGGCCAGGTGGTGCAGGATCTGGTTGGCCTCCGGCCACAGCTGGCCGGCCGGGTCGGCGGCGAGCGTGGAGAGTTCGCCGCGCAGCTCCTCCAGCGGCCCGCGCAGCGACTCGCCGAGCACGGCGGTGAGCTGGGTGTGCCGGGCCGTCAGCGCCGCCAGCCGCTCGGCCTGCTCCTCCAGTTCGGCCGAGTACCGCTCGGCCCGGTCGGCCAGCTCCGTGCTGTGCCGTTCCGTCAGCCCGGCGATCTCGTCGGCGTGGCTCGCGGTCAGCCCGGTGACCTCGGCCCCGTGCTGCTCGCGAAGCTCCTCGTACGGCCTGCGGTCGGTGAACGTCATGACCGCGCCGACCAGCTGGTCCCCGTCCCGGACCGGCGCGGTGGTCAGGTCGACCGGTACCTGAGCACCGCTCTTGGACCACAGGACCTGCCCGCGCACCCGGTGCTTGCGGCCGGACCGGAGGGTGTCGGCGAGCGGCGACTCCTCGTACGGGAACGGCTCGCCCTCCGCCCGCGAGTGCAGGATCAGCGGATGCAGCTCCTGCCCGCCCAGGTCGCTGGCGCGGAAGCCGAGGATCTGCGCGGCGGCGGGGTTGACCAGGACGACCCGGCCGTCCGTGTCCGTCCCGACGACGCCCTCGGCCGCGGCCCGCAGGATCATCTCGGTCTGCCGCTGCGAACGGGCCAGTTCGGCCTCCGTGTCGACGGTGCCCGACAGATCCCGCACGACGAGCATCAGCAGCTCGTCACCCGTGTAGCTGCCGCCGTAGCCGCTCTGGAAGTCGTTGTACGCGGCCTGACCGTCCTCCAGGCTGGCGCTGGTGACCTCGACCGGGTACTCGTTGCCGTCGGTCCGCCGTGCGGTCATCCGCGTCGGCTTGGTACGGCCGCGGTCGTCGGCGGATTCGGGCCGGCGCATGGACCCGGGGATCAGCTTGGAGTCGAACTCCGGAAGCAGGTCGAGGAGCCCGCGTCCGACGAGCGCCGTGCCCGGCGTCTCGAACATTTCCAGGGCGATGGTGTTGGCGTTGACGACCGTGCCGTTGCAGTTGACGAGCAGCAGCCCGTCGGGGAGTGCATCGAGTATGGCTGCGAGGCGAGCAGTGCCTCGGGATGGCCTGCTGCTCACGACGACGCTTCCTCCCTGGTTACCGCACCTTGCCGACAGCGGGCCCCATCTTGCCTCGCGGGCCGCAGGCTGTCACGGAAGGAGTCTAAAGGCAGGGAAGGGGCGTGGGACGGCGGATGCGGGGGAGCTCTCACCAAGGTTCTGTGCATACGGTGTACGACTCCAGCCCGTCAGGTGTCGTTCGGGATGACCTGGGAAGGGATGCGGTCCCGCTCATCGGACGTTGGGGAGCACCGGCCGCAGACCGTTCCAGCGCGCGATCGCACAGCCGTTGGTCCGGTCGACGACCGTGTCGATGTTCCTCCCCCGCCAGCTCCCGGTGATCCGGGCGGTCGCGGGCCCACCGGACTGCTGGGTGCACATCGCGTCCCGGGGGACCGGGGCGAACGGGTCCGCGCCCTCGGCCGCCAGCTCGTCCAGTCGGTCGCAGGCCTGCCGCGCCGCCGGGTGGCTGCCGCCCGCGGGCCCGCACTCCAGCTCGAAGAACCCCTCGGCCGCGGGGTCACCCGCGCCCGAGACCGTCACCGTCAGCCGGGTGCGGCCGTCGTCCCCGTGCAGCAGCGGCAGCGGCAGCGGCAGCGGAAGAGGCGCGGCGGCCGCGGTCGCGGCCGGCACGGCGGCGGACAGCGCGGCGAGGGACACGACGGCGGTGAGGGCGAGGCGGCGCAGCATGTGGGCTCCTGTGCTCGTGCACTTCGACGGGAGGGACGGGACAGCCGGTGGAACGAAGGAACGGCGGAGGACGGCGCCTCCGTCATCACTAACGCTCCGCACGCCACGGCGTTGCGCAACCGCGGGTGCTTTGCCCTCGCGCCCGCCTCCCTAGTACCGTAGGTCGCGATTGGTGGCACGACGCTCGACTGTGTCATCATCTGCACGCACCACTCGCGCTCGCGCGGGGTGTGCTGGAGGCGTCGCCTAGTCCGGTCTATGGCGCCGCACTGCTAATGCGGTTTGGGTCTTAAAGCCCATCGAGGGTTCAAATCCCTCCGCCTCCGCTTTCCCACCGAAGCCCCGTGCCACTGGCACGGGGCTTCGGCCGTATCCAGACCCGAGCGGTCCGGATGTGGTCCCGGGATGGTGTGCGGCTCGTTCGGGCGCTCGGTCCGGCCATCGCCCGCGATGCCGCCAGACACGTCGTTTTCGCAGGTCAGAGGTGGTGTGGCTAAAGGATTTCGCGCTACGGCGCAGGTCATGTAATGTTGTTCCCGCAACGCCGACCAGGCAGAAAAGCCCGGAACGCACAAGCACTCGTAGCTTAACGGATAGAGCATCTGACTACGGATCAGAAGGTTGCAGGTTCGAATCCTGCCGAGTGCACAGCAAGCAAGAGGCCCCCGGAGAAATCCGGGGGCCTCTTGGCATTTCCCCGACCGCATCGGAATCCGGGAGTTCGCGCATGGGTTGGCAGTGCACCGGGCTTCGGTGGCCGGACGCGCGGGGGCTGCCCGTGCTGGGGTGGCGGCGGGGCGGGGCCGTACGGGTGAGCGCGCCGGCCTATGGGACGGAGCTCGGGTTCCGGGCCGTGGGGCGGCGGGGCTGTGTCGGGGCGCGCGGGAACGCGTGTCCGGTGGGGGCCGTGGTGTCGGGGCGGAGTACCGGGGCCCGGTGCCCGGAGTGTGCGCGGCTGGACCGGGCGCACTCGGTGGCCGCCGACACGATCGCGGACGACCCCCGGACGTACCGCGTGTATCTCGCCTGGTTCGGGCCGGGGATGGTGAAGGTCGGGATCACCGCGGAGGAGCGGGAGGCGGCGCGGCTGCGGGAGCAGGGGGCCGTGGTGTTCAGCTGGCTGGGACGGGGGCCGTTGATGGCGGCGCGGCGGACCGAGGAGCTGCTGCGGTCGGCGCTCGGGGTGCCGGACCGGATTCCGTACGCCGGGAAGCGGGCCGTGCGCGCGGCGCTGCCGGGGGCGGCGGAGCGGCGTGCCGAGGTGGCGGAGCTCTACGGGCGGGCCGTGGCGCTGGAGGGGGCCGGGTGGCCGGATTCGCTGGAGAGGTTGCCGTTCGAAGCGGTCGATCACGCCGGGGTCTTCGGGCTGGACGGCGCGGTCGAGGTGGCGTGGGCGGTCACCGAGTTGGTGGACGGCGGCGTGGTCGGCGGACGGCTGGTGGCGGCGGCCGGGCCCGATCTGCATCTGGACACGGTGACGCACGGGGCCGTGGTGCTGGACACCCGGCTGATGACCGGGTGGGAGCTGGCGGGCGCCGATCCGGGGGCCGGGGTGGATGTGCCGGTGGCCGACATCGGGGGCGGTGGAGTGCAGGGCGGGCTGTTCTGAGATCGTCGGGGGCGGACGGTGAGAGGGGTGCGAAGTGAGTGGTGACACCGACGACGTCGCGCGGTTCCGGGAACGGCTGGGGCTGCCCGGCATCATCGACGTCCATACGCACTTCATGCCGGAGCGGGTGCTGCGCAAGGTCTGGGCGTACTTCGACTCCGCCGGGCCGCTGACCGGGATGGAATGGCCGATCGAGTACCGGCACGACGAGGACGAGCGCCTCGCGCTGCTGCGGTCGTTCGGTGTGCTCCGGTTCACCTCGATGCTCTATCCGCACAAGGCCGGGATGGCGGCCTGGCTGAACGGCTGGGCGGCCGACTTCGCACGCCGGGTGCCGGACTGTCTGCACACCGCGACCTTCTTCCCCGAGGACGGCGTGGAGCGGTACGTGCGCGAGGCCGTGGAGGCCGGGGCGCGGATCTTCAAGTCGCACCTGCAGGTCGGCGCGTACGACCCCAACGACCCGCTGCTGGACCCGGTGTGGGGGCTGCTGGCGGAGGCCGGGATCCCGGTGGTGACGCACTGCGGCTCCGGGCCCGCGCCCGGCAAGCACACGGGGCCCGAACCCGTCGGCCGGCTGCTCGCGCGGCATCCGCGGCTGAGACTGGTCGTGGCGCACATGGGGATGCCGGAGTACGCGGAGTTCCTGGCGCTGGCGGAGACGTACCCCGAGGTGCGGCTCGACACGACGATGGCGTTCACGGACTTCACGGAGGGCCACGCCCCGTTCCCGGTGGCCGAGCGGGGACGGCTCGCCGCGCTCGGGGACCGGATCCTGCTGGGGACGGACTTCCCGAACATCCCGTATCCATACGCGCATCAACTGCACGCCCTGGAACGGCTGGAACTGGGGGACGACTGGCTGCGCGCGGTCTGTCACGGGAACGCGAGCGCGTTGTTCGCAGTGGACCGGCCGCCCGTGGACCGGCTGCCCTTGGAGGGGCGCTTGTGAACGGGCGCTCGTGAAGGGCTGCTTGCGACGGGCTGTTTGCGAAGGGGCGTTCGTGACGGGCCGGTCGCGAAGAGGCCGGTCGCGAAGGGCCGCTCCCTGACGGGTCGCTTTTCTCAGGGAATTCACAGAATCGGGAAAGGACCCTCTCAGAGGCGCCTCACAGGGTTGAGGCATGACGACGACCTCGCCCCTGGGGCGTACCGAACTACTGAGGGCGGACCGCACTCCCGTCCGTGTGCTGGTGGTGGACGACGAGGCTCCGCTCGCCGAGCTGCTCTCCATGGCCCTGCGCTACGAGGGCTGGGAGGTGCGCAGCGCCGGGGACGGTGCCGGTGCCGTCCGGATGGCGCGCGACTTCCGGCCCGACGTGGTGATCCTCGACGTGATGCTGCCCGACACGGACGGGTTCGCCGTGCTCGGCAGACTGAGGCGGGAGCTGTCCGAGGTCCCGGTGCTCTTCCTGACCGCGCGCGACGCGGTGGAGGACCGGATCGCCGGGCTCACCGCGGGCGGCGACGACTACGTCACCAAGCCGTTCAGCCTGGAGGAGGTCGTGGCGCGGCTGCGCGGTCTGATCCGGCGCTCCGGTACGGCGGCCGTGCGCAGCGAGTCGACGCTCGTCGTCGGCGATCTGGTCCTCGACGAGGACAGCCACGAGGTGAGCCGGGGCGGGACGTCCATCCACCTCACCGCGACCGAGTTCGAGCTGCTGCGCTTCCTGATGCGCAATCCGCGGCGGGTGCTGAGCAAGGCACAGATCCTCGACCGGGTGTGGAACTACGACTTCGGCGGGCAGGCGAACGTCGTCGAGCTGTACATCTCGTACCTGCGCAAGAAGATCGACGCGGGACGGTCGTCGATGATCCACACCCGGCGCGGGGCGGGATATCTCATCAAGCCCGGTGAGTAGACCGCTGCACGGCCCGGTCCACGGCCCGGTCCACGGCCCGCTGCACGGCCCGGTCCACGGACCCGTGCGTGGGCGCGTGGGCCGGCGGCGGGGGCCGTGGACGCTGCGGACCCGGCTCGTCGTCTCGGCGGTGACGCTGATCGCCGTGGTGGCCGCGGTCATCGGCTCGGTCACCACCATCGCCTACCGCAGCTACATGTACGGCAAGCTCGACGACCAGCTGAACGCCGTCGCCATGCGGGCCGGGAAGCCGCCCGGTGGCGGGGCGGGACCGATGCCGGGCGGCGCGCCGAAGAGCGACGACCCGCTGGCCTTCGTCGACGCGCGCGGGCTGCCCGTCGGAGCCTTCGGGGCCGTCGTGGCGGACGGTTCGGTCACCGAGTCGCGGGTGGTCGCGGAGAGCTCCACCACGCCGGATCCGGGGGCCGAGGACAACGGGCAGCCGATGACCGGGGCCCAGCAGAGCGCCCTGGAGGCGGCGGACATCCCGGCCGGGGACCGGGCGCGGAGCATCGATCTGCCCGGTCTCGGCTCCAACCGGGTGCAGGCCGTCGCGGGTCCGCACGGGACGACGATCCTCGTCGGCATCCCCGCCGCCGAGGTGCGCTCCGCCCTCACCACGCTGATCCTCGTCGAGGTCTGTGTCACCGGCGCCGGTCTGATCGCTGCCGCGATCGCGGGCGTCGCCATGGTCGGTGTCGCGCTGCGCCCGCTGCGCAGGATCGCCGCGACCGCGACCCGGGTCGCCGAACTCCCCCTGCACAGCGGCGAGGTGGCGCCCCTGGAACGGGTCCCGGAGGCCGAGGCCGACCCCCGGACGGAGGTCGGTCAGGTGGGCGCGGCGCTCAACCGGATGCTGGGCCACGTCGGTTCGGCGCTGGAGGCGCGGCAGGAGAGCGAGACGCGGGTACGTCAGTTCGTCGCGGACGCCAGCCACGAGCTGCGCACCCCGCTGGCCTCGATCCGGGGATACGCCGAACTGACCCGGCGCGGCCATGAGGAGACCGGCCCCGACACCCGGCACGCCCTGGGGCGGATCGAGTCCGAGGCGGAGCGGATGACGGGCATGGTGGAGGATCTGCTGCTGCTCGCCCGCCTGGACGCCGGGCGCCCGCTCAGCCGCGAGAGCACCGACCTCTCCCCGGTCGTCGTCGACGCGGTCAGCGATGCCCGCGCCGCCGGGCAGCGGGGGCACCGCTGGCGCCTCGACCTGCCGGACGAGCCGGTGACCGTGCACGGCGATCCGACCCGGCTCCATCAGGTGCTGGTCAATCTGTTGGCGAACGCCCGTACCCACACCCCGCCCGGCACGACCGTCACCGTACGGGTGCGTGCCGCGGCCGGCCGGTCCCCGGTGACGCTGGAGGTCCAGGACGACGGGCCCGGCATTCCGCCCCAGCTGCTGCCGCACGTCTTCGAACGGTTCGCGCGCGGCGACGCCTCGCGCTCCCGCCACGCGGGCTCCACCGGGCTCGGGCTCGCCATCGTGCAGGCCGTCGTCACCGCGCACGGCGGCCGGGTGGAGGTGTCCTCGGTCCCGGGGCGCACGGTGTTCGCGGTCCATCTGCCCGCGGAGCCTGGAGCCGGGTCCCCGGCCGCGCCGCACTCACAGCGGGAGGACAGGCTCAGCACACCGGCGTGACAGCGGAGTTGACGAATGTCGACGGCATGCGAACCGACACTCCCTGGAGCGCCCTGCCGGCCCGGGACCATCTCCTGGCCGGAGCGGTCGATGCGGCGGGTGACCCCGTACTCGACGTGGTGGTACCCGTCTACAACGAGGAGAAGGACCTCGAACCGTGTGTGCTGCGCCTGCACGACCATCTGGCGCGCACCTTCCCGTACGCCTTCCGGATCACCGTCGCGGACAACGCGAGCACCGACCGTACGCCGCAGGTGGCGGCCGGACTCGCGGCGGCGCTGCCCCGGGTGCGGTCGTACCGGCTGGAGGAGAAGGGCCGGGGACGGGCGCTGCGCACGGTCTGGTCGCACTCGGACGCCCCGGTCCTGGCGTACATGGACGTCGATCTCTCCACCGACCTGAACGCGCTGCTGCCGCTGGTCGCACCGCTGATCTCGGGCCACTCCGATCTGGCGATCGGCTCGCGGCTGGCCCGTAGCTCGCGGGTGGTGCGCGGATCGAAGCGGGAGTTCGTCTCGCGGGCCTACAACCTCATCCTCCGCTCCTCGCTGGCCGCCCGGTTCAGCGACGCGCAGTGCGGGTTCAAGGCCATCCGGCGGGACGTCGCGCAGCGGCTGCTGCCGATGGTGGAGGACACGGGGTGGTTCTTCGACACCGAGATGCTGGTGCTCGCCGAGCGGGCCGGGCTGCGCATCCATGAGGTGCCGGTCGACTGGGTCGACGATCCCGACTCCACCGTCCACATCGTGCGGACGGCGACGGAGGACCTGAAAGGCGTGTGGCGGGTGGGACGGGCGCTGGCGGTCGGCGCACTGCCGCTGGACCGGCTGGCCAGGCCCTTCGGGGACGATCCGCGCGACCGCGCGCTGAGCGGAGTGCCGGGCGGACTGGCCCGGCAGCTGGTCGGGTTCTGTGTCGTCGGCGCGCTCTCCACGCTCTTCTATCTCGTCCTGTACTCGCTCTTCCGGCTGGGCGCCGGACCGCAGATCGCCGGCGGCGCGCTGCTGGTGTCGGCCGTCGCCAATACGGCGGCCAACCGGAGGCTCACCTTCGGCGTACGCGGCCGGGGCGGAGCCGTACGCCACCAGGCACAGGGCCTGGTCGTCTTCGCCATCGGTCTCGCCCTGACCAGCGGCTCGCTGGCCGCGCTGGGAGCGGCGTCCGCATCGCCGTCGCACGGCACGGAACTCGCCGTACTGATCGCGGCGAACCTCGCGGCGACGGTGCTGCGGTTCCTGCTCTTCCGCGCCTGGGTCTTCCCGGAGCGCGCCGCCGCAAGCCCCGCGGCCACTGCGGCCCCCGTAGCCCCCGGAGCCTCCGTGGGGCCTGCCGCGCACGCCGACGACACCCATCACGAACGGGGGAACGCCCGATGACCACGCTGCGTCCCGACCGCCTTCCGGCCCCGCCCAAGGCCCCGACGCTCCCGCCCGCGGCACCGGCCGCCGGCCACGCCCGCCCGAACAGGCCCCTGGCGCACCGCGTGTGGCGCGGCAGGCCCGAGGACCCGCGCTGGGCGCGGCCCGCCTTCCTGGCGATGCTGCTGGTCATCGCGCTCGCCTACCTGTGGAACCTCAGCGCCTCCGGGTACGCCAACTCCTTCTACTCCGCGGCCGTCCAGGCGGGCAGCCGGAGCTGGAAGGCCTTCTTCTTCGGCTCGTTGGACGCCGCGAACGCGATCACGGTCGACAAGCCCCCGGCCGCGCTCTGGCCGATGGCTCTGTCGGTGCGCGTCTTCGGCCTGAACTCGTGGGCGATCCTGGTCCCGCAGGTGCTGATGGGGGTGGCCACGGCCGGGGTGCTGTACGCGGCCGTACGCCGGCGTTTCAGCGCCGCCGCCGGGCTGATCGCGATGGTGGTGTTCGCCCTCACGCCTGTCACCGCGCTGATGTTCCGTTTCAACAATCCGGACGCGCTGCTGGCGCTGCTGATGACCGTCACCGTCTACTGCGTGCTGCGCGCGCTGGAGCACGGCCGGACCAGGTGGCTGGTGTGGGCGGGTGTCGCGGTGGGTTTCGCGTTCCTGTCGAAGACCCTGCAGGCGTTCCTGATCCTGCCGCCGCTGGCCGTGCTGTACGCGGTGTTCGCACCGGTCCCCGTACGCAGGAGGCTCGGCCAACTCGGGCTCTCGGCACTGGCGACGGTCGTCGCGGGCGGCTGGTGGGTGGCGATCGTCGAACTCTGGCCGGCGTCGTCGCGTCCGTACATCGGCGGTTCGCAGAACAACTCCTTCCTGGAGCTGACCTTCGGCTACAACGGCCTCGGCCGGATCAACGGCGACGAGACGGGCAGCGTCGGGGGAGGCGGCGGCGGGGCCGGCGGTCAGTGGGGGGAGACCGGCATCGGCCGGATGTTCAACTCCGAGATCGGCGGCCAGATCTCCTGGCTGCTGCCCGCCGCGCTGATCCTGCTCGTCGCGGGGGTCTGGCTGACCTGGCGGGCAGGGGGGCACCTCCCCGGCATTAAGCGCTGGGGGAGCACCGACACCGCCCGTGCGGCGTTCCTCGCCTGGGGCGGTTCGCTGCTGATGACGGCGCTCGTCTTCAGCTTCATGGCCGGCATCTTCCACCAGTACTACACGGTGGCGCTGGCGCCGTACCTCGCGGCGCTCGTCGGCATGGGCACCACGGTCCTGTGGGAGGAACGGTCCAGGTGGTGGGCGCGCGGGGCGCTCGGTGTCACGGTCGTGGTGACCGCGCTCTGGTCGTACGTCCTGCTGGGGCGGACGCCGGATCACCTGCCGTGGCTGCGCTGGGCCGTCCTCGTCGCCGGTGCGGCGGGGGCGGCGGGCCTGCTGTTCGCCACGCGTCTCGGGCGCCGACCGGCGCTCGTGGCGGTGGGGGTGGGCTTCGTGGCATCGCTGGCGGGGCCGACGGCGTACACCCTCTCCACGCTGAACACCGGGCATCAGGGTTCGATCGTCACGGCCGGTCCGTCCGGGGCCAGTTCGATGGGCGGCCCCGGAGGCGGCGGCCGGGGCGGCCCCGGCGGAGGCGCCGCCGGCGGAATGCGGCTCCCCGGTACGGGCAGTCAGCAGGGCGGCCCCATGGGGCAGCCCCCGACCGGTGGTCAGGGCGGCCGTCCCCCGGGGCAGCAGGGCCAGGGCGGCAACCAGCGGGACGGTCAGCAGCCGGGGGCCGCGCCCGGCACCGCACCCGGCGGCATGGGCGAACGCGGTGCTCCCGGAGGCGACGGCATGGGCGGTCTGCTCAACGGCTCGTCCGTCAGCCCCGCGGCCGAGAAGCTGCTGGAGAAGAACGCCGGCGACTACACCTGGGTCGCCGCCGCCATCGGCTCACAGAACGCGGCGAGCTACCAACTCGCCACCGGCGAGCCGGTGATGGCGATCGGCGGCTTCAACGGCAGTGACCCGTCCCCGACGCTCTCCCAGTTCAAGAAGTACGTCGAGGACGGCAGGATCCACTACTTCGTCGCGGGCGGAACGGGCGGGGGCGGCGGCAACAGCGGCACCTCGTCCCAGATCTCCTCCTGGGTGGAGAAGAACTTCAAGGAGGTGACGGTCGCCAGCGCCACCTTCTACGATCTGACCCGGCCGAAGAGCGGCGCATAGGGCTCAGCGCCGCAGCAGCAGATCCGCGACGACCGGGCGGTGGTCCGAGGCGAGTGTCTCGGCCACCGCCGCGTCGCGCACCCGTACCGAATCCTTCGACACCGCCACGTAGTCGATTCGCTGCACCGGGTCCTGCGCCGGGTACGTCGGCCCGCCGGGCTCGATGTCCGTCAGCTCCTGCCACAGCGGGGCGAGTTCGGGTGCGGTCGGCGCCGCGTTGAAGTCGCCGAGCAGGATCTGCCGCACCCGCTGCCGGCCGGGGGCCTCGTCCTCGGCCATGATCCGGCGGGTGTCGGCGACCTGTGCGGTCCGTACGGACGGGTCGGCGCGGTAGTCGAGGTGCGTCACGTACACATGCACGGGCAGCCCCTTCACCCGCAGGACCACCTCGCCGAAGCCGGGCGCCGGGGCCGGTACCGGGTTCGGGTCCTGGGTGGAGAGCCGGGTGATCTCGTGGTTCTCGGCGCTCACGATCCGGTATCTGGACAGCACCGCGACCCCGAACTCGCGCCGGGGCGCACCGGGGGTCACCGGATCGAGGCGGTAGATCGGGGCGAACGAGACCCGCATGTGCAGCCGCTCGGCCAGCTCTCCCGCCAGATCGCGCCACTCGCTGCGGGTGCCCCAGTGGGCGTCGACCTCCTGCAGCCCGATCACATCGGCGTCCAGCGACCGCAGTTCGGCGATCTGCCGGTCGAGGTCGAAGACGTTGTCCATGCCGGCGCCCGCATGGATGTTGTACGTGGCCACGCGCAGCGGCACCGTGTGCTCCTGCCCGGCGGCCGATGCGGGAGGCGCGAGGGCGGTCCCCAGCAGGCCCGCTGCGATGAGCACTTCCACCGTACGACGACGCAGTGACATACCACTCCAGTCCTTGTCGGATCAGCGGCGAGCACGGTATCGCGCGGAAATGAGTTGTACACCGTACAGGGGCAGCTATACGGTGTACGTCTCTTACTCGTACACCGTATAAGACCGACCGGCACATGGGGTGCGACGCCGCCGCCCATGTGCCGGTCGGTCCAAGGCATCAGGAGTCCGCATGACGGCGACCGCCGCCGAGCAGAGTCACCTCTCGCCACCGAGCCATCCGCAACGCTGGCTGATCCTCGGTGTCATCTGCCTCGCCCAGCTCACCGTGCTGCTCGACAACACCGTTCTCAACGTCGCGATCCCCTCCCTCACCCGGGAGCTGGACGCCTCCACCGCCGATGTGCAGTGGATGATCAATGCCTATTCGCTGGTCCAGTCGGGCCTGCTGCTGACGGCCGGCAGCTCCGCCGACCGTTACGGCCGCAAGAAGATGCTGGTCGCGGGGCTCGCCCTGTTCGGCGTCGGTTCGCTGGTGGCCGGACTGGCCCAGTCCTCCGCGCAGCTGATCGCCGCCCGTGCGGGCATGGGCATCGGCGGTGCGCTGCTGATGACGACGACCCTGGCCGTCGTCGTGCAGATCTTCGACGACTCCGAGCGGGTCAAGGCGATCGGCATCTGGTCGACCGTCAGCTCGCTCGGCTTCGCCGTCGGACCGCTGGTCGGCGGAGTGATGCTCGACCACTTCTGGTGGGGCGCGATCTTCCTGATCAACATTCCCGTCGCGGTCATCGGCCTCGCGGCCGTCGTCCGGCTCGTACCGGAGTCCAGGACCCCCAGCAGCGAGCGCCCCGACCTGCTCGGCGCGCTGCTCTCCACCATCGGTATGGCATCCGTCGTGTACGCGATCATCTCCGGCCCCGAGCACGGCTGGACGTCGGGCCGGGTGCTGCTGACCGCCTTGGTCGGAGTCGCCGTCCTCAGCGGATTCGTGCTGTGGGAGCTGCACATCCCGTACCCGATGCTGGACATGCACTTCTTCCGGAACCAGAAGTTCATCGGGGCCGTCGCGGGCGCGATCCTGGTCGCCTTCGGGATGGGCGGCTCGCTGTTCCTGCTCACCCAGCAGCTGCAGTTCGTCCTCGGCTACGGACCGCTGGAGGCCGGTCTGCGTACGGCTCCGCTGGCGCTGAGCGTCGTCGCCCTGAACCTCACCGGGCTGGGCGCCAGGCTGGTGCCCAAGCTGGGTACGCCGGTCACCATCGCGGCCGGGATGAGCCTGCTGGCCGCCGGACTCGCCGCGATCGCGCTGCTCGGCGGCAACGGCTACGGCGGCATGCTGCTCGGCCTGGTCGTGATGGGCGCGGGCATCGCACTCGCCATGCCCGCCATGGCCAACGCGATCATGAGCGCCATTCCGCCGGAGAAGGCGGGCGTGGGCGCCGGGGTCAACGGCACGCTCGCCGAATTCGGCAACGGGCTCGGGGTCGCCGTGCTCGGCGCGGTGCTCAATTCCCGGTTCGCGGCGCTCGTGCCGGCGGCCGTCGGGGCGGCCTCGCTGCCCGCCGCGCTGGCCTCGGCCACCGATGCCGGCGAGCGGGTACGGATCACGGACGCCTTCGCCTCGGGACTGGAGACCAGCCAGCTCGTCGGGGCGGTGGCGGTGCTGGCCGGAGGCCTGCTGGCCGCGGTGCTTCTGCGCCGTGCCGAGCGGGCAGAATCCGCGCGGGCGGCCTCGGCCGGGGTCGAGGCCGCGGCATAGCATCGAGGCGGGACGTATCGGATCGTATGAATCCGCTTCATGCGTACGTGTACGCGTCCGATCCGTCCCTCCGGCAAGACGAGGAGAGTGCCATGGTGTCCGCGGCCGATCGTGTGAAGAACCCTGCCAGGACCAGTGTGTGGCTGGATCAGCGGACACCGTCGCGCGCCCGCAAACCGGACCAGCCGGCCGGTCTGGACCGGGAGAGGATCACCGCGGCGTCGGTCCGGCTGCTGGACGCCGAGGGCCTCGCCAAGTTCTCCATGCGCCGGCTCGCCGCCGAGCTGGACGTCACCGCGATGTCCCTCTACTGGTACGTGGACACCAAGGACGATCTGCTGGAGCTGGCCCTCGACTCGGTCTACCGCGAGATAGCGCCCCCTCGGGAGGACGCGCACTGGCACGACCGGCTGCGCGAACTGGCGACCGCCTACCGGCACCTGCTGATCCGGCACGTCTGGGTGTCGCCGCTCGCCGGGCACTTCCTCAACATGGGCCCGCACTCGATGCTGTTCTCGTACGCCATCCAGGACGTGATCCGGGCGACGGGCCTGCCGCTGCACCAGCAGACGGGGGCGCTCTCCGCGGTCTTCCAGTTCGTGTACGGATTCGGCACCATCGAGGGCCACTTCGTGCAGCGCAGTGCCGACTCGGGGATCAGCCAGGACGAGTTCTTCCGGCAGGCGCTGGGCGCCATCCGGAGCCAGCCGCAGCTCAGCCGGATCGTGGAGTCCTCGCAGGACCTGATGGAAGCCCGCGGCGGCGACACGGTCGAGGAGATGCGCGAGCGGGACTTCACCTTCGCCCTGGACCTGCTGATCGCCGGTATCGAGACGATGCGGGACCGCTGAGACCTCGCCCGTCGCTCAGTACCCGCGCCCCACATCCACGGCCGTGTCCGGGACCCGCCCCTGCGCCACCGCGTCCCAGCACGCCGCGAAGTCCGTGACGATGTCCTCGTCCGCGGTGATGCCCGCGGAGTGCGAGGTGATCACCGTGCGGGGCAGCCGCCAGCAGGGGTCGCCCGGCGCGGCGGGCTCCTCGGGCAGTACGTCGAGCACCGCGCGCCCCACCGCACCGGAGCGCAGCGCGGTCTCCAGCGCCCGCATGTCCACCGTTCTGCCCCGGCCGACATTGATGAACGTGGCGCCGCCCATGCCCGCGAACCGGTCCGGGCCGAAGAAGCCGTCCGTCGCGGTGGTCAGTGGCAGCGTGGAGACCACCCACCGCGCGGAGGCGAGCGGCCCCGCGTCCTCGCCGGCCCCGACGACCCGGTCGAAGCCCGCCACCGCCGTGCGCGCCCCACGTGCCACGCCCACGGTCCGGATGCCGCATCCCCGCAGCAGAGCGGCGACGGCCGAGCCGATGCGGCCGGTGCCGTAGATCAGGGCCGTCCGGCCGGCCGCGAGTTCGGAGGGGATGCGGTGCCACTCGGCCCGTGCGTGCTGGGCGGCGAACTCGGGGACGGACTGACAGTCGGCGAGCACCCAGGCCAGCACGTACTGCGCGATGCGTTCGCCCATGCGGCCCACCGTCCGGGTGAGCAGCGCGCCGGAAGGCCACGGTCCGGCGGCCAGCAGGGCGTCCGTACCGGCGTTCACGCTGTGGAACCACAACAGCGACCCGCTCCGCAGCGCGTCCGGCAGTGTGGCGCCGACATAGACGAAGGGCTCGTGCGGCGCCGTGCCGGAAGAACCCCGGTGTACGGGGCGGCCGGTGATCCGCTCCAGTTCGCGGACGACAGAGGCGTCCACCGTCGGCGCGGCCAGCAGCCGGGCCCGCGCGAGCGGGCCCGGCGCCGGAACCCGCTCATGCGTCGGGGAGGGCACGGGGAAAGTCGTCCGGGAACGGCCGTCAGCCGCCGGACGCCAGGTGGGCGGGGAAGCCGCCGGTGGCGATCGGACCCCACCGCTCCGGAGTGATCCGGATGATCGACTTCCCCTGCTTCACCATCGCCGCCCGGTACTCGTCCCAGTCCGGGTGCTCCCCGGAGATGTTCCGGAAGTACTCGACGAGCGGCTCGACCGAATCCGGTGAGTCGATCACCTCGGCCGAACCGTCGATCTGCACCCACGGCCCGTTCCACTCGTCCGACAGGACGATCACGCTGACGCGCTCGTCCCGTTTCGCGTTGCGGGTCTTGGCCCGTTCGGGGTAGGTCGAGACGACGATCCGGCCGGAGTCGTCGACACCACAGGTCAGCGGGGAGCCCTGGGGGCGGCCGTCGGACCGGGTGGTCAGCAGGATCGCCCGGTGCCTGGGCCGTACGAAGGCCAGCAACTCGTCGCGTTCCACAGCGGTGTTCGTCGCGATGTTCGGTGCCATGTCCGCAGACTACGACGGCAGGGACTCACCCTGCACGGCCTGGATGTCGAGCTCCACCCGCAGCGTCGTACCGATCGCCGCGATGCCGGCCTGCACCACCTGGTTGTAGTTCATGGCGAAGTCCTCGCGGCGCAGCTCCGCCGTGGCGTTGAACGCCGCACGCACCCCGCCCCACGGGTCCGGGCCCGTCCCGAGGTAGCTCAGGTCCAGGTCGACCGGGCGCACGACACCGCGCATCGTCAGCTCGCCGTGGACCTGCCAGCGGTCCGGGCCCGCCGGGGTCAGTGCGTCGGAGCGGTACGTGATCTCCGGGAACCGGTCGGTGTCCAGGAAGTCCGGCGAGCGCAGGTGCTTGTCGCGCATGGCATTGCCGGTTTCGATGCTGGCCGCGTCGATGACCGCGTCGACCCTGGACCGCTCGGCGTCCTCGGCGATCTCGATCCGGCCGCTGAACTCGGTGAACCGGCCGTGCACGCTGGAGATCCCCAGGTGCTGCGCGACCGCGGCCACCGAGGAGTGTGCCGGGTCCAGCGACCAGGCGCCCGGCGGCGGCAGCTCCACACCGCCCTGGCGGGCCAGCACCACCGTGCCGGCCTCGACCCGCCCGCTCGCCGTGACGAGGGCGGTGGAGGCGGCGGGGGCGTACCCGACCGCCGTGACGATCACCGTGTACGCGCCGGCCTGCAGGGGAGTGTCGGTCCGCACCGCCCCGTCCTCGTCGGCGGTGGCCCGCAGCACCTGCGTGCCGGTCATGTCGGTGACCGTCACGACCGCGTGCTGAACCGCCCAGCCGTCCCGCGTCCGTACCTGTGCGCGAAGTCCCATCCCGTTTTCTCTCCTTGCTCAATGACTCAATGAGTCGGGCCCCGGGGCGGGGACGGCAGGCCGTCCCCTGCCTGCCGTCCTCGCCACCGGGGCCCATTTCCACCGGCCGGTACAGCGTCTCCGCTCGGGACGCCGACCCGCCAGGGGTCTGTGATCACGACCTCGACCGAGGTCGTTACTCGCCGGGGTGGGCGAGCTCGATGTCGTGGCCGTCGACCCCGCGACCGGCCACGGTCAGCGCGCCGGCCACCGGCGGGTAGCCGGTCGCGATGACCGAGTACTCGCCCGCGCCCAGGTCGGCGAAGGCGTACGCCCCGTCCTCCCCGGTCGTCGAGGTGGCGACCACATTGCCCGCCGCGTCGACCAGCGTGACCCGGGCGTCCGGCAGCGGCCGACGGCCGGCTCCGGCCCGTACGACACCCTGGACCAGCGCACCGGACTGCAGTGCGGCCTCGATCCGGGTGACGCCCTGGCCGCCGATCTCCACCGGCAGCGCCAGCGGACGGTAGCCGGCGGCGTTCACCGCGACGGTCACCGAACCGGGGACCAGCTCACCGAAGGTGAACTCGCCCGCCTCACCGGACTTGCCGGTGGCCAGCACATCGCCGCGCACATCGGTCACGATGACCATCGCGCCCTCGACCGGGGCAGCGGTCTCGGCGGTCCGCACGGTCCCGGCCAGGCCGCTCGTACCGGAGAGCAGGATGTCGTACGCGAGCGGCTCGTCACCGACGACCACCGTGGACGCCTGCGGCTGGAAGCCGTCGGCGGACGCGATCAGGACGTAGCTGCCGGAGCCCGGCGCGTCCAGGCCGTAGCTGCCGTCGGCCTGGGCGACGGAGCGCCCCAGCTGCCGGCCGGCCAGCGAGATCAGCGTGACGGCGGCGCGGGCGACGGGTGCGCCCTCGGCGCCCCGCACCACACCGTGCACGGCCGTGCCCTGCAGGGTGGCGACCGGGGCCTGAAGCGTGTCGACCGCGGTGCCCCCGGCCGTTCCCTCGGCGACGTGCGCCACAGCGGCGGCCGGAGCTGCGACCGGCTCCTGGGCGGGGACCTCGGCCGTGGCCGGGGCGGCGTTCGCGGAGCTCGTCCTCAGAGGGACCTCCTTGATGAAGATCGTGACCAGGAAGGCGATCAGCGCGGCCGGGGCGGCGTACAGGAAGACATCGCCGACACCGTGCCCGTAGGCGCTCTCCATGACGGTACGGAACGGGGCGGGCAGCGCGTCCAGGTTGGGGATGCCCCCGCCGCCGGTGCCGCCGTGGCCCATGGCCTGGCCCTTGGGGCCGAGCTCCGCGAGACCGTCCTTGACGTAGTGGGTGACGCGGTTCGCCATGACGGCGCCCAGCGCCGAGACGCCGATCGCACCACCGAGGGAGCGGAAGAAGCTGACGACGGAGCTGGCCGAGCCGAGGTCGGACGCGGCGACCTGGTTCTGCGTGGCGAGCACCAGGTTCTGCATCATCATGCCGATGCCGAGACCCATCAGGGCCATGAAGATCGCGATGTGCCAGTAGGCCGTGTCGTACCGGATGGTGCCCAGCATCCCGAGCCCGGCGGTGACCAGGAAGCCACCGCTGACCAGCCAGGCCTTCCAGCGGCCGGTCCTGGTGATGATCTGGCCGGAGACCGTCGAGGCGATGAACAGACCCGTGATCATCGGGATCGTCATGACACCGGACATCGTCGGCGTCTTGCCCCGCGCCAGCTGGAAGTACTGGCTGAAGAAGACGGTGCCCGCGAACATCGCGATACCGACGAACAGCGAGGCCAGCGAGGCCAGCGTGATGGTGCGGTTGCGGAAGAGGCGCAGCGGGATGATCGGCTCGCTGGCCCGGGACTCGGTGAAGACGAAGAGCAGCGCGAGGATCACGGAGCCCGCGAGCATCACGCCGGTCTGCCAGGAGAGCCAGTCGTACTTGTCGCCCGCGAAGGTCACCCAGAGGAGCAGCAGCGAGACGGCGGCGCTGATGAAGAACGCGCCGGTCCAGTCGACCTTGACCTCACGCTTGACGACCGGGAGCTTCAGGGTCTTCTGGAGCACGATCAGCGCGATGACCGCGAACGGCACACCGACGTAGAAGCACCAGCGCCAGCCCATCCAGCTGGTGTCCGTG
Source organism: Streptomyces sp. NPDC104309 (assembly GCF_055584025.1). NCBI lineage: Bacteria > Bacillati > Actinomycetota > Actinomycetes > Kitasatosporales > Streptomycetaceae > Streptomyces > Streptomyces sp. NPDC104309. Next base: position 73,590 of record NZ_JBVJMV010000007.1, on the reverse strand, counting down.
ATGACACCGCCGAGCAGCGGGCCGCCGACGGTGGCGACGGCGAAGACCGCGCCGAGGTAGCCGCTGTAACGACCGCGCTCACGCGGGGCGATCATCGCGGCCAGCACGATCTGGGAGAGGGCGGAGAGACCGCCGACGCCGATGCCCTGGACGACACGGCAGGCGATCAGCATGCCGCTGCTGGTCGACATACCGGCGACGATCGAGCCCGCGACGTAGATGATGAGGGCTATCTGGACCAGCAGCTTCTTGCTGAACAGGTCGGAGAGCTTGCCCCACAGAGGGGTCGTCGCGGTCATCGCCAGCAGCGAGGCCGTGACGACCCAGGTGTAGGCGCTCTGGCCGCCGCCGAGGTCGGAGATGATTTCCGGCAGAGCGTTGGAGACGACCGTCGACGACAGGATCGCGACAAACATGCCGAGCAGCAGCCCGGCCAGTGCTTCCATGATCTGCCGGTGTGTCATCGGCGCGCCGGACGAGGAATCGGCTGATCCCCCGTGCTTGGCGTGGCCGCCCCGCACACCGGTCGGTGTGGTCGTAGCCATTGAGTTCCTTGTCTTTGCTTCTGTTACACGGGTGTACGGGTGTGCGAGTCGTCGTCGCTGTCGGCGTGCCGGGGGCGGCAGTCGCCGCTGTGCTTTCCGGGAGCGCACCCTCCGGGGCCGCGACAGGCGAAGCTGTCGCGCAGCCGGGCCAACAGCGCGTTGAGCTGTCCGACCTCGTCGTCGGACCAGTCGGAGAGGTTGTGGACGAACATTTCGGTGGTCCGACGGTTCAGCTCACTGAGCACGTCGTCTCCGGCGGGGGTCAGCCGCAGGATGCGGGACCGCTTGTCGGCCGGGTCCGAGGACCGTTCGATCCAGCCGTGTTCCGCCACATGGGCCACATGACGGCTGGTCACCGACATGTCGACGTCCAATAGTTCGGCCAGTCTGCTGATGCGCATCTCGCCGTGCTGATGGAGAAGAGCCAGCACGGCGGCGGAGCCGGCAGGACATTCGGCGGGCAGGATGCGGGCGAGACCCCGCTTGACGGCCCCGACGGCGCTGAGCTGCCGGGCCAGTTCTTCGTACTGACTCCGTGCGGCCACGGGACCCCCAGACATCTCACCGGTTCATCTTGTTGCTTAGGGCAACCATAGAGTCGTTGGTTGCTGCAGGCAAACGAAAAGGGCCTTGCATAAGTAAAGGAACGCAAAAGGCTGCGTAGGGCCCGAGTCAAAGGCCCAGCGTGTGGGGTGCGGGTCGTGACGGGTGTGGTTCGCGCCACAGGTGGGGCGGCGGGGTGTCCGTTTCGAGGTGTGCGCCGGGCGGCCGGTCCACCATCTCCGGGTGCCCGCTCCCCGCGACCGCGGGACGCCTGTTCCGTATATACGGGTGCGGGGCTTCCGCCTGTGAGGGTGCCGGGCTTTCACCTGTACAGGTGCGAGGCTTCCGCCTGTGAGGGTGCGCGGCGTCCTCCCCTCCTTCGTCGGCCGCCGGCTCCGGTCCGGACCCTTCAGCGACCCGGGGGTTGGGCCCCAACGCCGAGTTCGCTAGGGTCCTGGCCCATGGCACACAACCCCCATGCCCCGCAGGGCCCCGAGGGCAACCACGACCCGGCCGGCAGCACCCAGATGTTCCGCGCCTTCGTCGACGACGGCGAGCCGCAGCGTCGGCAGCAGCCGGCCACCTCGTCCGGACCGAGGACCGGGCTGATCGTCACCGTCGTCGCGGTGATCGTCGTCCTCGCGGCGGTCGCCTGGCTCGCGCTCGGCTGACCCGGCGCACCAGCTCCTCCCTCACCCGTACCTTCCGCTTCCACCCGTCACTTCAATACGGCGGTGACGTCCCGGGTCTCGACATGCATGCCCAGGGGCACCCGCCAGGCGTCCACGCAGACGGTGTACGTCTTCGTCCGGGCCGCTCCCGCGCCGATCGGCGCGGGCAGCGGCGCCGACGACTCGACGGTCGCCCAGTCGATCCCCAGCCCACCGATGATGTGCGTGGCGAAGGTGACGGTCCCCGCGTCCGCCGGTGATCCGCCGGTGTTGCGGAACGTGACAGTCACCTTCTCGCACCAGCGCTCGGACGCGGCCGCCCGCTCGGGGGCGCCCGCCATCAGCACGGCAGGCCCCGCGGGCGCGGTGGGCCCGGGTGCCGACGGGGTCGCGGGGTCCGTGGGGCCGCTGCCCGGCCCGCCCGATCCGGACGCACCGCCGCCGCCGTCACCGCTGCCTGTACCGCCCGTGCCGGAGCTGGATGTGCCAGGAGCGCCGGGTGGCCGGGCGGACCCGCCGCTCGCGCCGCCGGTCCGTCCGGCGCCGTCGCTCCCGGTCGTGCCTCCGGAGCCGTCTCTGCCGGGTGCACCGCTGGAGCCGTCACCGCCGGGAGAGGCGCCCGGCGCGGGCCCGCCGCCGTCGGCCCGGCCTCCGGTGCCACCGCCGGCCCCCGTGCTCGTGTCGTCCCGGTCCAGCGGTACCAGGGTCACCTTCCCCGACGGTGCCACCGCACCCGTCGGAGCCTTCCGAGGGCCCGCGTCCGCCGCGCCGACCGCCACATAGCCGTCGTCGTCGGCCGTCCCGCCGCAGGCGGCCAGCGCGCCGCCCAGACACAGCACGACCGCCGAGGCGGCGATCACGGTGCCCCGGCGGCCGGTCGAGTCGCGTATCTGACGTCGCATCGCGCCAGTGTGGCTGACGGTCCGTCAAATCGGAACCCATGCGTCGGCGTCGCGGTGCGGCGGTCCATGGCGGTCAGTCGGCGATGAGCCCTTCCCTGAGCTGGGCGAGCGTACGGGTCAGCAGGCGCGAGACGTGCATCTGCGAGATGCCGACCTCCTCGCCGATCTGCGACTGGGTCATGTTGGCGAAGAACCGCAGCATGATGATCTGGCGCTCGCGCGGCGGAAGCTTGGCCAGCAGTGGCTTGAGCGATTCGCGGTACTCCACGCCCTCCAGCGCCGAGTCCTCGTACCCCAGCCGGTCCGCGAGGGAGCCCTCGCCGCCGTCGTCCTCGGGCGAGGGCGAGTCCAGCGAGGAGGCGGTGTACGCGTTGCCGACGGCCAGGCCGTCGACCACGTCCTCCTCGGAGACACCGAGCGCCTTGGCCAGTTCGGGCACGGTCGGCGAGCGGTCGAGCTTCTGGGCGAGCTCGTCGCTGGTCTTGGTCAGCGCGAGCCGCAGCTCCTGGAGGCGGCGCGGAACACGCACCGACCACGAGGTGTCGCGGAAGAAGCGCTTGATCTCCCCGACGACCGTCGGCATCGCGAACGTGGGGAATTCGACGCCCCGTTCGCAGTCGAACCGGTCGATCGCCTTGATCAGGCCGATCGTGCCGACCTGGACGATGTCCTCCATCGGCTCGTTGCGGCTGCGGAACCGCGCCGCGGCGTAACGCACCAGCGGGAGGTTGAGCTCGATGAGTGTGTCCCGTACGTAGGCACGCTCCGGGCTGTCCGTTCCGTCGGGGCCCGGTGCGGGTCCCAGTGCGGCGAGCCGCAGGAACAGGGAGCGGGACAGAGTGCGGGTGTCGATGGCTTCCGGCGAGCTGGTGAGCGCAACGGGTGCGGGCGCGCTCTTCGTGAGCGTGAGCACCTTCGAGCTGCCCTGTTCTGCGGACATGCCACCCCCTTGAGGTCGCGGACGGTCGCGTTGAGCCGCGACCATCGGAGGAACGCAGCCTCCACCTGAATACCGGAGGCGAGGCCACGGCAAACGCGGTTCCCGCAGAATGTCACATGTCGGCAACACGCTGTAGTGACATGTCGACAAGTCTTGGTGGCGTCTGCGCAGTTAACGGGGGGTGTGGGGCAATTGCGGTCGCGCGGTACGAACTTCGAGTGCCTTACCCGATCCGGTTAGGCCTCGATCCTGTTTGCGGATCGAAGTCGGGCGAAGCTACGGGCCAGCAGCCTTGACACATGCATCTGGGAGACACCCAGTTCGGCACTGATCTGTGACTGCGTCAGGTTGCTGTAGTAGCGCAGCAGCAGAATGCGCTGCTCGCGTTCGGGTAGTTGTACGAGCAGATGCCGGACCAGATCGCGGTGCTCGACCCCGGCGAGGGCCGGGTCCTCGTAGCCGAGTCGGTCCAGCAGTCCGGGCAGTCCGTCGCCCTCCTGGGCGGCCTCCAGCGAGGTCGCGTGGTAGGAGCGGCCGGCCTCGATGCAGGCCAGTACCTCGTCCTCGGAGATCTTCAGCCGTTCGGCGATCTCCGCGGTGGTGGGTGAGCGGCCGTGAGCGGTCGTCAGGTCCTCGGTGGCGCCGGTGACCTGGACCCAGAGCTCGTGCAGCCGGCGCGGTACGTGGACGGTCCGTACGTTGTCCCTGAAGTACCGCTTGATCTCGCCGACGACGGTGGGCATCGCGAAGGTCGGGAACTGGACACCGCGTTCCGGGTCGAACCGGTCGATGGCGTTGATCAGCCCGATCGTGCCGACCTGGACGACGTCCTCCATCGGCTCGTTGCGGCTGCGGAAACGTGCCGCGGCGTACCGCACCAGGGGGAGGTTCGCCTCGATCAGCGCCGCCCGCACCCGGCCGTGCTCAGGGGTTCCCGGCTCCAGGTTCTTGAGCTGTCCGAACAGGACCTGGGTGAGCGCCCTGGTGTCCGCGCCCCTGGTCCTGGCGGGCGCGGTGGTGTCGTCGGGGGTCTCGGCCGGGACCGTCTCCACGTTCTCGGCGGCCGGGACGGCCGGGACGGCCGGGACGGTCTGGGGAGGCACTTGAGGCGCTGTACTGGCCGGCACGATGACGCCACCCCTCTGCGGTCAACTTCGGTCAACTCATCCTTCAAAAGCGGTCATAGCATCACAAGACATGTCCACTGTGTGCAAGCACCGTATAGCGTCGTGTTGGGGTCAACTTGGTTTAAACACTAAAAAAAGCCCCTCACCGCAATGGTGAGGGGCTTGGGTGACCGGTTGGATCAGGCCGGTCGGGCGGATCAGAACGGATAGTCGGCGATCACCCAGGTGGCGAACTCGCGCCACTGACCGGCGGCGGCCTGATGGGCCGGATGCTCCAGGTAGCGCTTCAGGGCATCCTCGTCGGAGACCGCGGAGTTGATGGCGAAGTCGTACGCGATCGGCCGGTCGGTGATGTTCCAGGCGCACTCCCAGAACTCCAGCTCCGGGACCTGCCCCTCCAGCTCCTGGAAGGCCCTCGCCCCGGCGACGACCCGCGGGTCGTCCCGCTCGACGCCGTCGTTCAGCTTGAACAGGACCAGATGGCGGATCATGGGGTAACTCCTACTTCACGAGCTCGGACATGAAGTCGCCGACGCTCTGCGCGGCACTCGAAACGCCCTCGAACCCTATCTGGACAAGCTGCGCCGCCCGCTCTGGGGACGCGATGATCGTGTACAGCACGAAGACGACTATCACGTAGAGAGCTATCTTCCTCGCTTGCACCATCAGCCCCTGCCTCCCCTTGGATCCCCGTGCAGTCGGGCGATTCTATCCGTACGCATGGCCGTATCCCTCTGGTGTATCCGACTACTCACACCGTCTTTAAGGACCAACGGCCCGATGATCGGGGTCCTTCGTCCATCCGCGGGACTTCCCCGAGGCCGCAGGATGGATGGCGAGCCCCGCGGATCAGTCAGGAGCCGACGGGGCGAGGGACAGGTCCTCACTGTGGGTCCTCGCCGCGAGCTTCCCCCCTGATCGCGGCGAGGGCTTGAGCGGCCTGTTCTCATCGGGGGAAGCGGCTTGTCCCCCCGATGCCGCTTCCCCCGACCTGATCGTTCACCGTGTCGTGGCGTGGCCCGCCGCGGGGACTCCGGCATCGTGGCAGCGCACAGCCATGCCCGCCCGCCTCCCGCCGTGGTCGGAGCGGTCCGGCCGAGGGAGGGCGGTCCAGGGGGCCGGATCATCCCCGTGTACGCGGGAACCACGGCTGCCGTTCCAGTCAATCGGCCAGTGACCGGGGACCACCCCCGCAGGGGCGGGGACCACTAGTTGTAGGAGGCCAGGACATTACCGACGCCTTGGCGTAGCCGCGACGCAGGAGGTTCTCCGTCAGCGGCGCTGTGGGGGCGGTGGAAGTTGTAGTGGATGTTCCAGATCGCGAGTGCTTCTCGACGCTGGTCTTCGGATAGCCATGTGCGGGCGTAGAGGAACTCCTCGGCAAGGATGCGGTTGTATCTCTCCACCTTCCCGTTGTGTCGAGGCGTGTACGGGGTGATCCGCTGGTGGCGTGCCCCGAGCAGGGCCCGGGCGAATGCGTCAGCGCGGTAGCAGGCGCCGTTGTCGGTCACGACTCGCTCGATGTGGGTGATGCCGTGGGCAGCGAACCAGACTCGCGCCCGGTGAAGAAACGCGACGGCAGTGGCCGCCTTCTCGTCAGGGAGCTCTTCGGTGTAGGCGAGCCTGGAGTACCCGTCGATGGCGGAATGGAGGTACACGTAGCCGCCACGCTCGCTCTTGCCCTTGCGGCGCTGAACTGCCTTTGCCTGTTGACTTCCGAGACCGTGGATACGCCAGCCACCACCGTCGGGGATCCGGCCGGCCTTCTTCACGTCGACGTGCACCATGTGGCCGGGCCGTCGAGCAGTGATCGTCTGCGGCTCTCAGTTGGTCTCGCCGTTGGGGTCGATGAACTTCCGTCGGTTCAGACCGAGGGCGGCCAGGTGGCGGGTGACCGTACGGCGCGAGATCAGAATCCCGTCGACGGCGAGCTCGTGGACGATGCGGGTGGCCGACCACTTGTGGGCACGCCGCATCTCCTCGATACGTGTGACCACGTCGACTGGTGTCGCACTCGGCTGATGGCGCGGCGTCGAGCTGCGATCGACCAACCCGAGTTCGCCGTGTCGCCGGTGCCGGTTCACCCACTTCGACGCCGTTGCTCGGGAAATCCCCATCTCTGCGGCTACGTGCGCGATCGGACGAGTCTTGCAACGCTCGATCAATCGGCGGCGACCCTCCACGGACAATGGTGCGGTCGCGTGGGTCATGATGTGGTCGAGGTGATACGGGACGCGTGGTGCCGTGCGCCGGTGACGATGAGTGAGACGTTCTGCCCACCGAAGCCGAAGGAGTTGCTGAGCACGGCTTCCTGGGGGACGTCCCGTCGCTCTGCGACGACATCGAGGTCGATGTCGGGACCGACACCGGCCGCGGTGAGGTTGCGGGTCGGCGGGATGACGCCGTGCTTCACACTGAGGACGGCGATGAGCGCCTCGATTGCGCCGGCGGCGCCAAAGAGATGGCCGAGCGCCGCCTTGGGAGCTGTCACGGTGGCGCGGCCGAAGACCTCCCCGATCGCGTGCGCCTCGGCGACGTCGCCGACCGGAGTTCCGGTGGCGTGGGCGTTGATGTGGCTGATCTGCTCGGGAGCCAAGCCGGCTTGCGCGAGGGCCTTCCGCATGGCCGAGATCTGACCGGAGCCGTCGGGAGCGGGCGCCGTGATGTGGTGAGCGTCGGCGGCGATGCCGGCGCCCGCGAGTACCGCGTGGACGCGCGCGCCTCGGGCGCTGGCGTGCTCGGCGCTTTCGAGCACCACGACAGCCGCGCCTTCACTGAGGACGAATCCGCTGCGGTCCGCAGCGAACGGCCGGGAGGCTGAGGCGGGCTCGGCGGTGTACCGCGACAGCGATTGTGCCTGGGCGAAGCCGGCGACGGTGACCGGGGTGATCGCGGCCTCGGTCCCACCCGCGATGACCACGTCCGCCTCGCCGGCACGGATGAGCCTGGCCCCCAGGGCGATCGCCTCAGCACCGGAAGAGCACGCCGAGACGGGCGTGTAGACCCCGGCCCGTGCGCCGTATTCGATACTGATCAGCGCTGCCGCCGCATTGGGCATGAGCATCGGGACCGTGCGTGGCGAGACGCGCCGTGTCCCGGCCGCCTCCAGTACGTCGTCTTCCTTCAGCAGCGTCCGGACGCCCCCGATGCCCGTGCCGATCGCTGATGCGAGCCGGTCCGGGTCCACCCGCGGGGCACCGGCATCGGCCCAGGCTTCGGCCGCCGCGGTGAAGGCTGCCTGCTGTGAACGGTCGAGCCGCCTGGCCTGCACCGGCAGCAGCGACTCGGCGGGGTCGATCGCCATCGTCCCCGCGACGGTGTCGGGAAGGCCGGCGTCCTCGTGGCCGGGCAGGACGCCGCCGCGGATGCCGGACTCGCCGGCAAGCAGGGCGTCCCAGGTGGACTCCACGTCTCCACCGAGTGGCGTGATCGCGCCGAGTCCGGTCACGACGACTTCAGTCCGGTGCATGCCCTTGGGCCTTTCTTGTATGCGATACAAACGAACAGGCTTGTTGTATCACATACAATTTGGGTGTGGCGAAGAAGCGAACCGAAGCTCGATCAACGTCGGCTCGGTCGCGTGACCGCGGCCGCGCGACGAGGCGTCGGCTGATTGAGGCAACTGCACGACTCTGCAAGGAGCGGCCCGGCGCTGAGGTGAGCGTCGCGGAGATAGCGAACGCGGCAGGCGTCTTCCCCAACCAGGTCACCTACTACTTCGGCTCCAAGGACTCGCTGCTCGTGCACGCCGCCTTTCTTGGCTTGCTGCACGACGCCCGACGGATTGAGCGCATCGGCCGCCAAGCCCCCGATGCGGCGGCATTTCGACGCAACATCGCCCGCGCCGTACTGGCCATGCCCTCGCTCCCATCGGTCGCACGAGCACTGGCCGCCGGGATCTCCAAGCCCGAACTCGCCCCCGTGGTCGACCGGCACCTCCAGTTGCTGTTCCGACAATCCGAGCGCTTCATGAGCCAGCTCATCGACAGTCGCGGCTGGAGGACCCGTCGACCGCTCAGCGTGGAGGTCAGGACGTTCTGGAGCACCGCGCTCGGCGCAGTGCTGCTCGTCCGCGCCGGGGCACACGGCACTGTCGCCGACCTCGACCTCGCCGGAGCATTGACCATCCATAACGAACCCGAGCGCGGCTAGCTCAGTCGAATGGGCCTGCGGCGGAGACGTGCGCGGTTCCCGCGCGACGGTGGCCTTGTCGCGGTCGGCGTGGTCGCCGTCGCCGACGCAACTCCACTGATGCGGCTAAAGCAAGGCGTCAAGAACCTGCTTGCCAGCAACAACTAGTGGTCGATGGCGTACGACACTCTGGAGTAGGGGCCACCCCCGCACGCGCGGGGACCACGCGGTCTCCATGTAGTCCGCGTAACTGTCTTCGGGACCACCCCCGCACGAGTGGGGATCAAGGGCCGGCGTCGTTCCGGCGCGGCAGTCCTGATGATGCGCGAACGCCCTCCCGGTCTGCGTTTCCGCAGTCCGGGAGGGCGTCGATGGCGGTAGCGGAGGGATTTGAACCCTCGGTGAGTTTCCCCACACTCGCTTTCGAGGCGAGCTCCTTCGGCCGCTCGGACACGCTACCGAGAGAGAGCTTAGACCATCCCGGGGCATGGACAGAAATCCAATGTCAGAGCTCGCGGAAGAACGCCGTCAGCCGGGCGGCGCAGACGTCCTCCAGCACTCCGTGGATCACCTCGGGGCGGTGGTTGAGCCGGCGGTCGCGTACGACGTCCCAGAGCGAGCCCGCCGCGCCCGCCTTCTCGTCGAGTGCCCCGTAGACCACCCGGTCCACGCGGGACTGCACCAGTGCGCCCGCGCACATCGTGCAGGGCTCCAGGGTGACCACCAGGGTGCAGCCGGACAGCCGCCACCGGCCGAGCGCCGCTGCGGCCCGGCGGAGGGCGAGGATCTCGGCATGCGCGGTCGGGTCGCCGGTCGCCTCGCGTTCGTTGTGCCCCGTGGCGAGCAGGGCGCCGTCCGGGCCGAGGACGACGGCGCCGACCGGCACATCGCCGGCCCGCGCCGCCACGTCGGCCTCGGTCAGGGCGCGGCGCATGTGCGCCCGCCAGGGGTCTCTTACGGGATCGTGCGGTTCCGGCGGTCCTTGCGGGTGCGGTGGTTCGCTCACCCGCGGACCCTAACGGACGGTCTCCAGGACCTCGGCCGCGCCCAGCGCGTCCGCGATCTCCACCAGTGCGTCCGTGCGCAGCATCAGCAGCTCGGCCTCGGGAAGCCCGAGGTCGGCCAGGACCCCGGTGTCACCGATCGGGCCCGCCGGCACGGCGTCGGCGTCGAGTCCGTCGTCATCGTCGTTGTCGTTGTCGTTGTCGGGGGTCATGTCCGGCTCGCCGTCCTCCGTACCGTCGAGGCCGACGAGCTCTTCGAGGGCGGCAATGGTGTCTTCGGCCCCGGGTTCGCGGCCGAGCAGTTCGTCGGTGAGCAGGATCTCCCCGTACGAGGAGCGGGCGGCGGCGGTGGCGTCCGAGACGAAAATACGGGGGTCCTCCTCACCGTCCACCCGGACGACGCCGAACCAGGCGTCCTCCTGCTCGATGAAGACGAGCACCGTGTCCTCGTCCACCGAGGCCTCGCGGGCCAGATCCGTCAGGTCGGACAGGGTCTCCACATCGTCGAGTTCCGTGTCGCTCGCTTCCCACCCGTCTTCGGTGCGCGCGAGCAGTGCGGCGAAGTACACCGTGACTCTCCCACTGGTCATAGGGGTGTCGGTCCGGCGGGAGGGCAGTCGGTGGTCCGGCTGCCCTGCGTCCCGCCCATCGGAATCGTGGCAGAAACAAGGGCTTTGCGAGAGGAGTTCGGCCGTTGCGTCGGCCATCAGTTCTCCCGGACGCCGCCACCAGGGGGACACGGCACCGCCGTCCGACCTACCAGCGGAAGGTCCTCATCCGCATGGCCTGGCGCATCCGGGCCGCCCGGGCCCGGCGCGGCTGGACCCGGTCGCGGAGCGCCTTCGCCTCATGAAGCTCGCGCAGGAACTGGGCGCGCCGCCTGCGGCGCGCCGCTTCGGTCTCCTGCGGGTCCTGCGGGCCCTCCGCGGCCTGCGGGACCGGCGTGTCCGGCTGGTCCCGCTTCCGTTCCTGCCCGTCCGGCATCGGCTCATCACCCCAAGGCTGGGTCCGTATGCCATCACCTTCCCTCCGAACGTGCGGTTGATGCCAGCGCAGAGGTGCGAGCGGCCCGGTTACTGTTGAACCCATGCGGATCCACGTCGTCGACCACCCACTGGTCGCGCACAAACTCACCACCCTGCGCGACAGGCGCACCGACTCCCCGACCTTCCGGCGGCTCGCCGACGAGCTGGTCACCCTGCTCGCCTACGAGGCCACCCGGGATGTGCGCACCGAACAGGTCGACATCGAGACCCCGGTCACACCGACGACGGGGGTGAAGCTGTCGCACCCGCGGCCCCTGGTCGTGCCGATCCTGCGGGCCGGTCTCGGCATGCTCGACGGCATGGTGCGGCTGCTGCCGACCGCCGAGGTGGGCTTCCTGGGCATGATCCGAGACGAGGAGACGCTGCAGGCGTCCACGTACGCGACGCGGATGCCGGAGGACCTCTCGGGCCGCCAGGTGTACGTCCTGGACCCGATGCTGGCCACCGGCGGCACGCTGGTGGCGGCCATTCAGGAACTGATCAAGCGCGGTGCGGACGACGTCACCGCGGTCGTGCTGCTCGCGGCGCCCGAAGGCGTCGAGGTGATGGAGCGCGAGCTGGCGGGTACGCCGGTGACCGTCGTGACCGCCTCGGTCGACGAGCGGCTCAACGAGAACGGCTACATCGTCCCGGGACTCGGTGACGCGGGCGACCGGATGTACGGCACGGTCGACTAGGGTCTTTCGTCCGGATCGGGCCTGATCCGAACGAGATTCCCGGGAACTTCCGTACGGACGAGCCCGGCGTGGTCCGAACGAAGGATCACAGGTCCTGGCCGCCGCACAGGCTCCAGGGGCCGCGCGCGAGGTGCTGACGGCCGCCGGTCCGTTCCGGCAGCCCGTCAGCAGGACGGCGCGGGGGCCGGCTTCGCCAGGGCGGCGAGGGCCGCGGCGGCGGACTGCGGCGTGTTGAACGCCTTGAACTTCGTACCCAGAATCAGATCGACGTCCGCGGTCCTGCGGGCGTCGGTCTTCGAAACGGTCCCCTGCAGCTGCGTACCGAGGACCGGGAACGAGCCGTTCACGGCCGACGGAGCGCCCAGCAGCACCCCCGGACCGGCGACCTTCTTGTCGTACGCGGCCGGGGCGTTCCCCACTTCGCCGATGGTGAAGCCGCGCTTCTTCAGTTCGTCCGCGGCCTTCTTTGCGAGCCCGCTGCGCGGGGTCGCGTTGTAGACGTTGACGGTGATCTTCGCGGGCTTCGGCAGCGCCTTCGCGGGCGCTGACGGCTTGGCCGACGGGCAGTCCGTCTCGTGGTCGGCGGCGCTGGCCTGCCGGTCGCCGCCCGTGAAGACGTCGATGAGCTGCAGCGTGCCCCACCCGGCCAGCCCGAGGGCAACCACGGAAGCGGTGGCAGCGAGGATCAGTTTGCCGCGACGCCGGGGGCGGCGCATGCGCGGGTACTTGTCGCCCGTGATGCGGTAATTTCCGCCCATGCCGGGGGGAGTGAGCATGCTCATGGGCGCAGCGTAGTGCGACCCGGTGATGATGCCTACTAAATGATCAATGGATCGCACCCGTCCGAGTGCGAAAGCACCCGAACGAACCCGAAGAGGGTCCGCAGGGCTTGCCGTTCGTGCGACGAGCCTGCCACGACGCCCCGTCAGCCGAGTTCGAGCACCCGGGCGTGCAGTACCTGGCGCTGCTGAAGCGCGGCGCGGACCGCGCGGTGCAGTCCGTCCTCCAGATAGAGGTCGCCCTGCCACTTCACGACGTGCGCGAACAGGTCCCCGTAGAACGTCGAATCCTCGGCGAGGAGGGTTTCGAGGTCCAGGTTGCCCTTGGTGGTCACCAGCTGATCGAGGCGGACCGGGCGCGGCGCGACGTCCGCCCACTGCCGGGTGCTTTCCCGGCCGTGGTCGGGATACGGCCGCCCATTTCCGATGCGCTTGAAGATCACACGGAAAGCCTACCGGGCAAGAGCCTCCGGGCGCAGCCAAGGGGCGGGACTGTGATGCCGCAAGAACGCCATAAAATTGGGCATTTCGGAATGATGGCCTTGATGAGTGACAGCGACGGCACGGGCGGGGGCGCGGCTTCGGACACCGGCGACGGTACGGCCCGCCGCAGGCGGTAGTGCTCGGCAGCGGGGGAGGCGGCGGGGCGCGGGTGCGCGGGCGGCTTGCGGGCGTCCGGATGGGCGGGTTCGCGGGCGTCCGCGAGTGATCCGGGTGGGCGGGCGGCTTATGGGTGTCTTGTGGCGTGACGGTATCCCTGCAGTGGATGCATTGGGGTGCGTCGGAGCGCGCAGGGCGTGCGGAGGGGCGCGTGATGAGTGCGTGTGAGGGGAGGGAGCGGGAGGACAGGAGGTGGAGGGACAGGAGGTGGGGGGACAGGAGGTGGAGGCCAGGGGGCTGCGGGCGCGCGGTGAGGGCGTGTGGTGCGTGCGCTGCCGCTACGTGTCGGCTGCGCGTTTGGCCGTCCTGGCCGCCTGCTTGGCCTGCTGCTTGTACGCGCGGACCTCCGCGAGTGATTCCGGGCCGGTGATGTCGGCGACCGACCGGTGCGAGCCCGCCTCGCCGTACGGCCCGGCCGCCTCCCGCCAGCCCGTCGGCCGGACCCCGAACTGCTTGCCCAGCAGCGCCAGGAAGATCTGCGCCTTCTGCGTGCCGAACCCGGGCAGGGCGTTCAGCCGCTTGCGCAGCTCGGCCCCGGTGGAGACATCGCTCCACACCGCACTCGCGTCACCGTCGTACTCCGCCACGAGGTACTGGCACAACTGCTGGACCCGCTTGGCCATGGAGCCCGGATAGCGGTGCAGCGCGGGTTTGGCGGTGAAGAGTTCGGTGAACGCCTCCGGGGCGTAGGCCGCGATCTCATGGGCGTCCAGATCGTCTCCACCCATCCGTTCGGCCAGGGTGTACGGGCCGGAGAAGGCCCATTCCATCGGCACCTGCTGGTCCAGCAGCATGCCGACCAGAGCGGCGAGCGGGCTGCGTGCAAGGAGCTCGTCCGCCGCGGGCTCCTGGGCGATCCGCAGGGTGATGCCCTGGTCCTTGTTGCTCTTGGTCATGCCGTCGATCATCCCGACGGCGGCGGGGCCCGGCCACTCCACTGCCCGTCGATGCAGCCGTTTGCCGCCGATTTCGTTCGCGGAGGCGACGCGGGCAGACGACGCGAGGGGCGGCGGCGCGAGGGTCGGCGGGGGCGGCCGGGGGTGACTGTCAGTGGCGGCTGGCAGTCTCGGGGATGTGGACATCGACAACTGGAATTTCCTTCTGGAGAGTTGGAGCAGGCACTGGATCGCCGCCCGGGACCTGCTGGATCCCGAGGAAGCGGAGGAGGCGGCCGACGACGATGCGGTGGTCGCCGGATCGCTGGGGTTTCCGGCAGCGACCGAGAAGCAGATAGTCGCGCTGGAGCAGCGGCTGGGGCTGGTGCTGCCGCCTTCGTACCGGACGTTCCTCCAGGTCTCCAACGGATGGCGTCACGCGGGCAGTTCGGTCTATCTGATGGGTGTTGCGGAGCGCGTCGCGGTGCACGGCGACCCGATGGACCTGCAGAGGCTGTACGAGGAGAACCTGGATGAGAATTCCGGGCAGGCCGAGCGGTTGATGGCCGGCATGTGGGCCAGGTCGTTGCAGCTGTCGCACGACTCGGACATCACCGATGTCCTGCTCGACCCGGGGGATGTGGGCGAGGACGGCGAATGGGCCGTGTACGTCTACCGTGGCTGGTCCGGTGACTTCCCGGACCGCTTCCCATCGTTCGCGGAATTCATGAGGGCCATGTACCGGGACTTCCACCGCCGGCACGGCGACAACCCCGTGTTCGAGAACGAGGTGACGAGTGAGCTCGACGCTTCGGTGGAGCGGGCCCGGCTGGCCTGTCTGGCCGGGGGCGACATCGAGGAGCAGCTGGCGGTGCTGGACGAGGCCGAGGGGTACGGGAGGGGGCGGGCCCGGCGGCTGCGGGACCAGATCCATGCCATGTTCAGGCCGGCCGGTCATGTCGCGGCGGTCATGGACATGGACGACCCGCTGTACGTACGGGAGATCCTGCCGCTCGCCGCGCGGGAGCACCGCAGGATGGACCGGGACGACGACTGGTTCCTCGGAGCGCACGGCGAGGCGGGCCGGGCCGGGGCGGAGGCCGCGCTGCGGGAGGCCGGCGAGCGGTCGTTCCGGTACGAGCCACCTGGCCCGTTCGGCCGTGCCGTAGCCGAGGCCCGCGAGCTGGCGCGCTGGGGAGACACGGAGGGTGCCTGGCGGGTGCTGGCCGCCGCCGTGCCCGAGTGGGAGCCCTACGGCACCGAGCATGTCGCGCCCGTCGGCCTGATTGCCGATCCATTGCTGGGACCGGTCGTCACACCGGAGCGCGGGCGGCAGATCCTGACCACGCCACGTGCGGGCCAGGGCTCGGCCCGGCGGCCGGCGGCGGCCACCGGCAGCGGCACCGGTGCCGCTTCGGGCGTCCTGGACGCTGCCGGGGCGGACGGGCTGGGCTGGCTTGCCGGTACCGGTTCCGGTACGCGGCTGAACAGCTTCCGTTTCGTCCTGGTCCACGGCATACCACCGCAGGAACTCGCGCGGCGGATCGGTGAGGGGGCGCTGCTGGCCCCGAGCTCCGAGTACGAGCTGGGTGCGTGGGGTCGACGGAAGAGGCCGTTGAGGGATGGCGCGCACGCACGGATCGGCTCGTGCGGCGGAGGCTGGAGCTTCGCGTTCGAGACCGATCCCGAACCCTTCGTGGAGGACCGGCTGACCGGCCTGGATGCGCAGGCGTCGCTGGGCACCAGGGCGATATCGGTCTGGTGCCCGGGGACGCGTGTCCCCGTCGGTACCGGTACCGCCGCCCCCACGCAGACCTTTCGCTTCTCGCATGCCGAGGATGGTCAGGAGCTGTACGGATACACGGCCGGTGGTGATGTGCGCGCGACGAGAGGAATGCTGCCCGCACCGCTCGGTGCGCTTCCGTTCGGTGGGCCCTCGCTCGACGCCATCGCTGCGGTGTACGGGGTCTCGCTGCCCCGATTCGCCCTGCGCAGCGGTCGGTTGCACGCAGTGGCGGCGAAGTCATGGATCGGGCCGCCGACGGTGGGGGAGGGACACACCACCATCAAGGCCGTCGCGGTCCTGCGTACATGGGGCATTGATGTCTCTCGGGCGGACGAGACACGTCGTCGACTTTGCTGATTCGTTCACGGACCTGCGTCGGATCGGGACCCCATCACGGCGAACGGGGTGGCACCGCTGAAGAGGACAGTCGCCGGAACCTCCGGATCTCCGTCGGATGCCTGCCGAACACGGCATCGAGGAAGCGTGCGTTGACGCATTGACGCATTGACGCGGTTGGGGGCCGGGCGGCGGTCGGGGCGGCGGGCTTCGCGGGGGCGGGCGAAACGGTGTGGATGCCCGAAGGGGCAGCGGCGGCTGCCCCCGGCCGGCGGGGTCCGGGCTGGACGAGGCAGTGACACGTCGTGAAGGTGGGGTGGTGGGGCCATCACGTCGCGCCTTCGACCCGGGGCGCGGTCAGGGGAGATGACGATGCACGCACAGGAATGGGACCAGGAACACGACCACGAGCGGGATCACGGGCGCGGGCAGGAGCACGACGAAGCCGCGCACGCGTCGAGGGCGGCCGAGGGCCGGGAGGCGGCGGGCATTCCGCACCTCTACCGTGCGGCGGCGGCCGGACGGGCCGATGTGGTCGGCGCCGGCGGCGTGAGCGCGCTCCAGCGGGCGGTCGGCAACAGCGCCGTGGGTTCGATGCTCCAGCGGCAGGAGGAGGGAGAACGCTCCCCCGTGCACGATGTGGTCTCGTCCGGCGGTGGGCAGCCCCTGGACACCGAGACCCGCACCGATCTGGAGGGACGGATGGGCGCGGACTTCTCCGACGTACGCATCCACACCGGCTCCGCCGCGCACGAGTCGGCGAAGGGCGTCGGCGCCCATGCGTACACGGTCGGCAACAACGTGGTCTTCCAGCGGGACGCGTACGATCCGTCGACGCCGCAGGGCCGCACCACGCTGGCCCATGAGCTCACCCATGTGATCCAGCAGCGCAACGGACCGGTGGAGGGCACGGAGGCGCCGGGCGGCATCCGGGTGAGCGATCCGTCCGACCGGTTCGAGCGGGAGGCCGTCGCGAATGCCGACCGGGTGCTGTCGGAACCGGCGCCGGCCCCGTCTTCGGACTCGGCTCCGGGGACAGGGACCGTGGCGGCCGGGGCGGCCGGCCATGGCTCGGCCCCCGCCTCGGCGCCCGCTGTGCAAAGGGCGGCAACGGAGGACGAGGACGAGCAACCTGCCGATGTGCAGGGCTCCTTCGTCCAGCGGGCGGAGGAAGGAGCCGAGGAGGAGGAAGAGGCACCGCCTGCCTGAGCATGGCGGCTTCTCCGGCAGGCGGAGCCGTCAGTTCGTGCCGTCAGTCCGTGCCGTCAGTCCGTGCGGTGAGTTCGTGCGGTCAGTTCGTGCCGTCAGTCCGTGCGGTCAGTTCGTGCCGTCAGTCCGTGCGGTGAGTTCGTGCGGTGAGTTCGTGCGGTCAGTCCGTGCCGTCTGGCCGCACCGTCAGTCCGCGGCGTCCGTCCGCATCGTGCCGCCCAGGAACAGCGACTCCGCACACCGCGAGGGCGTCGGCGCGTTCACCGGCTTGCCGACCTTCCGGCAGTCGACGGTCATCGTGACCTTGCCGCCCGCGGGCACCAGGATCGGTGTGACGAAGTGGTAGTCGGAGTCCCTGAAGTTCTCCAGCGCCAGCCGGAGCACCGGCGTGTCCCGGCCGGTGGAGACGACGAGCGTTCCCGCGTCGCCCTGCGGGTTCTGGACCACGATGTCCGTCAGCTGGAAGGTGTGCCCGCTGGGTACCCGCAGGGCCGTCGAGGTATTCGACCCACCGCCCACCGAGTCCCTGACCTGCACCTGCGCACTGGTCGGAGCGGCTGCGGACGCGCTGTCGGGCCCGCCGCCGGAGCCGCTGTCGGACGTGCCGGAACTCGGTGAGGGACCGGGGCTCGGTGAACCACCGTTCGCCGCGGAGGAGTCGCCCCCGCCCGCTCCCGTTCCGGCCGTGGAACCCTGGTCCGGGGCCTTGCTCTTGTCGGCTGCGGCGGCCGACCGTACCGCCTCCGGCGTGATCGCCTCCCGCGCCGCCGACTTCACGGCCGGCCGCAGCAGCGCGTACCAGAGCCCGATCAGCGCGATCACCAGCACGGCCGCGGTGATGAGCGCCCGCGGAAGCCAGCGGGGCAGGATCGGCTCCTGCTGGTACGAGCCGTCCAGGGCCACCGGTGCGACCGGTTCGGCCAGTGCCTGACCCTCCACCACATCCGTGGTGACGACGACCTGGAAGGCGTGCGTGACCGGCGTTCCGCGCCACACGCGCTTCGCCGGCCGGATCCGCAGCTTCCCGAACTCCGCCCGCCCGGGGCCGATCTTCAGCGCGTCCGCCGCGAACGTGACCCGGGCCCGCTCCGTACCGGACCGGGCCCCCAGCCGTACGGTGGCCGGAGTGTTCCCCCGGTTGTCGACGGCGAGCTGATGCCTCCCGCGCCAGGCGCCGTGCGAACTGCGTGGTACCAGCTCGGCGGTCGTCTCGGTGAAGGGAAGCACGGTCACCCGCCCTTCGGGCACCACCGTGTCGTCCTGCTCGCTGGTGGGCACCACCCTTATTCCGAAGGGTGTCTCCCCCGCGAGAACGGTCGAGTCGCGGGGCGGACGCAGCACGAGGGAGACCGTCCGGGAGTCACCCGGATACAGGGACAGGACCGCCGGCTCCACCGTCGACCAGGCGGCACACGCACCGATCACCTCGAACCGGTATTCCTCGACGGTGCTGCCGGAGTTGAGGATCCGCAGAGGGAGGGCCGTCTCCTCGCCCGGTGCGGCGGTGACGGACGAATCGTCGAGGCTTGCCGTGAGACTCATAGGGCGCACCGTAGGGTCGGCGTCCCGTACCGACATGGGCCGTGAAGGAACACTTCCGGGCAGAATCTGTGCCCGGATCGGCTTTTTTGTTTCCCTGTAGGTAAAGGAGGGAATCTTTTGACCGCCTCAGACGAATGAGGCATACGAAACAGCCGTGATGGTTGTGTTCGCTGCGAGGCCATCGGCTGTTGCTCAGGGGGAGCATTGTCATGGAGCGCACGACGGTCGCATTACGGGCCCAGGATCCGATCTCTCTAGCGGGTGTGGCCAGCCAGTTACGGGCCCGGCCCGAGGTCAGCGTCACGGAGTGGGTGGAAGGCGACGCCTCACCCCAGATCGTGGTCGTCGTCGTGGACGCGGTCGACGAGGAGGTGCTGACGATGCTGCGCCACATTCAGCGCACCAGCACCTCGCGCACCGTGCTCGTCACCACGGACATCGACGAGCAGAAGCTGGTGAGCGCGGCGGAGTGCGGTGTCGCCGGCGTGGTCAGGCGTTCCGAGGCGACGCCGGAACATCTGGTGCAGGTCATCAGGACGGTTGCGCGGGGCGAAGGCCACCTGCCCTCCGACCTGTTGGGCAGGCTGCTGGCAGAGGTGGGCCGCCTCCAGGGACAGGTGCTCGGTCCGCGCGGGCTGCACTTCACCGGTCTCGCGGCGCGCGAAGTGGATGTGCTGCGCCTGGTCGCCGAGGGGTACGACACCGCGGACATCGCGACGAAGCTGGCCTATTCCGAGCGCACGATCAAGAACGTGCTGCATTCGGTGATGACTCGGCTGCAACTGCGGAACCGGTCGCACGCGGTGGCGTACGCGATGCGGCAAGGACTGATCTGAGCCTCCCGGTGCGTGCGTCGGCGGTGGATGCGGTGGATGCGGTGGATGCGGTGGATGCGGTGGATCCGATGGATGCCCGAAAGGGCAGTGGAGGCTTCCCGGGGGTGTGACTTCCGCACCGCTGCGGATCGGCCGTGCGTACGGGACCGTGTGGTCCGGTATGCCGACGGGCCGAGGGTGGGGAGGACTTCCGTGCGCTGGTTCCAGCCGCTTCGGCGGGCATCGCGGTCACGTGCGGAGCGGTCACGTGCCGAGCGGTCACGCGCGGACCGGTCATGGGCGGACCCGTCGTGGGCGGATCGGGGAGCCCGGGGGGCGCGGCCACGGCCCCTGCCTTCCGCTTCGCGCCGGACCCTCGTCGCATTCCGTGTCCCGGCGCTGGCCCTCCTCCTCGTGGTCACCGGCATCGCCCCCGGCTCGGCCGTCACTGCCGAGACGCCGGCGATGGCCGTGCCCGAGCCCTGGGTCACCCCCGCCGAGTTCACCGACGCGGTCGATCCCGGCGGCTCCACGGGCGTGGCCAAGCAGGTGCGTACGCCCGCGATTCCGCCGAAGCCGGATGTGGTGCTGCTGGTGGACGGCACGGGAAGCATGGGCAAACCGGTGGACGACGTGAAGTCGGGGTTGCGCTCCATCACCGACAAGATCGTCGAGCAGCAGCCGGACTCGCGCTTCGCTGTGGCCACATACGGGGACGAGAAGGACGACCCGACCGCGGAGTTCGAGGTCTTCCAAGGGCTGACGACCGACCTGGACGCGGTGCGGGAGAACGGTGTCAAGAGGCTGGGCACCTCCCGTGGCTACAGGAGCAAGGGCCCGTCCGAAGACTGGATCTACGCGCTGTGGAAGGTGGCCAACGGTGCGGACGGCGGAACGGTCTTCCGCGAGGGCGCCAGCCCGGTCGTGGTCCTGGTGGGCGACGCGTCGAGCCACAACCCCAGTAACAAGATCTCTTTCGAAGAGGCCGTCTTCGCGCTCCAGGACAAGGGCGTGCGCGTCATCGCGGTCGACGTGCGCACCGAGGACGGCGACGGTCTCAATGGCGACGGATACAGCAGCCCCACCTATCAGGACCCGTACCACGAGCCCGACCAGGCCAAGCGGATCGTCGAGGCCACCAACGGCCGCATGCTGAACGGAATTCCCGGCGACGGCGTCACCGAAGCCATCATCGAGGGCTTCAACAACCTTCCCACGAACGTGAGCTACCGCCTGGACAACTGCGATCCGCATCTGTCCGTCAGTCTCGACCCGCCCACCCAGCAGGTCACCAGCGGGAACACCGCGCACTTCGCGGAGAACATCGACGTCTCCGCGGACGCCCCCCAGGGCACTCGGCTGACCTGCACCGTCCAGTTCCTCATGGGCACCCAGCCCCCGGGTACGGACACGATCGGTCCGGCCGCCGCAGCCGACCCGGACTTCCGGGAGCAGATCGCCATCGACGTGAACGACATCGACGCGCCCGTCGTCACCGTGGACGATCTGACCGTCCGGGCCAAGGACAAGAAGGGCGCGCGCGTGACCTACGACGCCACCGCCCAGGACGCCACCGACGGCACGCTCCCGGTGACCTGCACCCCGGCCTCCGGCTCGCTCTTCCCTGTCGGCCTCACCACGGTGACCTGCTCGGCGACCGACTCCGCCGGCAATACAGGGACGGACACGGCGCGGATCGAGGTCCTTGAAGCCCCCGTTCCGCCCTCCGCGGATGTGGCGATGAAGGTCGATGTCAGCCCCGACCGTACGTACACCGGCCGCCCGGCCAGTGCCCGCTTCACCGTCACCAACGCGGGCCCGGACGCGGCGACGGGCGTGGTCATCGGCTCGGCCTGGCCGAAACCGTCCAGGGCGAAGGACCGCAGTCTGCCCGCCCTCACCCGCTGCACGGCGGCCAAGCCGTGCACCATCCCGGCCGGTGGCCGCATCGAGGTGGCCCAGACGGCGACGTACCGCGCGGCGGTCACCGGAGACGTACGGGCCACCGTGCGCAGCACGCTGCCGGACCGGCGGAGGGCCAACAACGAGGACACCGACCGGCTGCGCGTCCTGAAGCCCTCGCTGACCGTCACACCGCAGGTCGCCAAGCCGGGGCAGCCGGTACTGGCCCGGGGCAAGGACTACCCGCCGGGCGCGACCGTACGTTTCACGTGGAACATCGGCATCACCCCCGAGGGGACGGCTGCCACGGTGGGCCGTGACGGCACCTTCGAGGTGCAGGTCCTGGTCCTGCGCAAGGACAAGCTCGGCCCGCGCAAGCTGCGGGCGGACTCGCGGGACCTCGACCGACTGCAGAAACCGGTCCTGGTGGTCCAGCGAAATCTCCAGCCACCGGACTTCGCGGGCCGGGCATGAGCACCGACGACCGTACGGGAGTGATCGGGTGATCCACGAGGTCGACGATGTACTCCGTGGGCTGATCAGGGCGGAGGTGCTCGAAGGCGGCCAGATCGCGGTGGTCTTCGACGCCCCGACCCGGGAGTGGGCGGCGAAGGTCAACGCACCCATGGTCAACCTCTACCTCTACGACATCCGCGAGGACATGCGCAGGCGCGAGCGGGGTCTGCACAACGAGTACGACGAGCGCGGCACGATCGTCGCGCGCCGCCGCCCGCCCCGTTTCTTCAAGCTGTCGTACCTGATCACGGCATGGACGAAGCGCCCGGAGGACGAGCACCGGCTGCTCTCGTCGCTGCTCGGCTGCCTGCTGCGGTACGAGGCGCTGCCTCCGGAGCGGCTTACCGGCACGTTGGCCGAGATAGGGGCGTCCGTACCCATGTCGATCGCGCTTCCACCACCCGAGGACCGGTCGTTCGCCGATGTGTGGAGTGCGCTGGGCGGTGAGTTGAAGCCCTCGCTGGACCTGGTGATCAGCGTGCCGGTCACGGCGTCGCCGAGCTATGTGGTCGGCCCGCCGGTGGGGGACGAGGGGCTACATACCCGCTTCGGGGACGTACCGGGGAGGGTCGAGCCGTTGTCCGAACCGATGCCGGGGCGCGGGGGACTTCCGGTGTACGGAGGCCGTCCGGGTCGGCCAGGAACTTCAGAAGGTCCTGGAGGCTCGGGCGGTCCGGACGGGGGCGTCTCCCGTTCCCCCGAAGCGGAACGGCGACGCGGCCTGTCGCTCCGTATCACGGAGAGCCGCAAGGCGGCTGCGACGGCCGGATCACGGGGCATCGGGGCGGACCACGCGAGGGGCGGGAAGGGGACCGGCACGGAGGCCGGGGCGGAGACCAGGGCGAAGGCCGCCACGGAGGCCGGGGCGAAGGGCCGATCCCAGGACGGGGCGGAGGCCGGGGCGAAGGGCGGGGTGAAGGATTGGACGGAAGACGGGACGGAAGACGGGACGGAAGACGGGACGGAGGACGGCGCCGAATGACGACGGTGGGGGACGCGAACCTGCGCCATCTCCTCGCCCGCGCCGTAGCGGTGGAGCAGCGCATCCGACGAACGGTCGAGGCCCGGCAGCGCACCGATCCGGACCCGGACGACGCCTTCCGGGGCCTCTACCTCTCGGACGAGAACATCGCCCGTCTGCTGGACGCGGACGAGGCTCGCGCCTTCCCGTCGCCCGTTCCGTACCTCGACGAGACGCCGGCGGAGACATCGACCCAGACGCCCGCCGATCCATCCGGACTCGCCTCCCTGGCCGCGGAGTTCGATCTCACCACCCTCGATATCGAGATCCTCCTCATCGCGCTCGTACCGGATCTCGACGACCGCTTCGAGGCGTTCTACGGGTACCTGAACGACGACGTCACCCGCCGTCGCCCGTCCATCGGACTGGCGCTGGGCCTCTGCGGTCTGTCCCCCGCCGACCAGGCGGCGCGCGGCCGGCTGTCGGCTCTCGCCCCACTGCGCGAGGGGCGTCTCCTCCTGGTCGAGGACCTGGACCGCCCGTTCCTGAGCCGCGCGCTCCGCGTCCCCGACCGGGTCACCGCCCACCTCCTGGGCGACGACACCCCCGACCCGCGTCTGGCGAATCTCCTTGCCCCCTGGCACGCCGTACCGGGCGTCGGAGAACCGGCCCCGCTGGCTGGCGCCCTCGCGCGGGGCGCCTCGCTCGCCTACCTTCGCGAGGACCAGGGCGGTGCGGGCACGGCCCTCGCGGCCTCGGCGCTGACGCTCGCGGGCCACCGGGTCCTGGGCCTGGACCTGGCGCGACTGGCCGAGGACCCGGCCCCCGCCGAGGCCGTCC
Source organism: Streptomyces sp. NPDC104309 (assembly GCF_055584025.1). Lineage (NCBI taxonomy): Bacteria > Bacillati > Actinomycetota > Actinomycetes > Kitasatosporales > Streptomycetaceae > Streptomyces > Streptomyces sp. NPDC104309. The sequence continues at coordinate 49,783 of NZ_JBVJMV010000007.1, read as the reverse complement.
GCTCCCTGGTCCGCGAGGCCCGACTGACCGGCGCCGGGCTGGTCTGCGCCCCGCTCGACGCGGTCTCCCGCGCACACCCGGAACTCCTCCGGCTGCTCACCGGCACCCCGGTCCCCACGATCCTGGTGGGCCGGGCTCCCTGGGACGCGGCCTGGTCCGCCGCCCCGCCCCTCCTCCTGCACGCCCCGCGTGTGGAACCCTCGACCAGGGCGGCCCTCTGGACCGCCGCCTACGACGCCCCCGTTCCCGCGCACATCGACGTGGACCGCCTGCTCTCGCCGTTCCTCCTCACTCCGGAACAGATCACCCGCGCGGCCCGGGGTGCCGCCCAGACCACCTACCTGGACGGAGGCGCCCTCACCCCCGACCACGTCCGCCAGGGCGCCCGCGCCCAGAACGCGGCGGGACTGGACCGCCTGGCCCGCCGCATCGAAGCCACCGTCACCTGGAACGATCTGGTCCTCCCCCCGGACACTCGCGCCCAACTCCGCGAACTCACCGCACGGGCACGCCATCGCGACCGGGTCCTGGGGGAGTGGGGCATGCGCCCCGGCGGCGGCAGGGGCCGAGGCGTATCGGCCCTCTTCGCAGGCGACTCCGGTACCGGAAAGACGATGTCCGCGGAGGTCATAGCCGCAGACCTGGGCCTGGACCTCTACACCGTCGACCTGGCGACCGTGATCGACAAATACGTGGGCGAGACGGAGAAGAATCTGGAGCGGATCTTCTCCGAAGCGGCAGGTGTGAACGGAGTCCTCCTCTTCGACGAGGCGGACGCGATCTTCGGTAAGCGCTCGGACGTGAAGGACGCCCACGACCGTTACGCGAACGTCGAGAGCGCGTACCTGCTCCAGCGCATGGAGTCCTTCGACGGCTTGGCCGTCCTCGCCACCAACCTCCGGGCCAACCTGGACGACGCCTTCACCCGCCGCCTGGACCTGGTCATCGACTTCCCGGTCCCGGACCCCGAACAGCGCCTCCTGTTGTGGGAACGCTGCCTGGGCTCCGCGCTCCCCCGGGGCACGGACCTCGACCTCGCCTTCTGCGCGGAGAACTTCGAGCTGGCGGGCGGCAACATCCGCTCGATCGCGGTGACGGCGGCGTACCTGGCGGCGGACACGGGCGAACCGGTCACGATGCCGACGCTGATCCACGCGATCCAGCGCGAGTACCAGAAGCTGGGGCGACTGACCCTGGCGTCGGAGTTCGGGCCGTATCTGGGACTGCTGGCGTGACGATGCCGGCCTGATACCGGGGGTCGCGCGTGGGCCCTTGCGTGGGCCCTTGCGTGGGCCGGGAGTTGCCGCCACCGTGGTCGAGGTCGGGCCGGTGACCACCGGGCCGCTCCGTACGGTGACGGGAGTCAGCGTGACCGCATTGCCTGTTCTGCCCCACGGACTGCACGGCGACGGACCGCACAAGGTGATCGCGGTGCACGGCTGGTTCGCCGACCGTTCCGCGTACGACCCGGTGCTGCCGGATCTCGACCTCGGTTCGTTCCAGTACGCCGTGGTGGATCTACGGGGATACGGCGAGGCCAGGGACGCAGACGGTACGTACACGACCGCCGAGGGCGCCGCGGACGTGCTCGCGCTGGCCGACCGGCTCGGCTGGGAGCGGTTCTCGCTGATCGGCCACTCGATGGGCGGCTCCGTCGCTCAGCGAACGCTGGCCGTCGCGCCGCAGCGGGTACGCAGAATCGTCGGAGTGTCGCCCGTCCCCGCGTCCGGCCTGCCCTTCCCGCCCGACCAGTGGGAACTCTTCTCCGGCGCGGCGCACACACCGCAGAACCGTCGGACGATCCTCGACATCACCACCGGAGGCCGACGCCCGGCGGCCTGGCTTGACCGCATGGTGCGCCGCTCGCTCGAACGGAGCGACGCGAAGGCGTTCCGTGCCTGGCTGGACTCCTGGGCCGGTGAGGACTTCCACGAACGGATCGACGGTTCGCCTGTGCCGGCCCTGACCGTTGTGGGCGCGCTGGACCCGGCGCTGTCGGCCGAGGTGCAGCACTCCACGTGGATGCGCTGGTTCCCGCGGGCCGAACTGGTGGAGTTGCCCTCGTGCGGCCACTACGCGATGGACGAGGCTCCGCTCGACCTGATCCGTGTGATGGAGGACTTCCTGCGGGCGGACGCGGAGGACGGCGAGGGCGCGGAGGCATGAGCGACCCCGCCCCCGCCGAAATGCCCGTACCGGACGTGTTCGATCCGAGGCTGTACGGCCGGGGCATCCCCCACGACCGCTACCGCCACCTGCGCGACCACCACCCCGTGGCGTGGCAGGAGGAGCCGGAGGTGCTCGGCTGGCCGGCAGGCCCCGGCTTCTGGGCGGTCACCCGGCACGAGGACGCGGTACGGGTCCTGAAGGACTCCTCGACGTACTCCTCGTACCTGGGCGCCACCCAGATCCGTGATCCGGACCCCGCCGACCTGCCGTTCATCCGCCGCATGATGCTCAACCAGGACCCACCGCACCACCGGCGACTGCGCGTGCTCGTCAGCCGCGCGTTCACACCGAAGCGCGTGGACCGCTTCGAGACGGTCGTGCGTGACCGCGCCCGTTCCCTGTTCACCCGGGCGGTGGCCGAGGCACGGGCCGGCGACGGCACCTGCGACCTCGTCGCCCAGGTCACCGACGACACCTGCTGGGCGTACCGGACACCGACCGCGGCCTCCTGCTCCACTGGACCCGACGCGTCATCGGCTACCAGGATCCCGACGAGGCCGGCACACCGGTCCTGGGCCCGGACGGCAAACCGGTCAACCCGAGGTCCCCGGCAGCGCTGCGTGACATGTTCGACTACGCGCACGCACTGGCGGCCCACAAGCGTCGGCACCCGGCCGACGACGTGATGACGGCCCTGGCCACGGATCCCGAACTCATCGAGCCAGAGCTGGAGATGTTCTTCTTCCTGCTGGTGGTGGCGGGCAACGACACGGTACGCAGCGCGGGCCCCGGCGGCCTGCACCTCTTGGCCGAACACCCCGACGCGTACCGCCGCCTGCGCGACGGCGAGGTGGCGCTCACCACCGCCGTCGACGAACTGCTCCGCCGCCACCCCCCGGTCCTCACCTTCCGCCGCACGGCCACCCAGAACACGGTGTTGGCGGGCACCCGCATCCGCACCGGCGACAAGGTGGTCGTCTTCCACGCCTCGGCCAACCACGACGAACGCGTCTTCCCCGCCCCGTTCACCCTGGACCTCGCCCGCTCCCCGAACCCTCACGTCTCCTTCGGCGACGGCCCCCACGTCTGCCTGGGAGCGCACTTCGCGCGCTTGCAGCTGCGGGTGCTGTACGAGGAGACGTGCCGCGTGCTTCCCGCCGGGGGAGTCCAGATCGCGGCGCCGCCTCGCCGCCTGGTGTCGAACTTCATCAATGGGATGAAGTCACTGCCGGTGCGGGTGGTTGATGCATGACGACAGTTCGAGTCTTTCGGTCCACGAGTACCCCGCTGAACCGCCTGGCGATCGCGAAGTGTTGATGTCAACGACTCGCCATACGGTGCCGATGCGGTTGACGCGGAGCCAGGTGTAGTCCTCCGCACAGTCAATATCGACACGGACGGAATCCGCAGCGTCCTGAGGATCACCATCAACCTTGTAGTTAGTCGACGAGTCGATGCAGGCGGCTTGGGTAAAGACGTATCGATCGTCCACGGCGAGCTCGGCGAATGCCGCAGCACAGGGACTTCCTGGAGCCAAGGCACGAAGCTGAGCATCGGCTAGTCCACAGGCCAGCTCCGCTTCGCCTTGCGCGAGAGCCTGAGCGAACTGCTGCGCAGCATCGGGGGCGGTGGCTGCCGGCTGCACAGCTGAAGGCGAGCTTTCCGCCATCGTACTTCCGGGGGCAGCCACGGAGGACTCTGAGACTGCACCGGAAGGGCGGTGCCCCTCGGTGCACCCTGCAACACCTCCCAGTAATAGCGCGACCGTGACGGTTGAGCGGGAAGCACGTTTGTTGATCACCTGCGAAGCCTGCGTGGGAAGCGGCGCACTCTCGCCGGGCCTTCGGTGATCGACGGGTACGGCATCGAAGCTTGGCGCCAGCCTGTTTCGATGACCGGTGTAGCTATGTGGCCCGCGCGTTCAACGGTGTCGGGCTGGTGCGCCCGCCGCGCCGCGTTCCGGGCCGACACCCCTGTATGTTCTTCGCGGTCCAGCAAGAGGGGTGCCGGCCGAGGGCACCGCATGACCGACACCTGTCAAGCCGTACCACCCCTACTCGGCTCCTGGGCAGTCTCGTACCCAGACCAAACGGGGTCGGGCGTCGGGTTCGGCGTTGAAGTAGCGGAGTGCGTTCTCCGGCGAACGCAGGCTCATCCGCGCATTGCTGTGGACACCCAGTAGCTCTGCCCGATCCTCGAAGGCCATTCCCCAAGCAGCCACCCAGCCGTCCTCTCGTTCACCGAGCTCCTGGATGACGGCGAACACGCGTGGGGCCGACTCCCTGACCAGATCCTCCAGCAGAGCTTGGAACTTGTCCGTTTCGAACTGCGCGAACTCGGCTGATCGAGCCTCACCGCCGTGAGGTCCAGTGGGTTGTTGCGATGCTGCGTTCACGATGTGCCTCTCTGGTGGGCAACTCCTAATGTTGATACTAAATTTGGATTCAACAGGAGGCTAGTCGCTCAAACAGGTGATGCTTGAGCACGTCCTTGCGGATGTGCCTCGTCATAGGGCAAGCAGGTACTTCAACCGGGCGCGGGTCTCAACGCCGCGGCGGGGCGATGGCAGGGAGAGCGAAGTGACTGAGACATCCAGCCCCACGGTGTGGCGGCGATGGCTGGCCTTTGAACTGGGTCGGCTGAGAAGGCAAGCGGGTCTGGACCAACGAGAGGTGGCCAAGGCGCTGCGGTGCACCGTGGCGAAGGTGTCCTACTACGAGACGGCAGAACGCCCTGTTGTGGTACGCGACTTGGACGAAGTGCTGTTGCCTCTCTACAACGTTCCGCAGGAACACTGGGAGGACTACCTCGACGCGGCCAAGAACGCTCGCCAGAAGGGCTGGTGGGAGAAGCTCGACGGGGACTCGATGCCGAGTTGGTTCTCGCTGTTCGTCGGGCTGGAGCAGGGAGCCTCACAGATCCGTGCGTACGAGAGCGAAGCAGTCCCGGGGCTGCTCCAGACTCGGACGTACGCCGACGCCATTGCACGTCGCGGCACTGCCGAACGGGCCGACGAGGATGTGGAACGACACATCAACCTGCGCATGACCCGACAGACGGTGCTCAGCCGGAACACTGATCCGCTACGTCTGTGGACTGTCGTCAACGAAGCGGTGCTGCGCAGAGTGGTCGGCAGCTCGACGCTCATGAGGGACCAGCTCATGCACGTGGCCGAGATGGCCCAGCACCCAAAAATCACGGTGCAGGTCCTCCCGTACTCGCACGGTGCGCACCCTGGCATGGCCGCAGGTCCGTTCCAGATCCTCGGGTTTCCCTGGCCGGCGGATCCGGGCATCGCGTACGTGGAGCATCGGGCCGGGGCCCTGTACCTCGAAGGGGCCCAGGAAATCGATGCACATAATGTGGCCTTCGAGCACCTGGTAGCGCTTGCCTTGAGTCCAGATGCGTCGATCAAGATGGTGCGAGACATCGCGGAGGAGTACACATGAAGAAGCCCGAACCGCCCGTCCTGCCTGATGAGTTGACGGGGGCATCATGGCGGAAGTCCAGCTTCAGCGGCGACCAGGGCGCCTGTGTGGAGGCCGCGCCGCTGGAAGACGGCCGCATAGCTGTCCGCAACAGCAATCACCCTGAAGCGGGCGTGGTCTTCTTCACCCGGACTGAGATGGATGCCTGGATCAGAGGGGCTAAGGCAGGGGAGTTCGACGACTTCGGTGTTGTCCGGTAATGGACAACCAGCGCGCCCGAGGTACGAAGCGAACCGAAGGGCTCTGGGCGGGAAGAGTACGGTTTCGAGACTGTTGGTGTGGAGTGCTCAATGAGGAGCAGCGGCGGAATTGTCCTGACCCCGGAACAGGGGTCACCGGCGCGGCCCGCAGCACGGCTCAGACGGCGCAGTCCATGCGATTCAACGGGAGTACCAGAAGCTGGGCCGGCTGACGCTGGCTTCGGAGTTCGGGCCCTATCTTGCGTTGCTGGGGTGATGTGACGTTACCTATATTTTCAGCGAAAATATTAATGGGCATTCATCGGGTGATCGCGAAAGATGGATTGTGCCAGATTCCTGACGTCGACCGAAGAGTCCGATTCCCTCAACGATTCGATCACCGGGAGAATTTGTGGCCATGGCATATAGAGAGTGGCAATCAAAGCCATGCTGCGTACGTCCACCTGTTCGATCCGAAATACGTCAGTAAATCTTTGAAAGAACGATTCGTTGTACTCTTCCGGCGCACTTGCTGCAATCAAATGCAAGATTTTCACCTGGCAGGCGGCGTCCGTCTCGCACTGATCGAAAAGGTTGAGTGCTTCATGTGCAGACAATTCTTGGACGGCTAGTCGCAATTCTTCATTCACGTCGCGCACCGCGCCCGGCTCTTCCGCGTATCCGGAATCAGAAGTTACGATGTAGCTCAAGTTGAGAAGCGGGTCGTATACGTAAGTGATGCGAACGGTTGCGTTCTGGGCCAGCCAGGAGTATTGGGCCTCTCCGCTGTCCGGGTTTTCCATCCGCTCGTGAAATATCCAGTTATGCGTCTCGCAGATAAGAGCGAATTCGTCGGGTTCAATCCTCTTCTTCGGCAGAAGTCGCATGAATCTCCTCGTGATCCGCTTTTGGGTGAACTCTAACGGTAAATATGTCCATCGTGCAAGGCTAGAAGCTCAGTTAATTTCTCGACCAGTCTGGCCTCGGCCCGCTCGCGGTCGCCAGGGGCTGTAGACGGGTCCGTCTCCAACTCTACAATCTGCTGAATTGATCGAATTATTGGTCCGTAATCCCTCTGATTGATAGGTGCGACGATGCTGTTCTGGGCTATGAAGGTCTCTGCTTGCCGATAGAGCGCATGGAAAATCGCGCCAATGCGGGCAAGCTTCTTATCCTCGGCTCTTCTAGAAGTGGGGGTGGAGCGAATGCTTGCCACGGTTTGTGGCGTCATGGGTCCGTATTGGCCCGAGGGGTGCAATGTGTCGCTCAAGCTGGCATTTCCCGAGTTTCTCAGGATGTCGGCCCGCACGGAGATGGTGGCGTGCATGCCCCCGGCGCGAGCCGTTTCGAATTCAGTACTCAGTCCGCGTGCCGGACCGGCTAGTTCTTCGAAGTCCGCCATGGGTGAGCCGACGGCGGCGGGAGGGGCGGCCTGGTGCGAAGGGCCGACCGGAGTGGCTATCAGCTCCGCGGCGGCCGACTCCGATAGGCCCGCCGCTGTTGCCCTTCTGCGTAGCTCTTCGGTCATGGATGTGTACGTGTGAAAATTGCCTGGAAATGAAACCCGACCAAGGGCATGGCGAGTCGTTCCCTGGCCCGACTCCTCCCCGGGGACACGTCTGTCCGTTTCTTCGTACGGGGCCGGGGAGTGGGATCGCGATGTTCCTCTGACGCGCGTCAGGGGGTCTATTTGCTCACTGGCCCGCGTTAAATTGTTCGAATAGTAGCTACTTGGCTGCCATGCGCTAAACATTGCATTGAGTGCTACCATCTCCATTTCGTTGGTGACTTGCAGGTTCCTGAGGTATGGGCGACCGTCTTGCGTTTCGGTATTTGAGGGAGCTGGGACCGTGCGTAAGATCATGGATCGCTCGAACGAACTCAATGGCTGTAGGCAAAGAGGCCGAGCGTTTCGGTAGTCGATGACTGCCTGACGGATTGCCTGACCCCGCGGAGTGGTCAGGAGGAAATTCCAGTACCGGCGCTCTGCCTCTTCCAGTATCCCTATCAGTCGATTTCCTAGTTCCCTGGGTTCTATTTTGCTCAGCTTTAGGGAAGGTAAATAGGCAGAAGGGTTTATCGTTGCTCTGATGTGTCCATTACTCTGCAGCTCAAGGCGTGAGAGTCCGTACTGGTTCCTCCACTGGGTTAGGGCGGCCAGGAAGGCGTCGCGTGATGCGCCCTGTCGGGTAGCGGCCTGTATTTTTGGAGAGAGGCGGGATGTGATATTGTTGAGCTTGTGTAGTAAGGATTTCTGTTTCGGCTTGGAGCTATCCCCTTTCTGTTGATTGTCTTGCTTTTTCCTGAGGGAAGGGGAATCGTTCTTTTTCTTCTTCGCCCAGAGTGCCTTCCCCTTCTTGGCGATGAAGTCGACGATCTTGTCGATGGCTCGGTTGACCGGGCGGGCGACCGCGTGGAAGACGGATTTGACCTTGTTGGCCAGGCCGCCGATGCCCAGCAGGGAGGCCAGGAAGCCGATCAGCAATGGGACGCTTGCCGCCAGGGCGGCCTCCACCATCTTGGGGACGCCTGCTGCGCCGCCGTTGGCGATGGCGACGACGGCATCCAGGACGGCGTTGACGAACTCCACTATCTGGGCGCCCTGGTTCACGATGAACGTGACGATGTCGATGATTCCCTTGACCGCGCGGACGAACGCGGAGGCGGGGTTGAGGAGGGAGATGATCCAGGTGATGCCCGCGATGATGACGGTGGGGATCAGGTAGCTGGTGAGTTTTTCGAGGATGGTGGCCTTGAGGTCGCCCGCCTCGGCCTCGATTTCCTTGACCGCGCCGGCGGGGCCCTCGCGGGCGAGGGTCTGGGCGACGGGGACGGATTGTTCGACGGCGGACATGGCCTGGTCGGGGATGCCCTTGCGGGTGATGCGGGCGCGGATGTTGGCCCAGGTCAGGCCCAGGAGGGAGGCAATGAGCTGGATGATGCCCTTGAGGTCGAACTTCTGCGGGAGTTCGAGGCCGGCCTTGACCGCGGTGCCCAGGAGCCAGGAGACGACACCTGTCTTGAGGTGTTCGGCGACGTTGGTGATGAAGAGGTTGAGGCCCGCGCCGACGGCTCGTACGAGATTGCCCAGAAAGCCGATCGGGTCCTTGATGATCTTCATGATGGCCGAGGCGGCCTTGGCGAGGATGCCGAGCAGGAGGTTCTTGAGTTCGTTGATCGTCTTGAGGGCGCCGACGATCGCGTCCTTCGCCTTCTGGACCAGACCCTTGTTGGCCTCCTGGAGTTTCTTGATCTCCTCGTCGATCTTGTTCAGGGCTGCCGTGTACTTCGTGGCCAGGTCCTGCACCAGCTGTTCGGACTTCTCGTTGACCGTGGCTTCGAGGTCGTCGAACTTCCCGGCGAAGTCCTTCGCGGCTTCCTCGCCGAACTGACGCAGGTCGGCGGGGAGTTTGTCGACCTCGGCCTTCAGCTCCGCGCGGCCCTTGGCGATGCGGGCCTTGGCCCTGCCGAGCTCGGCGCCGATGATGTCGGCCACCGACGAGATGACCGTCTGCATCTTCGCCACGTAGAGCTTGCGGGCTTCCTGGAAGAGGTCGTTGGCCTCCTTCGGCATGCCCATGAGCTTGTCCTTGGCCCATTTCGCCGGGCCGAGCATGCCTGAGTAGCGCTTGTCCTTGTACTTCTTCATGCGGCGTTTGTGGTCCGCGGTGAACGCGTCCCTGGCCGCCTTCTCACTCGCCGTGAACGCCGTGTCGACCTTCTTGTCCAGGTCGGAGAGGGTGGTCTCGACGTCCTTCTTCGTGCCGTCGTAGACCTTCTGCAGCTTCGCCGTGACCTCGGCGCGCTTCTTCTCGTCCTTCGACTTCGTCTCGCCCTTGCCGCCGTCGACCTGCTTCCCGGCCGCGGTGCGGGTCGCGGTCAGGGTGGTCATGGCCTGGGCTCCGGACGCCGCCGCGCCGGCCTTCGCGGTGGTCAGTTGCTGGTCCTCGGCCGCCCTGCCCTTGGCAGGGGCCTTCGCGGAGTCGGCCTCGGCCGTCTTCTTCGCGGACAGGGCCTGGTCGAACTCGGGCTCGTTGCCCTTGGCGAGCTGGTCCTCGGTGACCTCGGCGTCCGCCATGGCCTTGTCGTTCTCGGCCGGGCCCTCGGAGAAGTCCGTGACCGAGGCCGGCTGCTTCGGGGGGATCGCGTCGGTCGCGGACGGGGCGCCGGGGTTGGGCGGAGGCTGGTCGGGGGAGAGGGGCGTGACGGGTTTGTCCTTGGCCGCCGAGGTGTCCGGCGGGGCCTTCGTCGCCGTGTCGATGTCCTTGGCGGAGGACTCCTTGCCGTCGGTGACCTTGCCGTCGACCTCGTTCTTGATCTTGTCGGCCTTGCCGGACTTGGAGAACTTGTCGGCCTGGTCGAGGTTCTTGGGGGCCTGCGCGTCGATCGCCTTGTTCACCGCGTCGATGAACGCCTGCTTGTTGAACTCGCCCGGCTTGGCCGCGTTCATCTTCTCCGCGTTCGCCGCCTTGCCCTGGGCCTCCTTGTCGTCAGGAGGCGCGACCGCCGCGTCCTGCGCCGACTTCGACTCGGTGGCGGCAGGGGCGTGGACGGCGATCCTGGTCCGTTTCGTCGCGACGTCGGCCTTGACCCTGCGGAAGCCGGGGGCCTGGGCGGGGGACGGTTTCACGGGGGCGGTGTAGCGCTGGGCCACCAGACGGGAGACCGCGCCGTTGCCCGCCGCGCGTTGCAGACGCTGCAGGCTGCGGGGGTCGGGGGCGGGGCGGTCCCCGGGCGGGCGGCTGTCGACGGAGCGGTGGGACGGGGACGTCTGCGCACGTGACACGTCGGGCGTGAGCGTCACGTCATCGAGCCGGGGGACACCTCCACGGCCGGACACGGAGGCGGGATCCCTCTCCGGAAGCTCCTTCATCCGCCCTCCCGGCCCACCACGTCCCCGGACAGTCGGCACTCGGCGCCACCAGGCCCGACCGCCGTCCCAGGGTGCGGGGGCGGTGGATCGCGTACGCAGCGCGCGGGGACGCGGCCGGGGGCAGCGCACGCTGGGCCGTACAGCGCGTGCGCGTTGCCTGATCGGGCAGCGGCCGGTGCACGGGCGGGCGGCCGTGCGTCCGTTCCCGGTGATCGGGGCTGTCGCGAGAATTGCGGGCGTTCCCCGGCCAAGGAGAGACTCACATGCCGTCGTACCTGTCCCCGGGCGTCTACGTCGAAGAGATCGAGTCCGGATCCCGGCCGATCGAAGGGGTGGGCACCTCGGTCGCCGCCTTCGTCGGCTTCGCGCAGAAGGGCCCGTTCGACGAGCCGACGCTGATCACGAACTGGAGCCAGTTCGCCGGCACGTTCGGTGACTTCGTCGACGGTACGTACCTCGCCGCCGCCGTCTACGGCTTCTTCTCCAACGGCGGCGGTGTCTGTTACGTGGTGCGCATCAGCGACGGTACGGAGCCCCCGGCCGAGGACGGGAACGACGGGCCGGCCGGGCAGCTGCCCGCCGGTTCGGAGACGCAGCTGGGGCCGTACGCGGTGAAACCCCGACCCGGTGCGGCCGGTGAGATCACCGTCGAGGTGACCGATGCGGAGGGAGACGATCCGCCCTCCGACGCCTTCCAGCTGGTCGTGAAGCGGGACGGGCAGGTCGCGGAGACGTACCCGGGCGTCACGACCAAACGCAGCAAGGAGAACGTCGCCACCCGGGTCAACGCCACGTCGGAGCTCATCGAGATACGGGAGTCCGGGCGCGGCGCCGCACCCGCCAAGCCCGAGCCGCAGTCCGTGACCCTGGCCCCGGCGGCGCCCGCGTCACCCGGTGCCGGGGCGCTGACCCCCCAGGTGTACGTCGGCGATCCCGACCGCCGGACCGGGCTGGGCGGGCTGGAAGCCGTCGAGGAGGTCACCACGATCGCCGTGCCGGACCTGATGAGCGCGTACGAACGCGGGCTGCTGGACCTGGAGTCGGTCATCACCGTGCAGCAGGGGCTGATCAGCCACTGCGAGCTGATGGGCGACCGCGTCGCCGTACTCGACCCGCCACCGGGTCTCAGCCCGCAGCAGATCCGCGCCTGGCGCACCGACCGCGCCAACTTCGACTCGAAGTACGCCACGCTCTACTACCCCTGGATCCGCGTCGCCGACCCCTCGTCGGGCCGCGCGCGGCTGGTCCCGCCGAGCGGCCACATCGCCGGGGTCTGGGCCCGCAACGACGAGTCGCGCGGTGTGCACAAGGCCCCGGCCAACGAGGTCGTACGGGGAGCGGTCGCCCTGCAGACCCAGCTGACCAAGGGCGAGCACGATCTGCTCAACCCGATCGGGCTGAACTGCATCCGCTCCTTCCCCGGACGCGGCATCCGGGTCTGGGGCGCGCGCACGCTGGCATCGGACCCGGCCTGGCGCTATCTGAACGTCCGGCGGCTCTTCAACTACCTGGAGGAGTCGATCCTGGCGGGTACGCAGTGGGTGGTCTTCGAGCCCAACGACGACGCCCTGTGGGCCCGCATCCGGCGCACGGTCTCGGCGTTCCTGGTCAACGAGTGGCGCAAGGGCGCGCTGTTCGGGCTCACTCCGGAAGAGGCGTTCTACGTCAAGTGCGACCGCGAGACCAACCCGCCCGAGAGCATCGACGCAGGTCAGGTCATCTGCGAGATCGGGGTGGCACCGGTCCGGCCGGCCGAGTTCGTCGTCTTCCGGCTCTCCCAGCTGACCGGGGGCACCGGCGGTGTGGACGAATGACCGACGGAGACGACGAATGACCGGCGGGAACCGGCGGGAACGACCGGCGGGAACGACCGGTGGGAACGACTGACCGGAACGACCGGCCGGAACGACCGGCGGGAGCCGGGCCGAGCAGTGCGGACGTCCTGAGGCCATCCAAGCGGCAAGAGCGGTAAAGGAGCCTGTTGTGCCACTTCCCGATCTCGACAGCACCGTCGGGGCCTCCTTCGGCCTCGAATTCGACAGCGTCGTCATCAAGCAGATCACCGAGGTCAGTGGTCTGAAGATGGAGCAGGACGTCATCGAGCTGAAGCAGAACACCGCCGACGGCCGCTACGCCATCAAGAAGCTTCCGGGCCGGCCGAAGGCGGGCGAGGTGACCGTGACCCGGGGCCTCACCGAGGACAACAGCTTCGAACGGTGGATCAAGGATTCCCGGTTCGGCCGGATGACCGCGGCCCGCCGCAACGGTGCGGTGATCGTGTACGACCACGAGGGCATCGCCATCAAGCGCTACAAGCTCATCAACGCCTGGCCGAAGTCGCTGGAGATCGGCACCCTCAAGGCCGGCGACACCTCGGTCCTGACGGAGAAGCTCGCGATCACCTACGAGAGCATGGAACTCGACTGATGCGGCGTACGGCACAGGCCCCGCCGCCTCCGGCCCCGGCCGCGGTCCTCGACGCACCGGACGGACGGTCGCCGGCCGGTGGGGGCGGGCGGTCCGGGCAACGGGACACCCTGCGTACCGAGTTCACCTTCGAGCTGCCTCGCGGGTACGTCGACGAGGCGGGCGCGGTGCACCGTACCGGAGTCATGCGGCTCGCCACCGCGCGCGACGAACTCGTGCCGTTGCGGGACGACCGGGTGCGCGAGAACGCCGCGTACCTGTCGGTCGTCCTCATCGCCAGGGTCGTCACCCGGATCGGCACGATCGACGACATCCACCCCGGCATCATCGAGGACCTCTTCGCCTCCGACCTGGCGTTTCTGCAGGACTTCTACCGGCGGATCAACGCCGAGGGCCATACCCGCGCGGCCGTCACCTGTCCGTCCTGCCAGGAGGAGTTCGCGGTGGATCTCGCCGGTGGCCGCCTGGGGGAATCGTGACGTACGCGGCCGACCTGCTCTACGAGGAGGTCGCGTACCTCGCCTACCACTTCCACTGGCCGCTCGATGAGCTGCTGGACCTGGAGCACCCGGAACGTCTGAGGTTCGTCGCACAGATCGCTCGCCTCAACGGGCAGTAGCGAAGAGGGCAGGGGGCGGGAGAATCCATGGGCCTGATGTCCTGGTTGCGCGGTGGTGGGCGTACGGCTACGGGTGCCGAGCACGGCACTCAGCACGGCACGGAGCTCGGCACGGAGGGCCCCGTTCCGGCGTCGCCTCCGCGTGAGCGCGTCGATCTGGGAGAACTGCCGCCCATCCAGCGAACGTTGGAGGGACAGGGCCTGGTCATCGATCCCTCCGGCTTCCAGGAGTCGCTCACCACCCGGCAGGACACCGCACTCGGTACGCCCCTCGGACATCTGGTCAGCCCGGATGCGCCCACGGGGCTCGTGCACGGGATCACCACCCCGGCGCCGGTGGAACGGCCCTCGTCGGTGGAGCGGTCCGGGGAGCGGGCGGTGCAGCGGGCAGCGGAGCTTCCGGTTCGGGGCAGGCCGGCGTCCGTGTCCGTACCCGCGTCCGTGTCCGTACCCGCGTCCGCGTTCGTGTCCGGTGCCGGTGCCGGTGCTGGTGCCGGTTCCGTTCCTGTGCAGCGCGCCGACTATGGCGGTGTGCCGGCGATGACATCGGCCGGGGAGTCGGCCGCCGTGGCGGAGCTGCCGGTGCGCCAACTGGTGGGTGAACAGCCCTTCGTCACGCAATCGGCCGCATCCGCGCCCCTGACGGCTTCTGCGCATCCTCCCGTTCAGCGTGCGGTGACGCCGCCGGTTCCGGATCGGCCCCGGCGGGTGCCCGGTCTCGGCGCGCCCATGTCCGCCTTGCCGCCCACGGCGCAACGCCGGGCCGCCGCCGTCCCGGAGACAAGGCCGGACCCGACAAGGCCGGACCCGACGGGTCCGGACACGACGGGTCCGGATGCGACAGGGACAGGGTCGATGGGTCCGGATACGACCGGGACGGGGGCGGCGGTCGGGGCGGCTCCGTTCGGATGGAGCGGGGAGAGCGGCGGGGTGGGTGAGGTCCCTGAGGTCTTTGATGCCTCGGTGGCGCCCGTGGCCCCGGAGCCGACATCCGGCCCGGACGCGCCCACCGCCCCCTTGCTCGGCGACGACCCCCTGATCCCCGCCCCTTCGGAGCCCGCGCCCCCATCCGGTGCGGCGGTGCAGCGTACGCGCGTCGCGCCCCTGCAGATGCCCGTGTCACCGGCCCCGGCCACCGGGCCGATCGCGCCGCTGCTCGCCGACCGGCCGTTCACGCTCTACTCCGGCTACTCCGGCTACTCCGGCTACTCCGGCGGCTCCGGCGGCTCCGGGGAGGGCGGTGGGGCGGGTGGGGCAGCCGCCGTACAGCGTTCGGTCACCGGTGCCGCTGGAGAGGCTCCGTCGGCCGGGCCCGGACCCGCCTCCCCGTCCGTTGCCGTCCCACTGCGCTGGACGTCCGCCGGGACGGGGGTGCCGGCCGTATCGGCGACAGCCGCCGTACCGGCAGCTCTGCAACGTAACGTCACGCCTCCGGTGGCGTCGGGTGTGCTTCCCGCGCCGCCCTCCGCCCTCCAGCGTCAGGCAGCGGGTGGGCCGCCGGTGCCCCGTTCGTTGCCGGGTTCCGGTGGTCGTACCGCCTCCTCGGCAGCCTCGGCGCCCGCTGCCCCCTCCTTCGTCACGGCCGGGTCCGTCGCCGTGGCGGCCGGGGTGGCTCAGCGGATGGCCGACGGCAGCGTCGTGTTCGGCCCGCCTCCCCCGCCGTACACACCACCCGTGGTCCAGCGCGAGACGGAGACCTCGGAACCACCGCCCCCGGAGCCGCCCGAGGAACCCGGTCCGGAGCCAGGTCCGGACCCCGGACCGGAAGCGGAATCCGGGACCGAGGCCGGGGGACACACCGCACCGGGCGCTGCCGCCTCCGCCCCCGCCGGAGCCCCCGGCGGGGCGCCCGTCGTCACCGACGAGCTGGTACGCGCCCTGTACACACCGCTCAGCCGGCTCTTCAAGGCGGACCTGCGGCTGGAACGCGAACGAGCGGGATTTCTCATCAACACCCGGCACTGACGAACGGCAGCGACAACACAGGGAAGTGAGAGGTACGCGCCATGGCCACCGCCCAGGACGAGGATCCCGCCGTCAGCGTCTGCTTCGTCGTCACGATCGACGACATCGAGCTCGGGTCGTTCAACACATGTGACGGGCTGGGCTGTGAAGTGGTGCTCGAAACACGGGAGGAGGGCGGCAACAACGGGCATCTGTGGCAGCTGCCGACCCGGCTGAAGTACTCGAACGTGAAGCTGTCCAGGCCGCTGACCAAGGAGACCGAGAAGGTCGCCCGCTGGTTCGCGACCATGACGACCGGCTTCAGCCGCAAGACGGCGCACATCGAGGCGCGGACCGGGGACGGGCGGAAGGTGGCCCAGTGGGGGCTGCTGGAGGTCGTGCCCGTCCGGTGGACCGGCCCGTCCTTCACCCCGGAATCGCCCAAGGTCGCGATGGAGACGATCGAGATCGCCCATCACGGCTATGTGATGGAGGGCTGACCGTCGTGAGTGGTGCGGGTCCCATCGCGTTCAGTGCCGCCGGTACGTCCGGGGCCGCTGCGGCGGCGAAGGCGGGCAAGGGGGGTTCGGCCCGGCCCAAGCTGGAGCACGCCTATCTGGAACTGCGGACGCCGCCGACCGGGGGCGGTCTCACACCCGGTGGCCCGTGCGGACGGATCGACTTCCAGTTCAACCCCAAGGAGCTGAGCCTCACCAAGGCCGCCTCCTGGAAGCGGAGTCCGGCCAAGGGTGCCAAGAGTTCGGGTCCGCCGGAGTACCAGGGGTCGCAGCCCAGCAAGCTCACCGTGGAGATGTTTTTCGACGCCAGCGACACCCAGGACACCCGCGTGGTGACCTCGGTCGAGCAGCTCTTCGCGTGCTGTGTGCCGACGAACGAGACCCGTCAGCAGCAGCGTTCGTCGCCGCCGTGGGTGGTCTTCCACTGGGGCGGGCTGACCGGGTTCCCCGGTTATGTGAGCCAAGTGCAGGCGAAGTACACCCTGTTCACTACGTCGGGTGTGCCGATCCGGGCCGTGTGTCAGGTGACCATGGAGGAGATCAGCGGGGACACTCCGGGGCAGAATCCGACCTCGGGCGCCCTCGCGGCCCGACGGGTCCACCGGCTGGACGCCGGGGACTCGCTGCCGTCGCTCGCCCAGCGGGAGTACGGCGATCCGGCCGCCTGGCGGGTGATCGCGGAGGCGAACGGGATCGACGACCCGATGCGGCTGGCCCCCGGACGGCAACTGCTCCTTCCCGCGCTGGACGAGCTGAACCGGCTCGAAGAGATCCGGGACAGGGGGCGGTTCTGATGGCGCAGCCGGGCGTCGCGTCGGCGCTGGTGGTGGAGTTCGGCGGCCGGCCGCTGCCGCCCAGGTTCGTGAACACACTGGTCGAGGGGTACGTCGACGACAGCCGCACGCTCCCCGACCTGTTTCTGCTGCGCTTCCGCGACCCCGACCGGGTGCTGCTGGAGCAGACCGGGCTGAAGATCGGCAGCGAGGCCCGGCTGCTGGCCCGCGCGGGCGGTGACACGGCACCGAAGCCGTTGCTGAAAGGGGTGGTCACCGCCCTGGAGGTGGAGCTCGACGAGACCGGGACATTCACCGTCGTACGCGGGCTCGACGAGTCGCACCGGCTGTTCCGGGGGCGCCGGGTGGCCAGCTACCAGAACATGACGCTCGCCGACATCTGCGCCCAGGTGGCCCAGCGCGCCGGGCTGAAGCCGGGAACGGTGGACGTGGCCGGGCCGGTACTCGAACACATCGCCCAGCCCAACGTCACCGACTGGGAGTTCGTGCGCGGTCTCGCGGAGGAGGCGGGCGCCCAGGCGTATGTGCTCGACGGGCAGCTGCACATCACCAGGCCCGCGGAGGCGAGCGGAGCCCCCGACGGCTCGGCGCGCGCCGACCGCGACCCGCTGGTCCTGGAGATGGGCAGCAATCTGCTGCGCTGCCGGGCCGGGGTGTCCTCCGCGGAGCAGGTCTCCGAGGTCGAGGTGCGCGGCTGGGACGTCACGACCAAGCAGCCGCTCGTGGGGCGGGCGCCCGCGGGGAAGTCGGCGACGCTGGATCTGGGGGTGAGCGCGGCCGAGGTGTCCGCGCCGTTCGGCGAGGCGCGTTTCGTGGTCACGGACGCGGCGTACGGGGCGCAGGCGCAGGTGGACCAGGCGGCGAAGGCCCTGGCGGAGCGCATCGCCGGATCGTTCGCGGAGCTGGAGGCGCTGATCCGGGGGAATCCGGAGGTGCGGGCGGGCAGCGCGGTGGCGCTCAACGCGGTGGGTGCCCCCTTCGAGGGGCGGTACACGGTCACGTCCTCACGGCACGTCTTCGACCCGGTGCGCGGATACGAGACCTGGCTCACGGTCTCCGGGCAGCAGGAGCGTTCGCTGTTCGGGCTGACCGGCGGAGGGCCGGGTTCCGGCGGGGCCGGAGCGGGGGCCGGCGGCGGGGCGCGGTGTGCGGGCCTGGTCAACGGGACGGTCACGGACACCCAGGACCCCGAGGGGTCGGGCCGGGTCAAGGTGCGGTTTCCCTGGCTGTCGGACGAGTACGCGAGCGACTGGGCGCGTACGGCGCAGTCGGGCGGGACGAGCGGCGGCGAGGCGTTCATCCCCGAGGTGGGGGACGAGGTGCTGGTGGGATTCGAGCACGGGCATCTGGACCGTCCGTACGTCCTCGCCGGTCTGTACAACGGGAAGGACCGGCCGTCGCGGGGCAGCGGTGGCGGTGGCGGAGGTGTGGGCGGAGGACCGAGCGGCGGTGGGGCGGCGGTGGCGGCCGGTGCGGTGGCCGACGCGGCGACCGGCCCCCCGGCCGCTTCCGGCTCCGCCCCCGGCTCCGCCGGCGGTGCGCCGCTGGTGGATCCGACCAGCGGGGCCGTCAACCGCCGTTCGGTCGCCTCCAAGAGCGGAAACCAGCTGGAACTCCTGGACGGCGCGGACGGACCACAGGGCGTACGTCTGCTCACCGGTGACGGAAAGCTGAAGATCGACCTCGACCGCAGGGGCACCGTGATCGTGATCAACAGCGACGGCAGCGTGAACATCGAGGCCAAGCAACAGGTGTCCATCAAGGCGGCGCGCGGGGTCGCGCTGGACGGCGGTCAGGGAACCCTCGAACTGAGCGGTGACAGCGTCACGTTGACGTCCCGCAGCGGAGTGCGCGTCGATGGCGGGAACGGCGAGGTCAAGCTCTCCACCGGAGGCACGGTGGATGTCCGGGGTGCCCGGGTCGCGGTCGACGGAACACAGCGGACGGACATCAAGAGCGGCGGCTCCCTGGCCGTCAACGCACCTCTGGTGAAGATCAATTGACGCCGCGGAGGCACGGCGCGATCCGCCGCGACCCGAGCGATCCGGATGAATTGAGCGACCCACCGACCCGAGCGACCCACCGGCCCGGGAGACCCACCGGCCCGGGAGACCCACCGGCGCGAGAGACCCGCAGACCGATCGATCCGAGCGATCCGAATGAACTGAGCGACGCGAACGAGAGGACCGGACTTCCATGTCAGCAGCCGCGGCGGCAGCCGCACGGGTCGGCGACCCCACCGGACACCCCGGCACGGTCGGGCCGCCCGGCGTCCCGTCCGTGCTCATCGGCGGCCTCCCCGCCGCCACGGTCGGCACCCCGCACCTGTGCGCCTCGCCGCCGCCCGCGGTGCATCCGCCGTCCGCGCTCGCGCCGCCCGGCAGCGCCACGGTGCTGATCGGCGGGCAGCCCGCCGCACGCGTCGGGGACCTCGCCGCCTGCGGCTCGCCCATCGTGTCCGGATGCCCGACGGTGCTGATCGGAGGCTGAGCGTCCATGGGGCAGCAGTTCATCGGCGCGGGCTGGGCCTTTCCGCCGCGTACGGACGCCACCGGCTCCATAGCCCTGGTGCACGGCGAGTACGAGCTGGAGGAGTCGATCCGGCTGATCCTCGCGACGTCACCGGGCGAGCGGCCGATGCGGCCGGAGTTCGGCTGCGCGATCAATGACTACGTGTTCGCCCCGGCGGACGCGGGCACGGCCGGACAGCTGGCGTACGAGGTACGTCTGGCGCTGGACCGGTGGGAGCCCCGGATCGACGTCACCGAGGTCGTCGTCCGCTTCGACGAGGTGGACAACGGGGTCCTGTACATCGACATCGGCTACACCGTCCGGGGCGCCAACGACCCCCGGAACCTGGTCTTTCCGTTCTATGTGATTCCGCAGCACGAGGAGGTGGACGGCGCGTGACGCTGCCCAGTCCGCATCTGGACGACCGCCGTTTCCAGGGCCTGGTCGACGAGGCGAAACGGCTCGTCCAGCAGCGCTGCCCCGAGTGGACCGACCACAATGTGTCCGACCCCGGCGTGACCCTCATCGAGGCCTTCGCGACCATGGTCGACCAGCTCGTCTACCGCGTGAACCGGGTTCCGGAGAAGAGCTATCTGACCTTCCTCGACCTGATCGGGGTCCGGCTCCACCCGCCCACGGCCGCCCACACCGATGTGACGTTCCGGCTCTCCGCACCGCAGCCCGAACCGGTGCGGGTGAGGGCCGGTACGGAGGTGGCGACCGTCCGTACGGAGACGGAGGAAGCGGTCGTGTTCACGACGGCCCGTGAACTGTCCGTCGTCCCGTGCGAGTTCGCCCACCTCGCGACCTGGCCGACGTCCGGCGACGCCGTCGACCGGACCGAGGAACTCGCACTGGGCCGGGCCGTCCCCTGCTTCGACACCGCGCCCACGCCCGGCGACGCGCTCTATGTGGGGCTGTCGGCGGCCGTTCCGGCGGGGGTCGTCGTGCTGCGGCTGGACTGCGCGGTCGAGGGCGTCGGCGTGGACCCGTTGAGGCCGCCGCTGCTCTGGGAGGCCTGGGACGGCAGCGCCTGGACGGTCTGCGAGGTCGAGAAGGACGACACCGGCGGATTCAACCGGTCCGGGGAACTGATCCTGCACCTGCCGCAGGGGCACACTCCGGCCGTCGTCGTGCGCCGGACCGGCGGCTGGCTGCGCTGCCGACTGGTGGCGGCCGAACCCGGGCAGCCCACGTACATGGCGCCTCCGGTGGTGCGCCGGATCACGGCGTTCACGATCGGCGCGACCGTCGGGGCCGTGCACGCCGAGACCGTGACGGACGAGGTGCTCGGCCCGGCCGAGGGCGTACCCGGACAGACCTTCACGGTGAGCCGCCCACCCGTCGTCCCCGGCGACTTCGTCGTCGAGGTCGCGGACCCGGCCGGCGGCCCGCAGGGCGCGGAGTGGACCCGCGTGGACGACTTCGCGCACTCCGGACCCGACGACCGGCACATCACGCTCGACCCCAACTCGGGGCGGGTCGAATTCGGCCCGGCGGTACGGGAGAGGGACGGGTCCATCCGCTACTACGGCGCGGTACCGCCGAAGGGCGCCACCGTCCGCGTGCGCGCGTACCGTACCGGCGGTGGTCTGCGCGGCAATGTCGCCCGCTCCACGCTCCGGGTGCTGCGCAGCGCCATCCCGTACGTGGCCCGGGTGGAGAACCGGCGGCCCGCGCTCGGCGGAGTCGACGGAGAGACGGTGGACAGCGCGCGGGTGCGCGGGCCGATGACGCTGCGGACGCTGCACCGGGCCGTCGTCCCGCACGACTACGAACTGCTGGCCCGTGAGGTGGCCCCCGACGCGTCCCGGGTGCAGTGCATCCCGGCCGGCGGGGACTCGGACGTGGAGGCGGGCGGGGTGCGGCTGCTCGTCGTACCGGCCGGGCGTAGCGACGAGCAGGGCCGGATCCAGTTCAACGAGCTCGTCCCGCCGCAGCACACGCTGGCCCTGATCGCGGGCCATCTGGACGAACGGCGCCCGATCGGCGCCCGGTTGGTGGTCGAACCGCCCTTCTACCAGGGGGTGACGGTGGTCGCCTCGGTGCAGGCCCGCAGGGGCGTCGTGCCGGAACGGGTACGGGAGGAGGCGCTGGCGGCCCTGTACGGCTACTTCAACCCGCTGAGCGGCGGACCGGGCGGGGAGGGCTGGCCGTTCGGGCGGCCGGTCCAGTCGGGCGAGGCGTTCGCCGTACTGCAACAGGTGCCGGGCGTGGACCTGGTGGAGGACGTACGCCTCTTTCCCGCGGACCCCGTGACCGGAGAGCGCGGCGAACCCACCGCCAAGATCGCGCTGGACCGGCACGCACTGGTCTTCAGCTATGAGCACCAGCTCCGGGTACGGGAGGCCTGACCGCCATGCGTACAGCCGTGACCGGCCTGCCGACCCCGCACCCGCTGATCGAACAACTCCCGGCGGTCTACCTGGAACAGGACTTCCTCCGACGGTTCCTCGCCGCGCTCGACGACGTACTCGCCCCGGTCCTGCTCTCCATCGACAATCTGCCCGCCCACCTCGACCCGCGCAGCGCGCCGGAGGACTTCCTGGCCTGGCTGGCCCGGTGGGTGGCGGTCGAGCCGCACGAGGACCACCCGGTCGAGCAGCGGCGCGCGGCGGTGCGCGGCGCGGTCGAACGGCACAGCAGGCGCGGCACCCGGCGCGGCCTCTCGGAGGCGGTGTTCCTGGAGACCGGGATCGAGCCGGACATCGTCGAGAGCGGCGGCACGGCGTGGTCGTCGACACCGCACACGCAGTTCCCGGGCGGCCCCCGGCCGTGGGTGACGGTCCGGGTCCGGGCCTCGCAGCCGTACCAGGTCGACCGGGTGCGGCTGGAGGAGCTGATCCGTACGGAGATTCCGGCACATGTGGGCTTCGACCTGGAGGTCTCGTGATCTGTGAGGCGTGCGGGCAGAGCAATGCGCCGGGGACGCAGTTCTGTGGTTCGTGCCGGGCGTTCCTGGAGTGGGAGGGGCCCGGTGGCGGCTCCTCGGCTGTCCCGGCCCCGGCCTCGGCTCCGGCTCCGGCCCCGGCTCCGGCTCCGGCCCCGGCTCCGGCCCTGGCACCGGCTCCGGCGCCACAGTCGCCGCCCGAGCCCCAGCCGTCGCCTCAGCCCCAACCCTCCCTCCAACCTCAACCCCAATCCGAGCCCCAGCCGTCAGCCCAGCCCCAGCCGTCGCCTCAGCCCCAGCTTCCTCCGTCACCCCAACCCCATCCCGAGCCCCCGCCGCACCCCGTGCCCCCCGTCGCTGCCGCAGCGGCCGCCCCACGTCGCCCCGGTGACGAGCCGGACGTGTCGGTGCCGGGGCCCGAGGCGCTGCCCGACGTACCGCCGGGCCCCACGTACGCACCGCCGGGTCCGCCCCCCGTCGCCCCGGTCCGCTGCCCCAACTGCCGTACGGAGAACGCCCCGGACCGCACCCTGTGCGTCCGTTGCGCACTGCTTCTGGACCCGGGCCCGCCGCCCGGGGTCCGCCCTGCCTGGTGGCGCCGGATCCTCCGGCGCCGGTCGCGTCAGGCGCCCACCGCCGGTACCCGGCCGCGGCGTCGGCTGTGGCGCCGCCCCGGTCTGGCGCTTCCGATCGTGCTGATCGTGGTGGCGTGCGGTGTGTGGTTCGCGCTTCCGCACGTGTCCGGCTGGTTCGGCTTCGCCAAGGACGAGACCGGGACGCCGGAGGCGGTGCCGCCGACCCGGTTCCGGGCCTCCAGCAGGGCTCCGGGCCACCCGGCCGGGGCCGCGTTCGACGGCTTCACCAACCATTACTGGGCGCCCGCGGCCGCAGGTCCCGACACCGGGGTGGGCCAGTACCTGGAGTGTGATTTCGAGCAGCCCGTACGGGTGCTGAAGCTCGTCGTCTTCTCCGGTACGTCGGCCAAGATGGACGAGTTCCTCACCCAGGCCCGCCCGGCCAGGGTCACCGTCCTGCTCACCTCGGCGGACGGAAGCCGGGTCAGCAAGGAGATCAGGGTCAAGGACCAGCCCGGTCAGCAGACCTTCGATCTGCGCGGCTCGGAGATCGTCCGGGCCCGTCTCACGACGGACACCACCTACGGGGCGGGCCCCGGCCGCCGACTGGCCGTCGCGGAAGTCGAGTTCTTCGGCCGAAGAACCTGAGGGGGCCTCAGCCGGCGGAGCCGCCCTTGTGCGGCCACGCCGTCCCGCCGAGCCGGATCCGCGGGGCGCCCCGGGAGCCGGGTTCAGGTCGCGCGCAGGGCCACCAGCGCGTCCGCCTGTGCGAGGCCGCTCTCCTCGACGACCTCGCGCACGCTCTGCGCCTCGCGGACGAGCGCGAAGCTCACCCGCCCGTCCGCTCCCGTCCGGTAGCCGTACACGGCGGGCCGGGGCAGCGAGTTGTACGAGAAGTGCGACGAGAAGTAGTACGCGCCGGTGTCGTGGAGCGCCACCACGTCGCCGGGCTCGACGACCGGGAGCTCGCGCCCGGTCGCCGTCAGGTCCCCGGCGAAGCAGCACGGGCCCGCGATGTCGACGGTCTCGGTCGGGCCCTCCTTGGGGCGGCCCGAGGCGTCGAACACCCCGACGCGCAGCGGCCAGGCATCGGGCATGAAGACCGTACGGGTGGCCACCTGGGCACCCGCGTGCGTGACCGCGATCCGCCGCCCGCCGGCCGACTTGGTGTACTCGACGACCGTCGCGATCGTTCCGCTCTTGGCCAGCAGGGAGCGGCCGAACTCCGTGATCAGGGTGTAGCGCCCGTCGAAGAGGCCGGGGACGGCGTCACGGAGTTCGGCGACGTAGTCGGCGTACGTCGGCCGGTCGTCCTCGCCGTCGAAGTTGACGGACAGCCCGCCGCCGATGTCGATCCCGGTGATCCGGGGGTGGCCCAGCCGCGCGTTGATGCGCTCGGCCAGTTCGTACGCGGCGCGGATGCCCTGGGCGATGAGCGGCAGCGGGCAGCCCTGGGAACCGACGTGCGCGTGCAGCCGGTTGAGCCACGGCCGGCTCGCGAAGGCGTCGATCACCGCGTCGACGGCCCCCGGATCGCGCAGCGCGACGCCGAACTTCGAGGTCGCGGTCGCGGTGCTCATCGCGCCGATGGCACCCGCCCCCACCTGGGGGTTGACCCGCAGCCCGATCGGTCCGGCGGCGGACCGCCCGGCCAGCAGACGGTCGACGCGGGCCATCTCCTGGAAGTTGTCCAGGTTGAACGCGATGCCGTGGGTGAGGGCGAACTCCAGCTCCCCGACCGTCTTCGCGGGGCTGTCGAAGACCAGCCGGTCGTAGGTGAACCCGGCCGCCAGCGCCTGCTCCAGTTCACCGGGCGAGGCCACCTCGCAGCCCATGCCCGCCTCGGCGAGCAGCCGCAGCACGGGCACCAGGCCGCACGCCTTGGCCGCGAACGTGTGCCGTACCGGGGCGGGCCCCCGGAACGCCTCGTTCAGGGCGTCGACGGCGGCGAGCACACCGTCCACGTCGAGGAGGCCGACCACGGGCGAGGACGGACCGATCAGCCCGTCCTCGACGGCACGCGTCAGCGCCGCCGTCCGCCGGGTGCCGCGCCGTCGGGCTGCCGAGCCGGAAGTCATGGGAACCACAACAACCCTCCATCTGTCACGTCGGCCGGACGGCCGGGCGGCCGTTCGCCTGTGCGGGGTGCACGGCTGTCGGCCGTAAGGACAGCTTCGGCGCGCGGGGGGAGGCACGTCTTCGACCGACACGACGACACCTGCCCGATTTCTTTGTGACACCGGACAGCCGAACGATCAGCCGAATGATCCGGCTCGACGATCAGCCGCGTGATCGGCTCAACGGTCGACCGAATGATCGGCTCAATGGTCAACGGCGTCTCGGTCAAAGGCTGTTCGGGTCACCCGTGCCGCGTTCCGCGTGCCGTGAGCCGCAGCCCGATGTCCGCCAGGAGCCGCACGGAGGGGTCGGCCAGATCGACGCCGAACAGCTCCCGGGCCCGGCGCAGCCGGTAGCGCAGGGTGTTGGGGTGCACGTTCAGGCGCCGCGCCGCCGTGCCCGTGTCGCCGAACGCGTCGAGGTACGCGGCGACCGACGCGCCGTACTGCGAACCGTGTGCGCGGTCGTGGGCCGCCATCGCGTGTACGGGCCCCGACAGGGAGTCCCACAGCGGCTCGACCCGGTCGAGCACCCGGAGCAACGACGCGTCGGTCTCCACCTCGCCGAACATCGCCACCGCCGACACCGCCTCCGTGGGCGGCAGTGCCGCGGCCCGCTCCCGCAGCACCCGCACCACCAGCTCGGCGGCCTCCCGTGACGCGGGCAGCTCCGACAGGTCCGCCGCAACCGGCCCGACGCCCGCGAACACCGCGGTGTGCGGCACCGAACGTGCCGTCGCCGGCAGGGTGCGGCCTGGATCGGGCTCACCGTCGCGCGCCGGGACCAGGACGTACAGCCGCCGCCCGGACCGCGCGGTCACGCACCCCGGCCGGTGCGCGGCGGCCTGCAGCGCGAGGACGTCCAGCACCCGCTGCTCGGCGTCGCCCCCGGCGCCCGGCCCGGCAGCGGTGCCGAGCGCCCGGCTGTCGTACGCCTCCGCCACCAGCACCGCGTACGGCCGGTGCGGCACGATCCCGGCATCGTGCGCGGTCCGCACCGGATGCGCGGCCCCGTCCAGCAGCGCGTGGACCGCCTCCTCACGCGCTCTCGCCGCCGCCCGGCCCCACGTCCGATGGTGGGACAGATGCGGTACGGCGGCCCGCGCCGCCGTGCGCAGCGCCGCCGCCGCGCCCGCGGCGAGCGGCCGACCGTCGGCGGCGGCCCAGATCGACCCGAGAACCTCGGACCCGTGGCGCACCGCGATGGCCAGCCGCTCGGCGGACCGGTCGTCGGCGGGCCGGCGCACCACGTCGTCGGTGCTCCACAGCGCCTGGAAGAAGCCGCTCTCGCGGAGTTCGGCGACCCGCCAGCGGGGGACCTCCTGCCCGAGGATCGTCAGCCGACGCATCGGATCGGGTTCGTGGTCCATCCGCGAGTACGCCAGCACCCGCGACTGCGGATCCTCGATCGTGATGGCACCACCGACCAGGTCGGCCACCGTGTTGGCCAGTCCCGGCAGATCGCCGAGCCGCAGCCCGTCCGCCCCGCCCGCGCCGCCCGACAGGGCTGCGTACCGGGCCGGGGCGCTGTGCACGAGAGCGGTCCGCAACCGGCCGAGCACCTCGGTCCACCCCTGCCCCGGCCGCCGGGTCAGCAGCGCCGTCCGTCCCCGGCCGGCCGCCTCCAGCAGCACTGCCCGCGGCCCGCGGGAGCCCCGCCGCATCACCACGGCCGCGGCACCGGCCCGGTCGGCCTCGCGCAGCACGTCGACCGCCTCGGGCGAGGCGACCTCCACACCGACCGCGAGCAGGATCAGCCCGGACGCCGCCCAGGCCCCGTCGTCCCGCTCCTCACCGGGGTCGTGCAGCACCACGTCGGCCACCGGCACGCCGGTACCGAGCGGTGCCACGACGACATCGAGCATCCCGGGGGCGATCAGCCCGAGGACCTGCTCCAGCGAGGGTGCGGTGTCGCGCCGGTCCGGTTCATGCGTCGGCATCAGCCCATGATGGTCGGCCGCCCCCGAAGGGGGCCACTGCTCGCACATCCTCCGGCGAGAAGCGCACCGAACCGGTCCGGTAAGTCGGTGCGACCGTCAGGCACGAACCGGTCCGGTACGAAGTCGGTGCGACCGGTCAGGCACGGAGTCCGTCGAAGGCGATGTCCAGGTGGCGGGGGCCGCGCAGTACGGCGTTCTGGCGGTACGGGGGCGGGTCCTCCACCAGCCGGGGGTTGTCGAGCCTGCGGGCGAGCTCGGTGAGGGCGAGCTGGGCCTCCAGACGGGCGAGGGGCGCGCCGAAGCAGTTGTGGATGCCGCTGCCGAAGCCGAGGTGCTGGTTGTCCTCCCGGTCGGGGTCGAAGCGGTCGGGGTCGGAAAACCGCTGCGGGTCCCGGTTGCCGGAGGCCAGGACGAGCCAGACGGAGGCGCCCTTGGGAATGGTGGTGCCCGCGATGTCGATGTCCGCGAGGGTGGTGCGCTGCGGAAGCAACTGCACGGGGGGCTCGAAGCGCAGGAGCTCTTCCACGATCGGGAGGGCCAGCCCGGGGTCCTCGCGCAGCCGCTCCAGGACATCGGGATTGCGCAGCAGCGTGAGCATCCCGTTGGTGATGAGGTTGACCGTGGTCTCGTGACCGGCGATCAGGAGCAGCGCGGCCGTGCTGATCACTTCCATCCGGGTCATCTGCCCGTCCGCGCCGTGCGGGGTGACCAGCGCGGAGAGCATGTCGTCGCCGGGTGCGGTGCTGCGCTCGTCGATGAGCTCGGACAGATACAGCCCCAGTTCGGTGCGGGCCTGCTGGGTGACGCGCCGCCGCTCGCCGGGGTCCTGGTCCGGGTTCGGGTCGAGACCGGCGGCGATGGTGTCGGCCCAGGTGTGGAAGCGCGCCTCGTCCTCGCGCGGAACCCCGAGCAGCCGGCAGATCACGGTGACGGGGAAGGGGTACGAGAAGTCGTCGACGAGGTCGATCTGCTTCCGGTCCCCGAAACCGTCGACGAGGCCGGAGACGATCCGGGCCAGCTCGCCGTGCATGCCGTGGACGCGACGGGGCGATTCCGGCGGTCCGAACGGGCGCATCGTCATACGCCGCAGCCGGTCGTGCTCGGGAGGGTCGAGTCTCAGGAAGGCGGGCGGCAGGGTCGAGGCCTCTTCCTCCTGAAGGAGCGTTCCGGCGGCGCTGGGGGAGAGGTTGCGTACGTCCGAGCTGATCCGGGGATCGTGCAGCAGACTCTTGATCTCCCAGTACGTGCTGACGACGAACAGGTCGTCGCCGCCCTGGATGACGGGCGTCTTGCGGAGCTCGGCGTACAGCGGATAGGGATCGGCGCGGTTGGCGTAGTCGATGACCTGCCGCAGGAGGGTTTCATGCGTCATGGTGGCGTCCTTGTGGGCGGTGGGACAGCGGGGCTTCCTTCCGGACCGCGGTCACGCATGGGCGGGGGTGAAGGTGATCCGCTGGTCGGTCGGTGAGTAGCCGCTCACGGTGACGGATGGCCCGTGGGTGGGCAGGGAGGGGTCCGGGAATTCGGCCGGGACCGGTCGCAGACCTTCGGGACGACGGTCCACCGAGGAGTACGTGGGCGGGAACGGCGCGGCCGATTCGATCTGCCGCTGATAGAACTCCAGCCACTTCGTCTGGTCGAAGGTGACTGCCGCGATGACGCGGCCCTGGTATCCGTACACGCAGGTGAAGCGACGGTCGGAGAGCGACCCCTGGGCGACGACGACCTCCTCGCCCAGGGACGGGACGCCGACCGACTTGATGTTGACCCCGAACTGGGAGGACCAGAAGGCGGGCACCCACAGATGCGGTCGGCGCTCCGAACTGCTGCTGATCATGTTGTGTGCCGCGGTCTCGGCCTGTGCGACGGCGTTGCCCCAGTGTTCGAGCGACAGGAACTGGTACCCGAAGAGCGCGTGCGGGGACCGGGCGACGTCACCGGCGACGAAGACGTCGTCGGTGACGATGCCGCGGACGTCGAACGCCCGGCATCCGGCGTCGCAGGCGATGCCGCGCGGTCCGGCGCCGAGCCCGGACCCGGCCAGCCACTCGGTGTTCCGCCTCGCGCCGAGCGAGACCACCGCGACATCCGTGTCGATGCTGCTGCCGTCGGACAGATGGGCACGCCGCAGACGTCCGGCCGGGTCGCCCTCCAGGGCCGTGACCATGATTCCGCAGCGCAGGTCCACGCCGTGCTCGCGTTGCAGCTCCGCGGCCGCCCGGCCGATCACTCCGCCGAGCGCGCCCACGAGGGGCGCCGGACCGCGTTCCGCGACGGTCACCGGCAGTCCGCGCTCGCGGCACGCCGACGCGATCTCCGAACCGGTGAATCCGGCGCCGATGACGAGCACCCGGCGGGGTGACGCCGCCAGCCGCCGCTGCAGCCGGGCGGCGTCGTCCCGCGTGCGCAGGACGAAGACCCCGTCCAGTTCGGCCTCGGTCTCGTGCGGCCAGGGCCGGGCGTGCACACCGGTGGCGATCAGCAGCCGGTCGTACTCCACCTCGTCCCCGTCGGCCAGGCGCACCCGCTTGGCCGCCATGTCCAGCCCGGTGGCGGCGACACCGAGGCGCCAGTGCGCGTCGAGCGCCAGGCGCCGGGGCAGCGCGGTGCGGTCGGCGGTCGCACGCCCCAGCAGGACCTGCTTGGAGAGCGGCGGCCGGTCGTACGGTTCATGGGGCTCGTCACCGATCAGCGTGAGCGAACCGGCGAAGCCTTCCTTCCGCAGCGTCTCGGCGGCCCGGAGCCCGGCGAGCGAGGCGCCGACGATCACGATCCGCCCCTCGCGCTTCAGCCACTCCAGGTGTTTGTCACCGGACACCGGACAGCCTCTCGCGCGCGGTGCCTTCGCCCGCCGCGGCCGACGTGTCGCGCACGTGGCCCACTCCGTCCGGGTCGTCCAGGTCGTCCACCAGGATCGCCTGCACCGGACACGCGGTGGCGGCACGGAGCACCTGCTCCCGCTGCGCTCTGTCGGCGTGCGGGTTGTACAGCAGCGACTCGTCGCCGTGCATGGCGAAGACATCGGGTGCGAGGAAGGCGCACTGCGCGTACCCCTGGCACCGGTTGAGATCGACGACAAGCCTCATCAAGGGGCCGCCCTTCCAGTAGTACCCCCGCCTCAGCCTGCGAGCGCCGCGGTGGTTCCGCGAGCGATGGCGGACCAATGGGGTCATCGACGGGGGGAGACCGGACGGGCGGGTCAGGACGTCCGGTCGGGAACCCGGCCCGGACCCCCCGCCTCCGTTTTCTCGTCCTTCTCGTCCTTCTCGCCCTCTGCGGATCGGGGCGCGGGAAGGGCGAGCCTTCCCGTGAAGGCGAGGAAGGCCACCAGGGCGCCCATGGCGATCCAGCCCGGCCACCCGGCGAGACTCATCCGCAGCGGGTTCAACGGGGCGTCCGGCTCCGCGAAGTGCTTGACCATGCTCACGCTGGTCGTGCTGACGAAGGCGTGGCCGATGACCGCCGGGATCACCGATCCGGAGGCCAGCCGCAGCCAGCTGAAGATCGGCAGAGCGAGGCTGCAGCTGATCACCATGGCGGGTACGGAGACGTACCAGGGCCGCCCCGGATACTGCCCGCCCATCAGCAGCGTCGGCAGATGCCACAGCGCGAAGGCGGCCCCCGTGCCCAGGTAGGCCAGTACCGGTCGCGCGCGGCCATCCTTTCCGTACGCGAGCCGGGGGAGCAGATAGCCCTGCCAGCCGAGTTCCTCACCGAAGAACAGCGGGAGGGACACCAGCATCTGCACCAACGCCGTCCCTGCCCAGGCGGCCGTGCCGCCCCAGCTCACGCCGCCGAAGGGATAGACACCCGCTGCCGTGCCGATGGCGAGCGTGGCGGCGGTGAGGCCTGCGGGGACCGCCACGGCCGCCAGCATCCAGCGCACCGCGTGGGACCACGGCCTCGGCATGCGCAGGGCGAGTGCGTCGCGCAGCCGGCCGTCACGGCGCTCCACCCATCGCACCACCACGATCGCGGCGAGGGCCGGAGCCATCATGGCCCCCGCTATGCACAGCTGTTCCAGATTGCCGGGCTCGGCCCTGCCGTCGGTGCGTCGGAACCCCCCGAGCAGCAAGGGGGACATCGCCACCCACATGCCCAGGCAGGCGATCGCCAAATAGGTGAACAGTCCACGGAATCGGGCTTCTTGCGGTAAGGCCCGCAGTGCTGCAGTCGTCATGGCAACGACGCTAGAAGCGCCCGGAGAGGGGGAGAAGGAAGCCCGCTCCCCTCTCTGTGGTGGAGTCGTCTGCACCCTTACGGGGGCACGGGGGCTGACGCACGCGCCTCCGGCTCCGTACTCACCTGTGTACGGACCACGGGCGGGCCATCGGGAGCCGTGCGTGGTCACGCGTACGCGTATCGCGTTCGATCGCCGAATTGGTCAGGAAGAACTCCGGAAAACCCTTGACTCGGGACAAACAGGGAGGAAAATCACTAATACACCAGAAAACCAGAGCGAGCCGCACCATCGGTGAAGACGTTCACCGACGAGCGTGACGAACTCGTCGGCTCTGGCCAGGCCCCCGGCGGATCCACTCGATCTCCAAGTGTCCAGCGACGGTTGGAACTCGTGAAACCGAGATGGACTACCGGGGACTGCATGTGCGGCCCCCGGTCACGGTGCCGTCGCCCGAAGCGGTGGACGGCCCCCTCCCGGGGGTTCTTGACGTTCCCGGGGAAGGGGCCGGTCCCCGGGCGCGGTCCGGTCATCCGCGACGACCGGACCGCCAGCACCCGACGG
This sequence comes from Streptomyces sp. NPDC104309, assembly GCF_055584025.1. Lineage (NCBI taxonomy): Bacteria > Bacillati > Actinomycetota > Actinomycetes > Kitasatosporales > Streptomycetaceae > Streptomyces > Streptomyces sp. NPDC104309. The sequence continues at coordinate 17,995 of NZ_JBVJMV010000007.1, read as the reverse complement.
CGTGCTCGGATCCGAACGGTCTGCTCGGAACGATCCGAACGGCCTGCTCGGAACCTTCGCAGCCCGACGGCCTACTTGGAGAAGTACAGGTACTTCCAGGGCCCGTACGTCGTCGAGTTGACAGTGTCGCCGGACGACCCGTTCACGTACGTCGACCGCATCCGCGCCTTGATCCCGGACTGTCCCGGCGCCTCCAGGCGTACCGCGCACTTCCCGTTCGTGCCCAGGGGGAAGTACTCGGAGTCGGCCGAATGCCACTTTCCGCCCGAGTAGACCTGCAGGTCGAAGCGCTGCTTACGGCCCTTGTAGTAGGTCATGGTCGTCGTGAGCACCGGGTCGGTGCTCTTGTGGAACCAGTAGTACGACGTCGAGCCGATCTTGCCCGTCTTGTAGTGCTTGGAGACGGCGGTGGAGATCTTGACCCTGGCGTACGCCGTGGACTTCACCGTCCTCGGAGCGGTGCGGGTGTCCCCCTTGAAGACCGCGGTGACGTCCGTGTCCCGCGTCATGTCCACTGTCGCGGAGATGGTGCCGCTGGAGTTGACCTTCCCGGTCTTCAGCAGCTTGTCGGGCTTGTCGCTGCCGAAGGGGTTCGCCCAGATCTCGACCGTGCGGTTCTTGTAGGTCGAGCCGAGGTGCGCGGTGAAGGAGACGTCGGTGCCGTAGTCGTAGACGTTGCCGTTCTTGTTCAGGGTCAGCGTCGGCTTCGTCCAGGGGACCGACACCTTGTCGGACGCGCTGACCGCCGTGTGCTGGGCGTCGCCCGCGTAGGCGACCTTGTACGTCACCGTGCCGCCGGCCGGCGGGGCGTCGGTGAAGGAGTACGAGCCGTCCGCCTTCACCGTGACGGCGGGCAGCGCCTTGCCGCTGGGACTCTCCAGGTCAGTGCGGGTGACCTGGAGCTTGGCACCGCTCGGCAGGGGCACCGTCGCCGACAGCTTCCCGGTCACGGTGAGCGTCTTGGCGCGGGGGGCGGTGGCGGGGGCGCTCACGGTCAGGGTCGGGACACTGAGCGCCGGGTCGGTGAGCGCCTTGAGGGTGTAGCCGCCGGGCGAGCTCACGAGCGCGAAGATCCGGGAGGCGTCCGGGGCCCAGGCGAGGGCAGATGCGTCGGCGGCGTACGTGCGGATCGGCTCGGTCGCGCCGGGCCGGTAGACCGCCACGTCCGTGCCGCTGATCTGGGCGACCAGACCGTTCGGGGCGATGTCCGCCCGCTGCCCGGCCGGGTAGGCGCCGGCGGTGGTGAACGTCCCGCCCGCGTAGGCGTGCCGGTCCGTGCCGTCGACCAGCACCTGTGAGGTGCCGGGCACGAGGTCGATGTCGCTGACGTCGTTCAGCGAGTAGTCGCCGTTGTGCCGGGCGGTCACCTGGGGCGTGGCGCCGGAGACGTCGACGACGGCCATCAGGTCCTTGGTCGTGTCGAAGAAGTCGGTCGCGCCGACGGCCAGCAGTCCGGGTGCGGAAGGGTCGGTGTCGAGGTGCGGCGGGCTCCCGACTCCCGAACCCCCGGGGAGCTGCCCGAGTGTCACCGGGTCGGTCCCGTCGGCCGGGCCCACCGCCAGGTCGACCGAGCCCAGGTCGCCATCGCCGTTCGACTGGTCTTCGTAGGTGAACCAGACCTTGCCGCCGGCGAATTCGACGTACAGCGGGCCGATGCCGGTGGCCACGGGGTACCGGGCCTTGATGTCGAGGGTGGCCGCGTCGAGGGCCACGATCTCGTGGCTGACCCGCGCCGCCGCGTACAGGGTCGTGCCGTCGTCGGACAGGGCCAGGTCGAAGATCCCGGCGATGCCGCTCACCGAGTCGACGCGGTTGCCGTTGTAGTCGGCGGCGACGATCCTGCCGTTCGTGTCGTCGCCGACGAAGACCCGTTGGCGGGCGCCGTCGACGACGATGCCCGCGGGCGAGCCGATGGTCGTGGTGACCGCCGACGCGGGACCGGCCGCGGTGACGCTCAGTACCGCCGAGCTGAAGAGGACCGCGAGCGCTGTCGCGGTCGAAATGCTGCGCGTACGCACAGTGTTCATACCCCCACGAGGAAACCCGGTGGATGACCGGGAGTTGAGAGCGCCGCGCAGCATCCGGACGTGACCGCGGATGTGCGGTGACGTGCGGGGCGCGGCTGCCGGCGGGCAGCGTATGGCATGGCAGTGACATGCGAGGAGTGTGTTTCCCGGACCCACTGGTGACGCTTCAGCCCCGGGCCGTCGGCAGGGGGAGCGTCCTGGACTTCTCGATCAGGCCGTTGCCCGTCTGGTCGCCGTTCTTGTCCATGGGCGTGGAGTAGTCGCCGACGGCCCAGAAGGCGCCGGAGGCGCCGGCCGGTGCCAGATCGTAGAAGGAGTAGGACGGCCACCGGGTGTCGCCGTCAGGTGCCGTGGCTCCGGGCTCCTTGGTCCAGGTGGTGCCGTCGTAGTGCCAGAAGACCGGCTCGGAGAAGGCCGGTTCGGCCTGGTCGTTACCGGTGACCCACAGCCCGCCGCGGCCGTCGGAGGCGATCGCGTGGACGTAGAGGTCGGCGAGCGATCCGGTGACGTCCTTCCAGGCGGTGCCGTCCCAGTGGGCGACGCTCGGGAGGGGCGGGCCGCCGTGGGCGTCATCGGCCCAGCCGGCCACGTAGACGCTGTTCGGGGCGTCGGCGGTGATCTTGGCCGTGTCCGTACCGGTACGCACGGGAGGCTCGTCCATCAGGGTCCAGGTCGTCCCGTCCCAGTGGTAGGTCACCGGGTGGCCGCCGTCGACCGGGTACTGCATCCCGGTCGCGTAGGCGTCGTCCGCCGACAGGGCGTCGATGTCCCGGATGTCGACGAGGCGCGGCAGCGTGAAGGTCTGCCATGCGCCGTCGGCGTACGTGTAAAGGGCGTTGCCGCCCTTGAAGAGCCGACCGGGGACGGCCTCGATCGGGACCTCGGGCCAGGAGTCGTCGGCGGGGCCGGCGGCGGGAACGCTGGTCCAGCGTTCGCCGTCGTAGTGCACCAGTGCCTGATCCCTGTTGATCGTGCCGTAGGCCCAGACGTCGTCGGCGGACACGGCGGTGACCGACGACCACTGCCAGACGTCGGGAAGCCCCGGAGCAGTGTCCTCGCTCCACTTCGCCCCGTCCCAGCGCATGATGACGCCGTGCTGTTCCTTCCTGCCGACGGCCCAGGCCAGATCGTCGTCGACGGAGGAGACCGACATCAGCGACCCGGCGGGGCTGTCCCCGGAGAGGGAGACCTCCCAGCCGGACGGGGTGCCGGCCGCGCCGACCGCTTCGGCGCCACCGGCGGCGAGCATGGTGGCGGCGAGAGTCAGTGAGGCGGCCGCGGTGCGCAGGAGATGCCGTGCATGCATGGGTGAGCGTTCCTTTGCGGTCGGAGGGAGCTCTGCCCGGTCGACGTTCGGGCAGGCCGTTCGTGCAGGACATTCGTGCAGGTCCAGAGAGCGGAACTGGACGACCGGACAGACTCCTGACGGCATCGGAAGGTTGTAGCGGGAGGGCGGGGAGGGCCCGGCCCCGCACCGTTCCCGGGTCAGGGCCGGGCCCGGCCAGGAGGTCGTTAAAGCGGACTGACGTACTACAGGTGAATATGCGGAGATTGCGAGGTGCCCGGGGGCGGGTACCGGCACTCTGCTGAGTGAGGGGGACGGTGATGCGGCAGCCGGGGGGTACGTATGACGGTTGAGGGAACCGGAGGCACTCCTCCCCCGTCGTCGGCCCGTGCCGATCCGCGCGGCCCGGCCGTCGAAGCCCGGCACAGGGGCGTTCCGCGCCACGTCGCGTGCGTGATGGACGGGAACGGCCGGTGGGCGGCACGGCGGTCCCTGCCGCGTACGTCGGGTCACCGGGCGGCGGAGACAACGGTGATCGACATCATCGAGACGGCGCGGGCGGCGGGGGTGCAGTGGCTGAGCCTGTACGCGTTCTCCACCGAGAACTGGCGACGCCCGAGCAACGAGGTCGACTTCCTCATGCGACTGGTGCGCCGCGTGGTACGCAAACACGCCCCGCTGCTGCACGCGCGCGGCATCCGCTGCCGGTTCCTCGGGGTGGCGGACCCGAGGATCCCCGCGTCGCTGGCCCGGGACTTCGACGATCTCACGACGCTGACCGCTCCGAACCGAGGCATGACGCTGACCGTGGCGTTCGATCACGGCGGACGCAGGGACATCGTCGAAGCGGCACGCTCCCTCATCCGCAGCGGGGTGCCGGCCGATGCCGTCGACGAGCAGCACTTCGCCGCTCACCTGCCCTTTCCCGATACGCCCGATGTGGACCTCGTCATCCGGACGTCCGGTGAACAGCGGATCTCCAACTTCATGCTCTGGCAGGTCGCCTACGCCGAGTGGACCTTCCCCCCGGTGCTCTGGCCCGACTTCCGCGCGCCGCACTTCCTGGAGTGCCTGCACGCCTACCAGCAACGCGATCGCCGCTTCGGCGGCGTGACGCCGCACGCGAACGGAGAACCTCACCCGTGAAGGACACCGGCAGCAGCCACCCCGGGCACCCTCGTCCCGGCGCCACCGATCACCACGGCGATCCCGCACCGCCGACCCCCGGAACACAGCCCGGATCCATGTTCGGGCCCGACTCGCAGTTCCACCGGTTCTTCAACGATCCGCGCTGGGCACTGGCCGTGGTCAGGGCCACGGTGCTGGAGGCCGCCCACCCGCAGATCGGCGCGGCCCTGATCGACAACTCGACGTTCGTCGCGCACCCGTGGCGACGGCTGCGCAACACCCTCGTGAGCCTGCAGCGCATGTTCGGCGCCGACGATGACGCGCGGCAGAGGGAGGCGGCACGGCTCAACCGCCTGCACGCGCGGCTGAGCGGCACCGACGCGCAGAACCGGTCCTACGACGCGATGGACCCCCAGGTCCGCGCCTGGGTGGTCGCGACGCTCTTCGAGAGCTCCGTCACCATGTGCCGACTGAGCGGGCAGCCGCTCGACCCGCCCACCATGGAGCAGCTCTACGCCGAATACCAGGCATTCCTCGCGGTTCTGGGGGACGGGGCAGGCCATCTGCCGCCCACGTTGCAGGAGTTCTGGCAGTACTACGACCACATGGTCCAGGAGGAACTGGAGAACACGGAGGCGCTGCGCATCATCCTCTACAAGCTCTTCGACCATCTCCCCGCGCCACCCCTGCTGGACGGCCTGCCCACCGTATGGGCGGCGGGCCGCGCGATCGCGGGCCCGGTCCTGGGAACGATCACCGTGGCGTCCCTCCCCGAGCCCTTCCGCCGACGGGCGGGTCTGCCCGAGATTCCCGGTGCCCGGACACTGATGCAAAGCGTCTACATGGCCGCCGGCCTGGCCCGCCTGCTGCCCGCCGACTGGCGCCGGACCGAGACGCTCACCAGCCTCCTCTACTCGTCCCCGGACAGCGACACCCCCCAAGCCGCGACGCTGAACGCGCTGCGGGGCCGGATGAAGCAGGCCGGCGCCCTGTTCCGGCTGGTCACGCCCTTTCCCGCGCAGCACGGACCCGACGAGGGGACCGGGGCGCAGCGAAGCGCTGACGCCTTCTTCACCGCCGTGCTCGACCAGACCGGCGACGGCTACCTGGACTGGCCCGATCTCGCCGCCATGGCCCGGGAGTTGTCCTCCCGCCTCGATCTGGACGAACCGGAAGAGACCAAGCTCTACAACGCGTACGCCGAGTGGTGGAGGGAACTCCAGGCGGCCCTCGACGACGACGGCGACGGCCGCATCAGCAGGGAGGAGTACGCCGCCGCTGTCCCCTCGCTCGCCGGGCCCGCGCTGATCAGGGTCGCCGAAGTGCTTTTCGACGTCACCGACGCGGACGGCAACCAGTTCATCGACGCGGACGAGTACCGGGCCCTGTTCCGGACCGGATTCAAATGCACGGTGGCCGACGCCGACGCAAGGTACTCCCGCAGCGCGTTCGTGAACGACTTCCTGTCCTTCATGTCGGGACGCCGACACTCGACCGCCTACGACTCACTGCTCTCCGACGCGTAGAACACCCCGGACAAGACAGGCGCCGGAACCCCGAAGGGCCCCACCACAAGGCGGATTCGAGGGGCCCTTCGACAACGTGCCCGGTGAGGCACTGGCGGAGGATACGAGGTCGAACTCGCGAGGGGTTGCCCCCAACACGCTCTCCAAGTCTTCGCCCGGCCACGTTGGTCCTGGCTCGCGCACGTGCACTCGTCAGGTCCTGCCTAGATGCGGGCGGGCAGACCGCCGAGCAGTTCGGGGTCACCGAGATGTCCAGGTCGTGCTGGATCTCCGGGAGGGCGAGCACCACGATCGTGCTGTCGATCGCGGCGATCAGTACCCCCGGTCATCACCACCGGCATGTCGAGACCGCGGCGCGGTGGTGCCCCGGTTGGGGCGAGGGTGCGGAGTAACGGCCCCGTCCGGGCCGGTCACGACCGCGGCTGCCCCGTCACTCATGGCCCGCTCCCTCCCTCTTCGGCCGGTCCTTGGCCGGCGCCTGCAGGCTCCAGAGCCGCCCATCGGGGTCGCGGACTGTCATCAGCCTGGTCCCGAAGTGGGTGTCCTCGAACGGGGTCACCACCTCCACGCCGTCGCCGGGCCGGAAGGCGTCGGCGTCGGCGTCGGCCACCTTCAGCACCAGCTGCAGCTGCGGCTCGCGGTCCTCGGGAACCTCGGCGATGAAGAGGGTCGGACCGTCGCCGTTGCGCAGCTGGCCGGAGTTGTGGTCAGTGGTGAACTCCAGCTCGTAGCCCAGGCCCTGGAAGAACTTCGCGGACTTTCCCCAGTTGTGGGTCTCCAGGAACACGGCTTCGATGCCTTCGGTCGTCATCTCAGTACTCCTTGGTGGACTCGCCGGCCTCGCCGGACGGTTGGTCGTGCTGGGGGGAGGGGGCTTCGAGATAGGCGCGCAGCGCCTCGGCGACCAGCGCCGACAGCGAAAGCTCCGACTCGAGGGCGCGGTATTTGACCTGCTTGATCAGTCCGATCGGCAGGTACACGTTGAACTGCTTCACATCTTCGTCTCCCACAACAAAACACTAGCACACTAGCTTGCTAGCAAGCTCGCTCGGGTGCATACCTCGTGCAGGCTTCAGGTTCGGCGGTGGCGGCAACGACGAGATCCACTGCGCCCGCACTGCGGTGCTGCCCGCGCTTGGTCAGTAGTTCCTGTACCTGCCAAGCCCGGTCGTAGGCCCGGTCATCGACGGGCACCCAGCCGAACAGCATGCGCATGTCCTCGACGGCAGCTTGAAGCCACATAGATGCGTGGCCTCCTTGGCTTCCTTATTCCTTGCGTTGCGCGACCCCGTAGGCCGACCAGGGACCTTGGTGCTTCGCTCAGCGAGAGGTGCCGATCACTCGTTTGGATCAGGCCGGACCGGGCCCCGCCGTCGCGGCCCGGCTGCCGCGGCGCAGGCCGATGAGCTCGGCGACCGTGTCCAGCCAGCGTGCGGCACGCGCCTCGTCATCCTGTGTGCCGGCGACCTGCGCGGCGGTCTCCAGCCAGTCCCGCAGGCATACGGACGCGGCACCCGACGGCAGGGGCTCGGCCAGCCCGGCCGTGTACGCGAGGCCGCCGACCCGGACGATCTCCGCGACGTACGTCACCGAGCGCGGCAGCACACCGAGCCGGTCGAGGGTGACGGCGGCGGCGATCGCACCGTCGCCGAAGAGCGCGGTGCGGAAGGCGTCGCGGCTGAGGCCGTGGCGCAGCAGCGCCTCGATGTCGGTGGCGGCCAGCACCTCGTCGTCGGTGCGTGGGGAGCGGTCGTGGACCATCGTCGTTCCGTTCCGGTCCGGCTCAACGGACGGTGATCGTATAGAGGTAGTAGGCGGCTTCCTGGTCCGAGTCCTTCGGGGCGCCCGTGGCCGTCGGGACCGGCTTCGACGCGGCCTCGTCGGCGCTGCGGCACCGGCCGTAAGGGCAGAACAGCAGTTTCACCGTCGCCTTCCCGGGCGAGAGCGCCGTGAAGTCGAAGAACTGGGTTCCGTCACCGTCGCCGGTGTCCTCGCGGTCGCCCCGGTACTTCAGGACGTCCGCGTCCTCGCGTGGGCTCGCCAGGTACCAGTTCTGGCCGAGCTCGGGGTTGGCCGGGACCTTCAGCGTGAACTTCTCGCCGTGGTCGACGGTGATGGTCCGGTCGTCGGTGCCGTAGGCGGCGGGCCCGGAGTCGCCGCAGCCGGTGAGGACGAGGAGCAGGGCGGGCGCCGTACGCAGGGCGGATCGCATGGACACCATCAGTTCTGCTCGATGTAGACGCGGCTGACATCGCCCTCATGGGCCTTGGAGTAGCGGTCGTCGGTGGCCGCGCTGAGGTCGCCGTTGATGAAGTCGTCCTCGCTCACCCACGTGGTGGTGCCCCAGGGGTTGTAGATCTGCAGCTTCCCGTCCTCCTGCCCGGTGATCATCAGGCTGTGGCCGTGCATGTTGCCGTCCTCGTCCTTGCGGGAGATGTTGAAGGGGACCGGCTTGCCGTCGGCGACGGACTTCTCGATGTCGGGCAGGACACCGCGCCGGTCGTCGGCGCCGTCCATCTCCTGCGTGTCGTACCTGTCGCCGGTGTGCGGGCTGAGCTCCTTGTCGGAGATCTCCTCCTGCCCGTCGGAGTCCATGCCGGCCGCGTGGCGGTCCCACCACCAGCCGTCGTACTCGCCGTCGCCCTCGTCGCCTCACGCCGATGGCACCGGCCCCGTGGCGGGGGCCGGTGCCATCGGCCAGGTGGTGCGCTCAGGCACCGTCAGCGCGGTACGTCGACCCAGGGCGTCAGCCGTGGCGCGCGTCCGTGACCTTCCCCGTGAGGAGGGGGCCCTCCATCCACTCGTCCTCCTTGAGGATGTACACCTGCATCCGCAGGGACTTCTCGGACTCGGTCAGCGCGTTGGCGACCGTGGGCACGGACACTTCGGCGCTCGTCTTGCCCTTGGGGATGGACACCCAGAGGGAGGGACTGTCCGTGGACAGGGGCCGCTCCGGGTCGGCTGCCTCGCCGAGCCCGGAGAGCCATTCCTCGTCGACGTCCTTCGTGGACAGCTCTGTGCCCTCGGGCACCGGCAGGAGGTCGAACCGCGTCTCGATGTTGGTGTCGGCGGGCTCTGAGAGCTCCACCTTCCAGGTGAGCTTCTGGCCCTTGGCGACCGAGTCGGCGACCGGGGTCACGGTGACCGTGGGCATGGGGACGTCGTTCTCGACGAGCACGCCCCCGAAGGCGCCGCCGACCGCTGTGCCGCGCACGGCCTTGGCCGCGACCTCGTGGAGGAGGTCGCGGTTGTAGCGGGTGTTGCCCTTGACCGTGATCGACACGCCTACGGAGCCACCGGCCTTCACCGTCACGGTGCGGACGGTGGACTTGTAGGTCTCCGGGTCGCGGACGGCGAGCTTGATCACGCCGGTGCCCTTGCCGGTGACCCGGACGGGCACGTTGTAGGTGCGGGTGCCGGAGTCGCCCTTCTTGACCGTCAGCCTGCCGATGTCGACACGCGGGAGCGGGACGGGGCGTACCGCCGGCGTGCCGGGGCGCCAGCCCCAGGCGTCCATCAGCCAGAGCTCGCCGGAGCTGCTGCGTGGGGTGAGCTCCAGCGACTGCGTCCGCTCCAGGTCGACGCCGGCGCTGACGGCGGCCTTCAGCGGGACGCGGACCTCACGCGCCCAGTGCGCGGCCGTCGAGTCGGAGCCGGGAAGGCCGTCGACGGTGACCTGACCGAGCCTCACCCGCTTGCCGGAGGTGTCGGTGAGGGCGACGTCGAGCCGGGTGCCCCGGGTGTTCGGCGGCACTATGACCCGCAGGGCGAGCGCGTCGGAGCCCGCCAGCGAGAAGGCGCGCTCCGGCGTCAGGCGGACCGGGGTGCCCGGCTTGGTCCAGCGGGCCGTGACCGCGTTGCGGCCCGGCTCACTGGTGGTGTCCGCCCAGGACGCGAAGTGCGGCGACCTACCGGGTTCGGAGTCCGGCCTGCAGGCCCGGGTGGTGCTCGTCGTGATCTGCCGGCACACGCGCCCGTTCGTCACCGAGAGCGGGTCGTCGGGCCGGATCGCCGGGGTGCGGTTGCCGCCGACGGCGTGAGTCAGCACCCGGGCGGGGTCGGCCGAGGGCGCGCGCCGGTCGGAGCCGTCGAGCAGCGGGCGGACCCGGTCGTCGCCCGTGAGGAAGAGCCGCGCGGCGGCGGCGATGTAGGTGGTGCCCGCCGTCTGCTGCTGCTTGGCGCTCAGCCGGGTCTTGGCTCCTGCCGAGCAGACCGGGTCCGGGTTGTTCTTGTCGTCCCAGAAGTCGTCGGCGGCAGGGGCCTCGGCCTGGCCGGGCGTCCACTCCGTGTTGAAGAAGTTGTGGTTGGCTCCGACCATGTACACCGCGCTGTGCAGCGCCGTGCCCCGGCCGATGCCCCGGGTGCCGTCGAGGTAGATCTGGCCCTGAAGATCGTTCACATCGCCGTCACAGCCCGGCAGGATGGTCATGGAGGGCACGTCTGGCGTGGGGTTCTGGCCGAAGATGGTGGGGCCGATCAGGACGGTGCCGCGGATCCGCCAGCCCACCGGCCCCCGGTAGCCGTCCTCGGCGGGCGGCGGCGGGGAGACGCTGTCGAGAGCCGCCCGGTTGACGCCCTCGCCGCCCCGGGAGTGGCCGACCAGGAGCACCTTCGAGAGGTCCGCGGGCTCCGTCGCGCGCACGGCCTTGGGGGCCTTCGCGGGGCTCGCGCCCCACTCCGCCCAACGGGCGAGGTGCTGGCGCACCAGGGACGAACGGGCTTGCGCCCCGGAGTCGGCCGTGCGGCCGTCCTGCGCGTTGACACCGTTCGCGGAGATGGAGACCGTCACATAGCCCTGGGACGCCAGGCGCTTCTGGTCGTGCAGAAAGCCGCGGTAGCTCGGGACTTCCTTGTTGCCCGGCTTGCACGGCCACTCCATGCCCGCGCTGTTCTTGCCGGGCTCGTAGCAGGTGGCGCTGCGGCCGTGGAGGAAGAGCGCCAGCGGTCGCTTCCCCGGCGCGTCCGTCGGGCCGACGACCGTGGCGCGCATCTCCACGGGCTTGGCGTAGCCCGGCAGCCTCACCGACTTCAGGACGTACTCACCGCTGATGGTGCGGTACTTACCGGCGACACCGGGGTCGACCGGGTTGGCGGGGAACGGGTCCTGGGGCGCCGCCGCGGCCGACGAGCGCCGCTGACCGTGTGCCTGGCCGGCCCTTGCGGCATCCAGCCGCCGCGAACCGGCGACCACCTGGAGTTCGCTCACCGGTCCGACCCTCGCCCCGTCGAGGCGGAGCCGGAAGGTGCGTTGGTCGGGGGAGGGCTCCGGGACGCCGAGGGTCCGCTCCCCGGAGCGGAACTCGACCAGGGCGCCGCCCATGCCCACGGGCTCGGGCGAGCTCCAGATCAGCTCCCCGCCCTCGAAACGCCACCCCTCCGGCAGCCGCTCCCCGGAGGCGCCCGGCGGCGCGCCGGGTATGGACTCGGCGGCCGGTTGCGCGTGCGCCGGCCCTGGCACACCCGCCGCCAGCGCCACGGCCGCCAAGGCAGCCGTCAGCGCGCGTGAGACCTGTCTCACGATGGTGTCTCCTCGTTGTTGGTCGTGCTTCAGCGCCCCAGGAATCCCAGGAGCACCCCCCGCACCGGGGAGAGGGTGACGTGTTGTCACCGGTTGTCCCACCTCGGGAGATCTGACAGGAATCTGACAAGACCCGAACAGGAGCCGAACAAGGACTTCGCGACAGCCGCGATCTGCGCGGCTGACGCACCGTCGTCGCCTTGGTCGAGGACGACGATGGCCGCCCATGCGGCGTGCGTGGCGGTGCGCCCGGCAGCGGCCGGCCCGGATTGCCGCCGCGGATGGTTCCTGCGGCGGCTGCCGTCCGGTGGCGACGCGATGACAGTCGTGTCGAAGCGGGTCTGGATGCGGGGCAGGGGCTGGTCGGGGCGAGTGTCGAGCCGGAGCAGAAGACCGGTTCGCGGTCCTTGTCGCGGTCGTCGGGCAGGGCGACGGTGTTTGCCGCGCAGGTCGCCGGAGGGCAGGACATGCGTGCCTACGAGGAGCCCGGCGTCCTTGAGCCGGTCGAAGAACTCCTGCTCGGTGGCGGCGCCGGAGACCACGCGGCGGACGGTCTCGCGCAGCTCCTCCCGCGCGGTGCGGTCCCGGCCGTGGCGTTCGGCGCTGGTGGGCCGCTCGGCGGCGGTGCCGTCACCTGGGGTGACGCGGTGAAGGCCGTAGTCGGTTTCGATGAGGCGGGCTGCGGCCTGGGCGCGTTTACCGGAGCGGTGGTGGTCGGGGCGGCGGCCGTCCTCGCGGATGAGGTGGCGATGATGTGGATGTGGTCGTCGGCGTGACGTACGGCGGCCCAGCGGCAGCTGTCGCCGTCGCCGGGATCGATGCCGGCGGCGGCGACCATGTCACACACGTCGAAGGGCTCCGCTGCATGCAGCGGAGCCCTTCGACGTATTGCTCGGTGAGAGCAATGGCGGAGGATACGAGATTCGAACTCGTGAGGGTGCGCCCCCACCACGGTTTCCACATGTTCGCGGAGAGGTGCGGAGCCGGACATCAATGTCCTGACCTGTGACAAAGCAGGCCGGGGGTGAGCGTTCGAACGGCCCCGAATGGGCGTGAATGAGACCAGAACTGAGAATAGTAATGCCAGACTCCTGGTTCAAGGCTGGCGCCTCAGCGCCGTAGGCCTGGTTCACGACCTCTCAGCAGGGGCTGAGGTCGAGCGCGGGCCGCCCACGGTTTCCCCGCGCCACCGTCCTGCAGCACGGCATCGAGAGCCGCTCCTCGGACAGTGTGGCGCGGTCCCAGCCTTCCTAACCGAAGGGCCTCACGCTGTCCTCCCCGAGCCACTTGTCATTGGGGACAACTGTGGGCGAAATGACTTCTGGGTAGCGATCCGCCAGGTATTCCTGTTGGACTTCCTCGCCGGTCCTTCGATCGAGAACGGTTTTGATGCCACCCAACTTCATCTTCTTCAGGGTGCCGATGGTCTCGCCAGAGACAAGAGCGTTGAAAGCTTTTACTGCCTGCGCTGACTGCTGCACACTGTCCCGGCTGACCATCCCGCGGTTTACGCTGAGCATGGTGTTCGTGTACATGGCCCGGGGGTCTCGCCCGACGAATTCCCGGCTCGCGTCGCCGATGCCGTCCAAAAACAAGTCTGCGGCGTGCTCCGGCCATACTTCCGTGATGACTTTGTAGGCCACGATCAAGCCTGTTGCGCTGGCATGGCACTGCTTTCCCTTGTTCACCAGGCGGAGGATGTGCTCCTCGGGGACAGGCCACTTCACTACGAGTTCCTGGAGCTTCTCGGCGGTGAGCCGGCCGGTGGTCCAACGCGTCCAGGAGTGTCCCGCCGCACGGTTGGCAAGAATTTTCAGCGCGGCCGCGTACACGTTGGCGTTGGCCTGCTTCATTTCTGTGATCTGTGCGACGAAGTCGCCTGCAGTGCGGACACGGCCACCATCAATGGCGGTGAACGTGTCGGGGGTGAGGTTATACGTGACCTGCGCGGTCACGGTCGAATCAGTCTCGATGATTGCTGCGGCGCGGTGCTGTCCGTCGATGAGGCAGCCATGCCAGTCGAGCGCGAACCCCTGATGCGTGGTGCGGAAGGCCCCATTGCGGAGAATGTTTTTGAACTTATCGACATTGGAGCGCTTCAGGGGGACACGATTGCATGTCCTCTTGGTCATCCAGCTCGAGCACTTTTCGGGTGTCACCTCGATGATCTCGGTGTATACCGGCGGATTGTTTCCGCTTTGCCCGGTCATGGTGCTGTCTCCTCGCGCTCAAATAGTTCCGGTCTCTCGACCAAGGCGAGATGGTCGTCTCGCTCCTGGTCGAAGACTAGTGAGCGACGTCATCGTGCAGCACGTGATGTCGTAATCTCGTCAAATATGATCAGTAGATGTTCTTTAATGGCGGCAACTCTGTTCTTTCAGACCGACTTTCTTTCCATTTATGGACGCGCCCGCGGGGCTCCGTCAGCATCGGGGCCTGCGCAGAGTCTCGGCTGGACGGCGCTGCACCAAGTCGCGGTTCCTTCGCATCCACGGGCGCGCCGGACCCAAGCAGGAGCCGTTACCTCTGCCTTCTGCTTACATACGGCCCTCCGGTCCGACCGCCGGAGCCCCGGTACCAGCCATTGGGCGATGTACTCGAAACGGACACAATCTGAGGGCTGTCCCGTCATCCCTGGCGGGCGCGCGACGACAGCTACGGCACCGCGCCGTGTTGTCGGGACGTCCGCATACATCCAGTATGCGGACGTCCCTCCGCCTTGCGATGCACCGCATCTGACGCCGCGCGCTGATCCACCACGGATTACGCGACAGCCCTTAGGCGGGTGAGCCCGTGCATCTCGTCCGTTCGTACGGCAACGAAGGCTTCTGCGCTGGTCGTGTGGTGTCCGCCCCGCTCGGTGAGCGCCTTCTGAATCTGCCACGCTTGGCTCGTAGGCAGTGTCGGACGATCCGTTTTGCATTGGCGCCCGTAGGGCACGGGTGCGCCACCGTGAACGTGGCGAGGTGTCACGGCCTGAATACGAGCGACCGGCGCCCGAGCGTAGGCCCAGGGCTCTCTATGCCCGGCCGTAGGGGGTCGTCAGGTCGACCGACTGGACGTCAGGGTCGGCGGCCGCTGCAGGCTTTGCGGTCGCGGACGCTGCCCCGTCCGACGCGGGCGGGCGGACCGCCCGGAAGCTCGGTCTTGGTGGGCCCTTCGACGTATTGCCCGGTGAGAGCAATGGCGGAGGATACGAGATTCGAACTCGTGAGGGGTTGCCCCCGACACGCTTTCCACATGTCCGTATGGGGGTCCGGCGGAGGCCGTGGGTGTCCTGACCTGCCACGGAGTCGGGCAGCGGGCAGGCGATGGCCGCTGCTGTACGGGCGTGAATGAGACCGGAACTGAGACCGGGGTCCGGTCAGTTGTTGCCCGTCACCAGGGCTCTGCCGAGGTGGTGGCCGATGGTGGCTGGCTGACTCCGGCGGCTGAGGCGATGTCCTGGACGGTGGTACGGACTCAGCCGCGTTCGGCCAGGCACCGCTCGGCCCCGGCCGGAAGATCCGTCCAGGGCGTGGCTCCGCAGGTGCCATTGACTCTTGCGGGCGCCGCCCCCACCCTCCCGGCATGACCGCATCTCATCAGGCCCCGTTCGCCCCGTGCGCCGGCGAGAGCTGGCGCTCGCCGTGGGAGATGTACGCGACACTGCGCGACGCGCACCCCCTCCACCACGTCGCCGACGGCGACTACTGGGTCCTCTCCCGCTACGCGGACGTGCTCGCCGCCGCCCGCGACACCGACCGCTACTCCTCCGCCGACGGCCTGACCATCACCTACGGCGAGCGCGAACGCCTCGGCATCACCGACGTCGCCCCGATGGTGATGCTGGACCCGCCCGAGCACACCGCCTTCCGCCGGCTGATCACCCGCGGCTACACCCCGCGCCGGGTCGCCGCCATCGAGCCGCACGTCCGTGCCTTCGTCCGGGCCCGCCTGGACCACATCGCCGATCTCGGCGGCAGCTGCGACATCATCGCCGAACTCTTCAAACCGCTGCCCAGCTACATCGTCGGCCGCTATCTCGGCGTCCCCGAACACGACCGCGCCCACTTCGACGGCTGGACCCACGCCATCGTCGAGGCCAACGCGCTGGGCGACCCGCTCACCGCCGCCGAAGCCGTCACCAGCCTCTTCGGCTACTTCACCGAGCTGATCGAACGCCGCCGCACCGAACCCGCCGACGACACCGTCTCCGACCTGGTCGGCCTGATGCCGTCCGACGACGCCGGCACCCTGCTGCGCATCCTCGGCTTCGCCTTCACCATGGTCGCCGGCGGCAACGACACCACCACCGGCTTGCTCGGCGGCGCCGCCGAACTCCTCACCGCCCACCCCGGGCAACGCCGCGCCCTCCTGGACACCCCCGCCCTGCTCCCCTCCGCCATCGAGGAATTCCTCCGGCTGACCTCCCCCGTCCAGTGCCTGGCCCGCACCGTCACCGAAGACACCACCCTTCACGGCCGAACCGTCCCCGCCGGCCGCAAGGTCCTTCTCCTCTACGCCGCCGCCAACCGCGACCCACGCGCCTTCGGCCCCACCGCCCACCACCCGGACCTCACCCGCGAGGGCCCCCAGCACCTCGCCTTCACCCACGGCCCACACCACTGCCTGGGCGCCTCCGCGGCCCGCCTGGTCTCCCGAACGGCCCTGGAGGAACTCCTGGCCCGCTTCCCGGACTTCGAGGTCGACGCGGCAGCGGGCACCTTCGCCGACGGCAACTACGTCCGGCGGTACGCGTCCCTGCCGTTCGCTGCGGCCGGGACCTGAACGGTTTCGTACGGATCAACGGGTGGCGATGCCCGGCGCCGGTCGGGTAGCCGGGTCACGTCGCAGTGACCCGGCCCGCGCTCTTCGCGCTGCACTGCTGCGGTCCGCTGCCCGGGACGGTGATCGCTTACCTCGGTTGGATCGCCCCGGCGATGACCGGAACCGCACCGCCGCGACGCTCACAGTCCGCGGTCTGTCGGGGTACGGGCCTGCTGGTTGCAGCTCGGACAAGCCGCTCGTTCTCCCGATCCACCAAGAAAGGGCCGTTCCCGCCGAGTGTTGGCCGCCGGCCGGCGGGGCGATCGATGTCCCGTCGCGCGCACCAGTGGAACACCCACCCGAAAGACACGGATTCAACCCTGGAGATCGCAAGGTCCAGGTCTTCTATCATCGCTCCCCCGGTCCGTGCGAGCTCCGCCGGAACGAGCCCTCGCGCTGCCTCTTCAGTCAGCATCTGCCCAGCGTCTCAGAGGGGGCGGCGCGTCTATGTCTGCTCGTATCACCGCCACCCGCGAGGGCGGCGCGCTCATCCGCTGGCGCAAGGTCAACCCGGCCACGCCGACCACCAGGTCGTCCACGACCACATCGAGCGGTACGGCAAGCACTCGGCAGATCCGTCGCGGACGGCGGAGCCGGCCAGGAACTGCTGGTTCGACTGACGGGGCGGAGCGGGGTGTCGGCCGTCTCAAATCGATCTCCGCGAAGATTCCATCTTTGTGTGCAACCTTTCACGTTCGCCCCAAGTCTGGTCCGTCGGGTCAGCAGACCCACAGACCAGACTTGGGGAACAAATGCGTATTCGTACCACTGTTGCCGCTGTCTCCGGCGCCCTGGCCCTGTCCGCCCTCGCCGTGCCGGTCTCTCAGGCGAGCAGCCCTTCGTTCGCGCTGACGCGGGCGGACGCCGCCCCGGTGATCAGCAAGGTCGTTGTCAACAGTGGAGAGCCGATCGTGCTCGGTACCACCGCCACCAAGAAGGTGACGGTCTCCGTCACCGCGTCCCACTCCTCGGGCATCGAGGACGCTCTCTCCTACATCTGGAGGGGCCGCGACAGCAACCCGGACCTGTACGGCTTCGGGTTCCACCCGGACGGGGAACGGGCCAAGTGCAAGGCCGCGAATGCCACCACCTCGACCTGCACCCTCACCATCACGGTCGATCCCGGATACCTGTGGAACACCAACGCCACGACCTGGCGGGTCTACGCCGGCGCATGGGGGAAGGACGGGAACTTCACCGAGAAGGACACGTTCTCCTCGGTCAGGTTCCAGCGGCTGTCGCGGCTGACGGCCAACGCCTCCCCGGAGCCCGTGAAGAAGGGCAGCACCATCACGGTCACGGGCAAGCTGGACCGGGCCAACTGGGACACCCGTAAGTACGCGGGCTACGCGTCCCAGTCGGTCAAACTCCAGTTCCGGAAGAAGAACAGCAGCACATACACCACCGTCAAAACGGTGAAGGGCTCCAACACCGGCACGCTGAAGACCACGGTCAAGGCGGTGGAGGACGGCTACTGGCGCTGGAGCTTCGCCGGTACGACCTCGACTCCCGCAGTCAACGCCACCGGTGACTTCGTCGACGTGAAGTAGTCCCGCAGCGCGCGGTAGCGAGAGAACCGAAGGGCCCGGCAGGCCGGGCCCTTCGTCGTTGTGCGCCCAGCATGGGCGATTGCTTGGGGGTGGAAGTCCCCTGGGGGAAGAGGTGGTGCTAACCCCGAGCCGGAGGCAAGGGCGTCATCGTG